>JAXDQV010000359.1:0-3481 GCA_034667645.1 Chthoniobacter sp.
GGTCGCTTTTAGCGGTCGCAGCGGCCTGATGAGCGGAATGTTTACCAATCCGGCGACGCACGATTTCGTGCCGTTTCTCGGAGCCATTCTGCAAAACCAGAACATCGGCGGCGGGTTGTTTTTCAACAGCGGAAAAACCGGCGCTGTTTCGCTCGTGCCGTCGAAGTAATTTCCGCGGGCTTTACGCGCGCTTCTTGACTGCGTCGGGGGCGCCGATAGGCTTTCGCCCCGTCGCCGTGTGAAACCTTCCCGACCCACTCACGAATGCGGCGTGTTCGCCGTTTTTGGCCATCCGAATGCGGCGGTGCTGACCTACTACGGGCTCTTTGCGCTCCAGCATCGCGGGCAGGAAAGCGCGGGGATCGTAACTGCGAACGGTCCGAACAGTCCGTTCGCGATCCACAAGGACATGGGGCTGGTCTCGCAGGTGTTTTCGCCGAATGGCGCGGAGCTAGACCGGCTGAAAGGCAGCCGCGCGATCGGCCACGTGCGCTACTCGACCACCGGCTCGAGCACTTTGAAAAACGCGCAGCCGCTGGTCGTCGACTGCGGGCGCGGGCAGCTCGCCATCGGACACAACGGCAACCTGATCAATGCGGCGGTCCTGCGCGACGAGCTCGAGCATCGCGGCTCGATTTTTCAGACGACGGTCGATAGCGAAATCATCCTGCACTTGCTGGCGCAGCCGAACACGACGAGCGGCGTGCTGGCGGCGCTGCGCAAAGTGCAGGGCGCGTTCTCGCTCGTGCTGATGAGCGAGCGCGAAATCATCGGCGTGCGCGATCCATTCGGTTTCCGGCCGCTCGCACTCGGGCGGCTCGATGGCGCCTACATTTTATCGAGCGAGACCTGCGCGTTCGATTTGATCCACGCGGAATTCATTCGCGAAATCGAGCCGGGCGAAGTGGTGATCATCGATGAAAACGGGATCCGCTCCGAGTTTCCGTTCGACGTGGAGAAGGAGGCGTTTTGCATGTTCGAATACGTTTACTTCGCTCGTCCCGACAGCATTTTCGGGAATGCGAGCGTGAGCCGGGTGCGCATCAAAATGGGCCGGGAGCTGGCGCGTTTGCATCCAGTGGAGGCGGACATGGTCGTGCCGGTGCCGGACTCGGGAAACTACGCTGCGCTTGGTTTTGCGGAGGAACTAGGCATCCGTTTCGAGCACGCGTTTGTGCGCAACCACTACATCGGGCGGACGTTTTTGCAGCCGACGCAGCTCATCCGCGATTTCAACGTGCGCGTGAAATTGAACCTGATCAATGAAGCCGTCGCGGGAAAGCGCGTGGTGGTCGTGGATGATTCGATCGTCCGCGGAACGACGGCGCGGGCGCGCGTCGTCAACCTGCGCGAAGCGGGCGCGAAGGAAGTCCACATGCGGATCTCGTGTCCGCCGCATCGCCACGCGTGCCATTACGGAATCGATTTTCCCGATCCGAAAAACCTGCTCGCCAACCAATGCTCGATTGACCAAATCCGCGAATATCTCGGCGCGGATTCCATCGGTTATCTCGACATCGACGGGATGGTGCGGGCGACGGGGCGGCCGCGCGAGAGCTTTTGCCTGGCTTGTTTCACGGGCGATTATCCAGTGCCGTTCGATCCGCTGCTCGACAAATTCATCATGGAGCGACGGCAAAATCGCGCGAACCTCCTGGGCGACACGGACGAGCATCCGGAGCTGTTCGCGGAGCTGACATGAACGAACTGGCAACGGGACTTCAGAACGGATTGCGCAGCCAAAAGGCTTACGCACGCGCTGGCGTGGACGTGGATCTCGGCAACCTCGTGAAAAGCCGAATTCACGCGCAGGTGAAAGTCACGCATGGACCCGAAGTGCTGGGCAAAATCGGCGGCTTCGGCGGTCTGTTCCGTCCCGATTTCACCGGGATGCGCGAGCCGGTGCTCGTCTCGAGCGTGGATGGCGTGGGCACGAAACTCAAAATCGCCTTTGCCATGAACCGGCACGACACGGTCGGCCAGGATCTCGTGAACCATTGCGTCAACGACATCGCGGTCATCGGCGCGCGCCCGCTTTTTTTCCTCGATTACATTGGCGCCGAACGGCTGGAAACGGGAGTCTTCGAGCAGCTCATCAAAGGTTTCGCCAAAGCGTGCAAAGCGGCCGGCTGCGCGTTGATCGGCGGCGAAACGGCGCAAATGCCGGGCATGTATCAGCGCGGCGAATACGATCTCGCCGGCACGATCGTCGGCGTGGTGGATCGCAAGAAAATCATCGACGGCGCGCGCATCAAGCCGGGTGATGTGGTGCTCGGGCTGCCGGCGAACGGGCTGCACACGAACGGCTATTCGCTCGCTCGCCGCGTTTTGCTTGAGCAGATGAAGCTCCACCTTTCATCGGGCCTCGACGGCTTGAAGAAGAGCGTCGGCGACGAGTTGCTGCGGGTGCATCCGAATTATCAACCGCTGCTCGCTTCCCTGCCGAGCGGCCTGGCCAAAGGATTCGCGCACATTACCGGCGGCGGACTCGTCGATAATCTGCCACGCATTTTGCCGAAAACGTGCAACGCAATCATCGAAACGAAATCGTGGAAAGTCCCCGCGATTTTTCAGATCGTCCAAGGCGGTGGAAACATCGCGTCCGCGGAAATGTATCAAGTTTTCAACATGGGCATCGGGATGACCATCGTCACCGCTGAGCGCGACGCGGCGGAAGTCATCCGGCGCACGCGAGCCCGCCGCATTGGCCGGATCGAGCGCGGAACGGGTGTGGTGCGGCTGGCGTTTTAAAATGGGCCGCGGAGAAAAAAAACTGCTTGGGGTTGGGCTCGGCGCCGGGCTGCTGGGTGCCGTGTTTGTCGCCCTCAAATACGCAGTGCGGCCCGCAACGAAATCGCCGGTGCCCGACACCATCTCGCCTTCGGTTTTTCGGACAAAAGTGCTCCACACCAGCCTCGGGCAAATGGTTTACCACGAGTGCGGCACCGGCCCGACGCTGATCTTCGTCCACAGCATTTGCCCGGGCGCGTCGTCCTACGAATGGTCCAAGGTCTATCCGGCTTTCGCGGCCAATTACCGCGTCATCGCGCCGGACCTGATCGGCTTTGGCGAATCAGCCCGGCCCCACTCGCACATCGTCGCCGATGATTATGCGCGGGCGCTCGCCGAGTTTGTGCGGGCGACATGCGACCAACCGGCCGTTCTCATCGGCAGCGGCCTCGGTGGCGGGCTGTGCGTGCTGATCGCCAGCCAGCATCCCGAACTGGTTGCGCGCATGATTTTACTGATGCCAACGGGCCTCCGGGAATTCGGCCAACGCCAGCTCCCACTCAGCACGAAGCTCCTGGCCGCGCTCCCGGTGCTCAACGATTTCCTGTATCGCAACCATCAATCCACGCGCAGCGCGATCCGGGAGTGGCTGATGGAATACGGCTTTGCGAATCCCTCGAAGGTGACGGAGGAAATCGTGGAGGTTTATACGACCTGCGCGCAGCAATACGGCGCGGAGCACGCCATCGCC
>JAXDQV010000360.1:0-11529 GCA_034667645.1 Chthoniobacter sp.
CCACGCAAAACCCGAGACGGATGGAACCATCCTGCTCAATGATGCAACGCCAATCGGAATGCAGCACGCTGACGGGACGGACTCTGACGCCATGCCGTTTCGCGTCCCGAACCAGTGTTGCCGACTCGTAAAAGCCCATCGGCTGTGCATTGAGGAGGGAAGCGAAAAACTCAGGTGCCCGATGGACTTTCATCCATGCCGAGGCATAGGCAATCAGCGCAAAGGAAATCGCATGGCTCTCTGGAAAGCCGTAGAGCGCAAATGACTGCACCGACTGGGTGATGCGATCAACCACCTCTGGAGTGACACCATTTTTCTCCATCCCCGCGCGCAGCTTCACACATACTTTTTCCATCCGTTCCTGTGAGCGATGAAAGGAAAGGGCGCGGCGCAATTCTTCGGCTTCACTGCCACTGAAATCCGCAATGACCATCGCTATTTTCAGAAGCTGTTCCTGAAAGAGCGGAATCCCCAGCGTGCGTTCCAGCACCGGTTTGAGCCGTTCGTCGAAATAAACGACTTCTTCACTTCCCTCCCGCCGTGCGAGATAGGGATGAACCATTTCGCCTTGAATCGGCCCCGGCCGGATAATCGCGACCTCCACCACCACGTCGTAAAAACACCTGGGTTTCAAGCGCGGCAGAGTCGCCATTTGTGCGCGGCTTTCGATCTGGAAAACGCCGATGGTGTCCGCACGGCACATCAAGTCATAAGTCGCCGTGTCGTCCTTGGGAATTGCCGCCAGGTCAACCGGGCGTTGCCGTTCAGCGCAGAGTTCAATGGTGTCTTGCATGACAGCCATCATACCCAAGCCGAGCAGATCCACTTTTATGATCCCCAAGTCTTCGCAGTCATCCTTGTCCCATTGCGCCACGACGCGACCGGGCATCGATGCGTTTTCGAGCGGCATGATCGTATCCAGTTTGCCTTTGCAAATAATCATCCCTCCGGAGTGCTGCCCCAGATGGCGCGGCAAGCCATACATTTGTCCGTAAAGAGTGACGGCAGCAGCAGCTCGCGGATGATGGAGCGGCACACCGGCTTGTTCTAGTTGGCTCGGCAAATCCAAAGTGTGCGGAAAATCACCGCTGGCGAAGAGATTGGAAAAGCGGCTGAGCACGTCGGGGGAGAAGTTGAGCGCCTTTCCTATCTCGCGCATCGCGCTTTTGCCGCGATAAGTAATCACGTTTGCTGTCATCGCCGCCCCATGCCTGCCATAACGCCGGTAGATTTCCTGAATCACCTGCTCCCGGCGTTCTCCGCTTGGAAGGTCGATGTCGATATCCGGCCAACCGTGCCTTCCTTCGCTTAGGAAACGTTCAAACAATAGATTGCTCGCAATAGGATCGCACGCAGTAATGCCCAACGAGTAGCAGACCGCACTATTGGCCGCGCTGCCGCGACCCTGGCAGAGGATGTTGTTTGCTGTGCAGAAGTTCGCGATGTCCCAGACGATGAGAAAGTAGCCGCTAAAACCGAGTTTCTCGATCAAACCGAGTTCACGATTAATTTGAGTGAGCACCCTTTTGCCCAAGTGGGAATACCTCGCCCGCGCACCAGCCATTGTGACCTTTCGCAAAAACGAATCCATCGTTTCATTTTCCGGCACTGCATAGGTCGGAAATTCATAGCCGAGATTTTCAAGTGAAAATTCCAGCCGTTCGGCCAGTCTCACGGTATTGGAAATCGCTTCCGGCACGTCGCCGAACAGACGTTTCATCTCACTGGCCGGGCGCAAAAAACGCTGGTCATTTTCGCTTAGGAGCGGTCCGGCTCGATCCAGATTGGTGTGGTGCCGTGCGCAGGTGAAAACATCGAGCACGGCTCGTTGCGCGGCTTTGGCGTAAAGGACGCCATTGGTCGCAAGCAGCGGCACATTGTGAAAGCGGCCGAGTTCTACGAGCTGCTGATTAATCAATGCTTCTCCCCGCAGCAAATGCCGTTGCAACTCCACATAAACATTACTGGCTCCGAAGATCTCGATCAATGAGCCGAGTGTAGCGTTGGCATTCTGTGCATCATCGGTAGCCAGCTTTCGTCGCACCGGACCTTCCTCATCACCGGTTAGTGCAACCAATCCATCCGCAAAGTCTCGCAGTTCCGCCCATTGCACAGGTGCTTCCGCCTTGGTGCCGCGCAATTTGGCGCACGTAATCAGTCTGCAGAGATTTTGATATCCGGTTCGTGATTTCACGAGGACCGGCAGCACTGAGCCGTCAGTCATTGTCAGCTCCGCACCCACGATCGCACGAGAGCCGAGTTCCCTTGCCGCGGCAAAAAGTCGCGGTGCTCCATAGACTCCGTCGCGGTCGCACAATGCCAGGGCGGGATGCCCAAGCTCAGCAGCACGTGTCATCAAGTCTTCGGGATTCGATGCGCCACGCAAAAAACTAAAGGCGCTGCGCGCATGCAATTCAACGTAGCTCATAGCAACCCTCCACCTGCCAGTTCCCATTCGTATTGCTCACCCGATAAATGCCTTCAGCAGTTTCAATGTCCCATTCCTCGGTTCGCCAGGATTCAGAATCCCACCAGTCACTCGAGCGCAGGAATGGCCCCTCGATAGCGATGACCCTGCCGTGCGGCTGGTCGGAAACAATGTAAGCCGGTTGTCCTTTCATCAGTTGAACGTGCGCTGGCAAACCGGGGCGATAGCGCCGCAAGGGGATGCCTGTTTGCACCTCTGCGCCTGATCGCTCAACTCCTTCGAAACTGCTGCTGGTGAACTCAGGCGGCTTCAACCGGAATTGGTCCGCACGATGGGTGGGGACAACTTCCGGCACTCCAACATTTCCATTCCCCACTACTGCCGCGAGACGTGCGAGGGTTTCCCCGAACCGATTGGGATCGCGCAGTGGATTTTCAAAAAGCTGAAACTGCTGATTCTCCGGTTTTGCTGGTTCCACTTCCAAATGCAATGCCACCGGAGCATGATCGAGTTGAAGCTGTTCAAAGTGAGTGTCGAGGATGCGAAACAGCGTGTTTACTTCAGCCGTTGGCGCTGGAATCGTAAATACGCGTTGGTAATTTGTGCCGTTGCTCAATGGCAGAGTGACCGTGAGTTTCGCGGCGACTTGATAGATGCACTGAAGGCGCAATGAGAGCTGCTCCAACAAGCGCCGGAGGATGAAAAGCAAAGGCTCAGTCGTCTCGATCTCACGCTCAAATTCAAAGAACTCTTTGAAAGTTTCTGGCTGCCTCACCAGCTTGAGCACCCGCTCCGTTCGTCCGGCTGCATGGTTCCATAACTCGGCCGCTCCACGCCCAAGTCTTTCTGTCAACTGCTGCTTGGGAAGTCGGGTCAATTCGCCGAGATGACGAATGCCCCAGTTCTGTAGAACGCCTGCAACTTCGGGGCTCGGAGATAGCGCATTGATTCCAAGCCCCGAAAGAAAAGAAAACGAGTCGCCAACCACCAGAACCGGATCAGCGGTTTGAGCGGCCAATCTCGCGAGGTCGGGATTCTCCGCAATGCCAATCTGCGCCTGCAAACGCAGCCTGGCCAGACACTCAGCCATTTTCTCCCCCCAGTTTTCATCGTGCTCAATGCCGCTGCGCCCCAGGTCCATCGTGCAAACTCCTGGCTGCGTAAGTTCAATGAACGGGGTGGCGGAGAATGCCACATCAATAAGCGCTGCGTTGGTGCTTTCTTCCTGACCCAAAGATCGGCGATGCAGCCCGATGCCAGGACACCGTGCCATCGCTTGAGTTGAGGACATGCCGGCATGCACTCCTGCGCGCTCTGCCGCTTCACTCGTTTCAAGAATTTCTCCTGTCGCAGATTCTTCGTCCACCACTGCCACCGCCTTGCAGATTGGCTGCTCATCCCATCGCAACACCGCCTGAAGCCGAAACCGCGGAAGATAAATAACTGCAAACATGGCAGTTCATGCAGTGCGCAGTTCCCATAGCGGCGCGCTGGAGCGTTCGCGAAGAACAGCGAGTTCAAGTTGCTCCAGCAAGACGTTGCGACGCTGGCTTAACTCCGAAAGCTGAAACCTGCCGTGCAATTGGAATCGCAAGCTTGCACACGCCACCAGCGGACGCGGAGTCACTGCGACCAATGTTGTGGCAGTCGTCTCAAGCAGACGCTGAAAACGATGCCAGCTACTCGCTGCAATACGTCTAAGCTGCTGCTCGGGATTGAGCCGCAAATCCAAAACGATCATCGACAAATTGCCGTCCCGAACCAGCAAGTCGGCAGAGCGAATCGCCTGTTCTGCGTTTTCACAAATGACCCATAGCAGATTACTGACTTGCGAGAATGATTCAGGGGCAAAAGTTCCTTTGCCATCGATCAATGCAGTAAAGAATTTCTGACGATGTGCCGCTTCAAACAACACGTGCAAAAACAGCATTGTTGCGCCCGCTGAGCCGCATACTTCTGTGAGCGCTGCTTTGGGAAACGAAACTGAGCCCAACGAAGAAAGCGCAAATTCATAATGTGCCTCTAATCGTGCTGGCGTCTGCGGGTATTTCGTGGCGAGCAATTCCCGCAGTTCGACAATGGTTGCACTCATCAGGCTCCTTTGCGGATCAACCCGCGAAACACTCCCGCGATTGCAACCTCTGCCGCATCCACAGTTAGGTCGGCATATTGAGGGTTGCGTGCCCGCAATGTGATCTGCTTTTTGCCATGATCCAGATGCACGCGCTTGAGCGTCGCGTCGTAATCTTCTCCCACCGTGACGGCAGCAATTTCCCCTTGCTCCACCTCAATGTTGGGCCGGAGCAAGACCAAATCACCGGGCTGAATCTCCGGTGTCATCGAATCGCCTACAACACGGAGTAGAAAGTCACGTGGCTTCGCATCGAGGAGTCCCTCCACTCCGGTTACCATTTCCTCCGGTTCCGACACCGCTTCGTGCAATTTGCCTGCCTGAATTCGACCGATCAGTGGGATTCCGGTCAGCACGCCAATGGCTGCCTGCCCGGCAGGGGTCAGGCGGACGGTTCGCGTCTTTCCATGTCCCCCTCCGCCGTCAATGGCCGCAAACCCATTGCGTTCCATGATTCGCAATGCCGCTGTGAGGCTGCTTTCTGCGGCCAATCCCAAATGCTTGACGAGTTCACTGACGAACACCGTTTCACGCACCTGACGCATTCGATTGATGGCCTTCGCAATTTTTTCCTGAGGAATCGAAAGCCGGGTGAGACGTGGACGAGCCATATGTCGTGAATGTTCACGCAATAATGATGCAGCTCAAGAAAAATTCTTGCTGAATCACACGACGTGCGGCTGTCGCCCCGTAGAGGCCCGCTCACTTTACTATCGGGGTTTCCGTGCTACCTTCCGCGCTCCCCTTGCCCCGCCACCGTGTCGTTTCCTTCATTTCCGTCGTTTTCATCCTGCTCCTGGCGGGGTTGTCGGCACGTGCCGCGATCGGGACCGCCCTGCAGATGCAGCTGGGCAATCCCAGCAATGCGAGCGCCGATCCGAACAATCATGCTCATTACCTGATCCAGCGGACGGTTGAGGCGATCGACTACAACGACTCGCTCGGTGAACCAAACTGGGCCAGCTGGGATCTAACCGCCAGCGACGTGGGCTCCTCGGGGCGATCGGCCACCTTTTACACCGATACCACGCTGCCAGCCTCATTCTATTGGGTCACGACCGGCGATTACACCGGTTCGGGCTATGATCGTGGCCACATGGCCCCGTCGGCGGATCGCACTGACAACGTGACGGACAACGATCTGGTGTTTTACATGTCGAACATCATCCCGCAGGCCGCTGACAACAATCAGGGACCTTGGGAGGTTTTTGAGGCCTACTGCCGCACGCTGGCCAGTTCCGGCAATGAAATCCTCATCACCTCGGGAGGATCCGGCTACTCCGGAGCCTTCATTGCCAGTGGGAAGGCAGCCATCCCCGGCTACACCTGGAAAATCGCGGTCGTGGTTCCGACGGGGGGCGGCAGCGCGTTGACCCGGATCGACAACTCGACGCGGGTGATTTGCATCAAGATTCCAAATGTCGCGGGCATCCGCAGCAATCCTTGGTCGCAATACGTCACCTCCGCCAGCCAGATCCAGGCCGACACCGGGTATGCCTTTTTCACCGCCCTCCCGACAAAGATGGCCACCGTGCTCCGGGCCAAGGTTGATGGAGCACCCGCCCCGGTCCTTTCCAGCTTCTCACCGACAGCGGCCGGAGCCAACACGATGGTGGTCATTACCGGTAACGGCTTCACTTCTGCTTCGAGTGTTCTCTTCAATGGCGGCAGTGCCTCTTTCATCGTCAATTCCGACACGAAGATCACCGCGGCTGTGCCCGCCGGAGCCTCGTCTGGCCCCATTAGCGTCATTGCGCCGGGCGGTCTGGCTGAGAGCACGCAGTCCTTTACCGTTCCAATCTCTCCAACCATCACCAACTTTCAGCCCACCAGCGGCGCCGTGAACGCGAGTGTTGTGATCACCGGCAGTGGGCTCTCGTCGGCGACCTCCGTGACTTTCAACGGCACCAGCGCAGCCTTTGCCATCAATTCAGATACACAGATCACCACGTCGGTTCCCACTGGTGCCACTTCCGGAGCGATTGGAGTGGTGACTGTCAGCGGCTCGGCCACTGCTCCCGCGAGCTTCAGTGTCCTCACCTCCGGTCCGGGTGATCTCCTTTACATCAGCCAGGTTTACGGCGGGGGCGGCAACACCGGTGCGCTCTACAAGAGCGATTTCATCGAGCTCTATAACGCCGGCACCACCACCATTGACCTGAGCACTTACGCCGTGCAATACGCCAGTGCCAGCGGCAGCACCTGGCAAGAGACTTTGCTCAGCGGCCTCTTGTTGCCGGGACATTATTACCTCATCCAGGAGGCGCAGGGCAGCAGCGGAACAGCCTCCCTGCCGACTCCGCAGTTGAGCGGCACCATGAGCCTGGCGGCGAGCAGCGGGAAGGTCGCTTTGACTAAAACCCAGGCTCTTCTCAGCGGCACCAACCCCTTGAGCAATGGCGCCGTGATTGACTTCCTTGGCTACGGCACGGCGAACGCCTACGAGGGAGGTTCCGCGGGGATCGCGCTCTCGGCCACCACTTCTGCGCAGAGACTCCATGCCGGAGCCAGCGATTCCAACAACAACTCGACGGACTTTATCGCCGGCGCACCCATCCCGAGAAACACGACCGCCATGGAGGCCTGGCGCAACCGGACTTTCAGCGCCGCGGAACTCGCCTTAGTCAAGGTTTCGGGGTCTCTCGCCAATCCTTCCGGGGATGGGATGACGAACCTGGGTAAATACTCGTTCAACCTCGATCCACATCATACCGACGCCGCCTTGGCGGTAAGTTACGGAATGCAAAGCTCCGGCAAGAGTCACACCTTGACCCTCACTCACCGCAAAAACCATTTCGCCGCCGACATTACCTTCAGTTATGAGTGGAGCTCCGACACGATGACCTGGAGCCCTCTCAATGGCGTCACCTCCTCGGTCGTGCCGGTCGATGCTGAGACGGATGCGGTCAGCATTTCAACCTCCTCAACCAACGCCGCTCTCTTCCTGCGGGTGAAAGTCGCGCGCTGAGATTCGAAATCGTGGAAGGCGCTGGTTTTTTGGTGGCGGTCAACTCCAATAGCCACGGCTGACTTCGGCTGGGATTTCTGTGCCGGAATATGACGATCCTTTGTCGCCCCGGGGCGACAATGGGAATAAGGGTCGGTGCGGTAGTTTCTGGTATGACCATATTATACGACGAGCGCTGTGCCAGCTTCTGCCTACGCGGACATCCCGAAAGGCCTGAGCGCGTCACTGAGACGGCTGAGCACTTGCGGAGCGCTCATCCTCAATGGCATTGGCAAAAACCATCCCCTGCGAAACTCGAGACAATTCTCAGGGTCCACTCGGAGCGTCACCTCGAGCGCTTGAATGCCGGGGAGCACTTCGATCCCGACACCCCGTTTCATGAAGAGATCGGCGATCATGCCGCGCGAGCAGCCGGGGCCGCAACCGAGTGCGCCCATCTGGCGCTCAAAGGCCAACGTGTTTTCTCGCTGATGCGTCCTCCCGGTCATCATGCAAGGCCAGAGCAGGCAATGGGTTTCTGCTATCTGAACTCGATCGCCATTGCCGCGCTCGACGCCCTCGCGAGCGGCATCTCGAGGATTTCGATTTGGGATTTCGACGCCCATCATGGCAACGGCACCGAGGAAATCTGCGAGGGGAACCCCAAGCTCCGTTACGTTTCGGTGCATCAGCATCCAGCATATCCTGGCACAGGCAGCCACGCGCGTGGGAACATCTTCAACTTCCCGCTCAGTGCCGAATTGTCACGCCAAGATCAGCTCAGCGTGCTGCGCAGTTCGTGGGACTGCGCGTTGGAGTTCGATGCTCAACTCATCCTCGTCTCCGCCGGCTTCGATGGCTACGTGCGCGACCCGCTTTGCTCCCTTTCACTCGAGATTGAAGATTTCCGCTCGTGCGGCCAATGGATGACGCAGTGCTCGATCCCCTGCGCCGCAATCTTGGAAGGAGGCTACAGCGATGATCTTCCCATCTTGATCGACGCTTTCCTGAGCGGCTGGGACTCGGAGTTTTGATCCCGAGCTTTCGGAAGAAATCTCCGGTCCGAGCTGATGGCTAATAAAAAGGAATCTGTCGCTTGGCAGACTCCTTTTCTCGGCGATTCGCTGGAAGTTAACTCCGCCAGTGATCGGCGTCGGCGGTCGATATGTGCAGTCGCCGCGGCGGTTACGCTCGTTGCCATCAGGCGGCGCGAAGCCGCCGCGAACCCGCCGGTAGCGCTGGCGGAATAGAGGTTCAGTTTGCCTTGTCCGTGTGCTTCATTAAGCGGCGCTGATTTCAGCCGAGCCGTCAATGCGCCAAGTCACCTGTCAGACAATTCTCCTTTTACTCCTGTGCTGCCGTCTTTCAACGGCCTCCGCCGAGAAGCCGTCCCTTGATGCGCTCATTGCGGGTTCCGACCTTTGGACCACCAAGAAAGCAGAGTTCATGACGCGATCCGCGCAGTTTGGGTTCCGATGGACATCGAACGCGCAGGAAGCGGCGGCATCCCGGCTGCCTGGCCTCACCTTGTTCAATATCCCTGTTTACGAAACTGTCGCGCGCTTCGACGGAGACAGTTTAAAAACAATTATTGTTTCGATTTACAACCGCGGAGACGCGGGTGATTTGCCGGAGGAAAAATTTCAGGCGCTGTTGAAGGCGAGTGTGGATGGCGTTTCGACTTTTACGAAGGCGAAGCCGGCACTTCGTGGCAAAGACGCCTCAAACGCGGTCCACGCTGAAGGCGTGGTTTGGCAGAACGCAACGACGCGATTTCTGCTGGAGTATAGCTTCACGCGCGAGATAAAGAGCCGCAACATCCCGTATCGCGCGGAGTTTCTCCGACTCGAAATTTCCCCAATCGAAAAGCCAAAGAGCCTCCTCGTAGAAAGTCTCGCTGCAACACACGCCACGCATTTCGAAGGCGTGACTCACGTTAAAAAAGAATCTTCGGGTGACGTAAGACTGGATGGAATCCCGATGGTCGATCAGGGGCAGAAAGGCTACTGCGTCGTCGCCAGCTCAGAGCGCGTGATGCGTTACTACGGTTCAAAGGTGGATGAGCACGAGCTCGCAGAAATGGCGAATTCGTCCGCGACCGGCGGCACGAGCAACGAAGCGATGTTTGAGGCGCTCAAGAAGCTAAGCAATCGGTTGCGCGTGAAAATACGCACGCTCGAGAATTCCGAGGTTGGAGACATTCTCAAGCTCGTAGCGGACTACAATCGCGCTGCCAGGCTAAACCACGCCGCAGCGTTGCCTCCGGTCGGCCACACGATCGATGTTATGGAGCTCTACAAGCAGATGAAGCCGGACATTCTGCGCGAAGCGCGAACGAAAAACCCGTCCGCAATGCTGCGCTTTCAGCGCGAAATTCAAAGCCACATCGACCAAGGACTGCCGCTGCTCTGGTCGGTGATCCTGGGCATTGTGCCGGAAGAGAAAGCGCCACAAGGTATCGGTGGGCACATGCGGCTGATTATTGGTTACAATGCGAAGTCAGCCGAGGTGCTTTACTCGGACTCGTGGGGGTTGGGACACGAGCTAAAGCGGATGACGCTGGCTGACGCGTGGACAATCACCACGCAGCTAAATACGATAGAGCCGCTGTGAACTTGGCGCCTCGTGCACGTGCGCAGGATATGAAGATTTCGGTAGCTTGAGAACTTCTCGCGCTGGACACCATGCGCGGAACAATCGAGGTATTGACGGTTGAACATGTGCAATCGCATCGTCCAGAAAGGAGTAGAGGTGAAACCGGGCCAGCGCGTGATGGTGCTGATGCGCGGGCCGGGCGGCGAGTTCGAGATCCCCTTTGACGAGGCGATCTTCGGCGGACCGGTCCGAAGCGAGAGCCGGAACTACTGGATCAGGCGGGAGGGAGCGGAACCGGTGATTGTGCCGGAGGTGGAGCGCTTCGGCGAGAATACTACTTGGTTCCGAGCAGCATGTCCTTCGCTGCCTTCGCGACACGGAACTTCACGACAGTCTTTGCTCCGATTTTGATCGTTTCGCCGGTCTTCGGATTTCTGCCCATCCTGGCTTTGCGTTTCTGCTTCACCAGTTTACCAATGCCGGGAATCGTGAATTCACCGTTCTTCTTCACCTCGCGCAACGCGATGTCCGTGATCACATCGAGAAAGAAGGCGGCGGTCTTTCGGTCGGTATCGGTTTCCTGAGCGATGGTTTGAATCAGGGCGGACTTGGTAAGCTTTTTCGCAGGCATAGCGGCGTATTTGGACTTTCGCGCCGTGATGATTCAATGCAAATCGACGGCGACTTGGGATTTCGCTCACGGCGCAATTTGAACTGTCTCGCCTCAAGCGTTCAACCTCGATGAGCCATGCAGACTATCGACCCTATTTTAAAGCCCCAACCACGGCAGTGAAAGCGGGCTTGGGACGGTCGGCGGCGATGATCTTCGTAGGCGGCAGGTTCGCGCATTCTTCCAGTGCGGCGTCTTTCAGCGAGAAGATGTCGAGGTTGACCCCCGCGCCGCCTTCAACGTTGTCCGGCAGCACTACCCGCGACCGTGCTGCTTGAGCATGGTGAAGATGTCCTGGATGAGATTGAGCTTGTCGCACTTAGTCGGCACTATCGCCGGAAGCTTTCAAGAGCGCCCGCCAAGTCATTTTTCCCGGCTCGATGAGTCCATCGACTCCGCGACCCATCTGGCTTTGAAACGCCTCGATGGCAGCTACAGTCGCGGATTTCGCGGGCGGGCGTGCGATCTTGCCGTCTACGCCTTTTGGATCGAATTGTGGTGCGTGCGATGCGTTCGCCACTTTCTGAAGCAGACGCTGGATGGTCTTGACATCAGTAGAGGAATTTTGCGCCCCCTTCTCCCAACGTCCCACTGACCCATTGATTTCCGATTGGACCGGAATCGATCCCGGCGAAGGACTGGGTTCAGGCTGAGGCGGCGGGAAGCGAGGTCCTGCTTCGCTCAGTGTGAGAAGCCGCTCGAAATAGCGGGGCTTGTGAAAATCCGCTTTGACCTGCCTTGGGAGGAAAAGGCTCCAA
>JAXDQV010000361.1:0-2526 GCA_034667645.1 Chthoniobacter sp.
AATTGCCGAGAATACCGAGCCGCTATCCACCAGGATCATCTCGTCAGGGGGGCCGGCGAAGGGGGTGCTGGAGGTGATCGCAGGCACGGCGAAAAAATACGGGATCGCGCCCGGAGACCGCGTGGCGCATCCGCTCTTCAATGGCCGATGACACGGATGGCGAGCCGCCTTGCTGGCAGCGCATTAAGCGTGTATCGACATCGTTTCCCAATATTCGGGGTATAGCGCAGCCTGGTAGCGCGGCAGTTTTGGGTACTGCAGGTCCAAGGTTCGAATCCTTGTGCCCCGACCATGCATCTTTTTGATTTTACTAATAAATACTGTGTGTGCTTCATTCTTTGATGAGGGGACTCGCGTCAAGTCGCCACGTCGAGCAAAATCGATTGCAAGGAACTCGGGGGTAAAACAGGATCCATAACGGGCTGGGACGAGAGCTTTGGTGGCGGCTTTTGCCTGTGAGAACCGATCGGCTCGGTACCATTTGTTTTGCGTATTCCACCAACCCGCTCGGTTGGCGCCGCTCACACGACTGTTCCAAACAAGGCCCCGACGCCCGCCGTCAGTCCCATTGCGAGTGCACCCCAGAAAGTGACGCGTATTGCGCCCGCCGCCACACCAGCGCCGCCAGCGCTCGCTGCCAGCGCGCCCCTTCAGGCGGGAGCAGAACACTCTCAGTCACCGGTAAATGCTGAGGACGGCGCGGTGATAGGTGTAAATACGTCTGCGGCACCAAGTTCCGGCAGTCCCAAGTCCGGCATCACGATCCCATGTTGATGTCAGGGTTGGTACCGTAGTCCCCTTATTGGCAGCAGAAACCGACGGTCACGACGTTATCGCCAATACCGAAATGAAGAGTGTGCAGAATTGCTCACATCGGGCGTTCCTCGGCTCCCGAGTGTTGAGGACCTTATTAGTGGCTTGGACGTTGGCAATGAGAAAGTTCGCTTCTTCCTGCTCATACCGCGCGTTGAAGTATCTTGATTTCGGCTAGGGGATCGTAAAATGCGCGCACATCAAATCATGACCCGAAAGGTCATAGCCGTTGCTGCTGGCGCTCCTATCGTCGAGGCAGCAAACACCATGCTGCAAAATCACATCAGTGGACTTCCAGTAATCGACGAAGCCGGAAAGTTGATCGGCATTATATCGCAAGGTGATTTTATCCGCCGCGCAGAGATAGGAACCCAGCGAAAGCGCGGTCGCTGGCTGAAATTCCTTCTCGGTCCGGGCAAGGTGGCATCCGACTTCGTGCACGAGCGGGGCCGCAAGGTGGGGGAGATCATGACTCTCGATCCGCTCACAGTAACGGAGGATGCGACCCTCGAAGACATCGTTCAGCTCATGGAGCGCCACAACGTCAAGCGTCTCCCGGTCATGCGAGAAGGTCAGCTTGTCGGAATCGTAACGCGCTCCAATCTCCTTCAGGCCGTCGCGGAACTCGCGCGCGAGATCCCGGATCCGACTGCGGATGACGATCACATTCGCAACCGCGTTATCACGTCGATCGAGAAAGCCGACTGGGGCCCGTTCGGACTCGGCGTCATCGTGCGCAACGGCAATGTTCATCTCAGCGGTGTGATTACCAATGAGCGTTCACGGCAGGCAGCGATTGTTGCGGCGGAGAACGTTTCAGGCGTCAAGAAAGTTCACGACCATCTTTGTTGGGTTGATCCCATGTCGGGAGCGTACCTGAACTCTCAGGAAGATGAAGCATTGTTGAGAGCGGACTGAGTTGATCGCGACCTCTCTCGTCGTGCAGGGGCTCGTTCCTTCGCACTTCATGTTCGCCAGATTGGCGGAAAAGGACCTATGCCATGACCAAACATCACTATCATGCGGTGATCTGGATTGATCACCGTGAAGCGCGCATATTTCATTCCGCCCGACCGACGTTGAAAAGCTCATTTTGCACCCGGATAATCCGACCAGACACATCCATCACAAAGCAAACTCTATCGGGAGCGGGCACGCATCGGCGGACCACGGCTATCTTCAAGCGGTCGCCGAATCGGTTGCAGAAGCCGGAGCGGTTCTCGTCACCGGACCAGCGAATGCAAAGACTGAACTGGTCGGGTACATTCACCTTCATGACCCCGCGCTGACGAAAGTCATCGCCGGAGTAGAAACGGTTGACCATCCAAGCGACATGCAACTCGTCGCTTATGCAAGAAAATATCTCATGGCGACGGACCGGATGCTGCCGTAGAGGTCGGCTTCGATGGGGTGATGTCAATTGTTCGGCTTGAGCAATCCACGATGGCAACGGCATCTCGTTCTCGGGGATGGTTGGCAGATATTTGTCCGTCCGATTAGACCGGACGACGACCTCTTGATTCGTGACCTTCTGGCACAGGTGAGCAAGGAAGATTTGCGGCTTCGTTTTTTCGATTCGATCAAGGAATTTTCGCATCACTTTATCGCCAGCCTGACGCAGCTAGATTATGCGCGCGCGATGGCTTTTGTCGCCATCGATGAAGACAGTGATGCGACGCTCGGCGTGGTCCGGCTCCACACCGGCGTCAGCCG
>JAXDQV010000362.1:0-3033 GCA_034667645.1 Chthoniobacter sp.
CCTTCACGAGCGCCTGATGCCACGTGCTGTCGTTGAGATGTTTAACCTGAAACTTGAAAAGCTTTTCCACGGGCTCCACGCGCCGGATCAGCAGGCGCCCCGGCGGATTGTGCGGCCAGTGCGTCGCCGGCAGCAGGACCAGATCTTCGCCGCGCGATTCCAGGGTCCGCTCGGGGCTGTTCGCTTTGGTTAAAAAAGCGATCTGCTCAGCGCTCGCGTTCGGCGCGAGACGGCGCGCCGTCTCAGGCTCGATGAAATCCGATTTGTCCAAAAACGAGCCGAGCATCGCGAGCTTCGGGGTCTTTTCCATGAGGCCTACGAAGCGCGTGAGCCAGCATGGATCCTGCGGCAAGACCATTACGTCCGACTCGATCGAGGCAAAATACTCGCCGAGCAGATCGCGATTTTCGCGCAGCAGAAACTCCATCAAGTCCGGCTCGTTTTTCTCCCGCAGAAAAACGCGATGCAACATGCCGCGACGCTGAAATCCCTCGATGACTTTGCGCACCAGGGGCTCGTCGGAGGCGTTGTCGCCGATGATGAAGAGCGCCGGGTATTTCGTGTATTTGAAAAGGCTGTCGAGGCACGCCCAGAGATACAGCCCGCGGTTGCGCGAGGTGATCAGGACGGGGATCGGCGCCGGCATGCGCTACTTCGTTTTTAGGTAGGCGAGGATGTCGTCGAGCGATTTCAGATCCTTGTAGCTCGTGTGCGAGATCGTGACTCCGAAGCCGTCCTCGAGGTGAAAAATCAGCGTCGCCATATCGAGCGAATCGATGCCTTGTTTCACCAGCGGAACCGCCGGATCGAACTCCGCGGGATCGCGCGTGGTGATCTCCGATTTGCGAATGACTTCGCGCAGTTCTTCGAGGGTTGCGTTCATAAGCTCACGTCTTTTTCAGGATCGCACTCGCCCAGGAAAGGCCGGCGCCGAAGCCGCTGATGACGAGCGTGCCGGCGCGCGCGTCGAGTTCCTTGGCGAGGATGATCGGGATCGACGATGACACCGTGTTGCCGTAGTCGGCAATATCGTAAGCCACTTTCGCGGGGTCGAGCTTCAGCAGTTTGGTGAGCGTATCGAGCAGGTATTTGCTGCCTTGGTGGAAAACGAAACGATCCACGTCCGCGAGCCTGAGTCCCGCCTTTTCCAGCAACCGCGTGATGTCGGGCGGGATGTAACGCGCGGCGAAATTGAAAATGGCGCGGCCATTAAAATAGAGGGTTTTGTCGCCGCAGGTCAGTTCGCGGTGCTCACGGCCGAGCGTGCCGAAAGTAAATGCGGTGGTGAGGTAGGCCGGCTCGGAACTGATCAACGTAACGGTCGCCGCGTCGCCGAAGAGCAACGACGTGTTCTTGTCCTCGGGATCGAGAATGTTCGAATATGGATCGGCGGTGAACATCAACCCGGTGCGCAATCCATTCTCGCGCATGAAGGCCTGCACCGTCGCCAGGCCGTAAACGTAACCGGAACAACCGAGCGAAATATCGAAGGCGGCACACGATTCCGGCAATCCGAGTTCGCCGTGCAAAATTGCCGACACGTGCGGGATGCGCGCGCCCGGATTCTGCGTGACGACCGTGACGCAATCGACCGCCGCGCGATTGAGGGCGTATCGCTGCTCGAGATCCTCCAGCGCCCGCAGGCAGAGATCGGCAGTGCTTTCGCCAGGGCCTTTCACCGACCGGTAGCGCACGCCGATTTTGGTTTCGATGAAGGCGTCGTCGATGCCGAACTGCTCCTTGCGCTCGTAGTTCGAGACGCGGTCTTTCGGAATGTAAACGCCGATGTTGCAGATCCCGAGCATGGCGTCAGCGCACGAGCGAAAAGAAGATGAACCCGGCGTCGGCGTCGTCGATTTTGATCAACGAACGCGTGAGCTGAAAATTCAGGTTTCCTTTAAGGATGACCTCAATTTCGCCGAAGTCGGCCGGAAGGAAACGCTTGAGCTGCACGCGCGCGAAAAACCATTTCCCACCGGAATCCGGGAAGAGCAATTGCATCAAGCGCTTGTTGAGCGAAGTGATCGTTTCCATCGCGGAAAAGCCCGACTTGCTTGAACACCGAATCGCCTGGGTCGCAGCGTCGAAGCTCATCGCTTGCACGAGCAACTCCTCGCGATACGGAACCCGTCCCGTGATCGCCTCGCCGTTTTCGGTGAGCAGCAAATGATGCTCGGTCCCGCCGCTGTGATAGCCGACTCCGACGCCTAGATTTTCCACGGGCATTTCGGTTTTTTCGACAAAGATCCCGGACAACTGCGTGCGGATCACCTTGTGCACCGCGAGGTCAAATCGCTCGACGTTCTCCACGCCGCACTCGCGTAAAAAAGCGGTCACGGCGTCGTGGATATCCGGGCCTTGCACGTAGTCGCGCTCGCCTTTGAAAGCGAAGCGGGAATGGAAATCACTTTTCATGATAAAGCTCTGTAAAATGCCGCACCTGGTTGATGTGGGGCACGGCAAAATTTCCCGACACCGCCGCGCCTGCCGGCACATTCTTCACCACCACCGCGCCCATCTTCACTTCGGCGCGATCGCCGATGCGAATTCCGTCGGCAAGCGTCGCAGACTGGCCGATCCAGACGTCGTCGCCGACCACTGCGTTGCCCGCGATTTGCGCGTTGCCGCCGACCATCGTGCGGGCGCCAATTTTCACCCCGTGCGCGACGTTTGCCTTCACGCTGATTTTCGCCTCGTCGCCGATCTCGGTGTAGTCGCAGTGATACGGTTTTTGAACGATCGCCAGCGCGAGAATTTCGCAGCCGGCACCGATCTTCACCCCGCCCGCGAATTCCACGCGGACCGAGTGGCCGTTTACGTTGGTATTTTGCATTCCGCGCGCCCCGATGACGGCGTTTTGCCCGACGTAAGTGCCATCGCCGATGCACACGAAATCCTCGATGATTGCCAACGCCTCGATCACCACGTCCCTGCCGATAACCACATGTTTTCCGATCCGCGCAGCCGGGGAGATACGCGCACTCGGATCGATCCCGTCTTTGTCGTGCGGCTTCATCAGGCCGTTGCGGAAAA
>JAXDQV010000363.1:0-3453 GCA_034667645.1 Chthoniobacter sp.
GTCCAGAGCTGAGGCCGACGAATGCACGGCCAGAATCCGCGAACACCTTGGCGGATTCCTCGACTCCATCGAGAGGCTGCTCGAGGAACGTGAAGCTGGCACTTGGGGGAATTCTTTCGACACATTCGACGACTTCCTCGAAAGAGACCTGCAGATGGATCCCGCCTTCTTTAACGCCTGTGTCAAATGGTGCGTGGATTTTGGATTGGCGTGCACGGGGAGAGGAGATCTGGAGGAGGTTTTGATGCGACTCGCGACGGGCGAGTTGCAGCCGCGAAAAGAAGCGCCGACTACCTAGCTGCGTCAAAGCGGCGACGAAACGGGTTGCGTAGTTGTGTAGCAGCGGCGCCGCCAATTCGCGGGTGCGTGCAATCGAACGCCAGGTGGCTGCGATGCTCGTTTTCGCGCGAGCCGGTGTTTTCTTTCGATCAGTACCGCTCGAAATCCGCCTTGGAGATCTCTTGCGTCTTCACGTTGCCGCCGAAACAGGTCTCAGGGTGACCGTTATCGTACCGTACTGGGTGCCCTGTCCGTCCTGGATGGTTTCAACGCCATTAGCTTGTCAAACCGCGAGAAGCCTTTGGGTGCGACAATCTGATCCGTGCCGGCAAAGAGTTCGTCGCCGAAAGCGAAGAGCAGTTGGTAAGAGCCATTGGAATGCCAGTCATCCGGCTCTCCTGATGAGCTCCCGTGCAAAACGACAGGACTTTTTGATCGGTCACAATGTCGATCAGTTTCGCCACCGCCAAGCTGTCCGCGCCATTGGAGACCGTCAGTTCGCCTTTGCCGTTTTGCCGAGAATCCTCGAAAGAGAACGGCGCCGTTTGCCTGTGCAAAAGTCTGACGCTGGGGAGTGTACGTTACGCGAACGGGGTGGTCGCTGGCCGGTACCGCTTTCGCGTTCCAGCGGGGTGACGTGGCGGCTGCGCAGGCGATCACGAGCGCTCCTCCGAGTGCGATCCAACCGAGCACGCTCGGCGGTATGAGGCGGGGGCTGCGGCCGGACTCGCTCCACGGGGTCCGGCAAAATCTCTCGACACGCCCCACAGCAATGCACGCCTTTCTGGGCCCGCTTGTAGAGCCGGTTGTTCTGGCCGCAAGCTTGGCAGACCACGGTCATTTCGACAACGAAGTCAGCATCTATCGTTTTCATTCGAGGCGGTTCTAGAGTCGATGAACTGGATCTTGGGCGAAGGTGGATAAGCCCGACCGGACGCGCAGAGCTTGGGTTTCCTGCCTCCAACCGTGCGGCCGCCCCGTCGAGGCGCGTGTGAGGCGGCCGGTTCGGCCTCCCCCAGCGCTCCCAAGACTTCGTCGAGGTCTTCAAGAGCATCGCGCTCAGCCGGTGGTCTTGCCGACTTGGATGCAGAAGCCACACCGGACGCACTGGGCGTTTCGGCGGTCGCGGTTATCAGGTGACCCGGATGCGACGCTTTCCGGCGCGTCCTGACCTGGCTTGGCTTCTGGACACTGTTCACCGCCCAGTGCTCCGCTGCTGCGCTGTAGTTGGTCGCCAGTGGCTTGGCCGCGCTTGCTGGGGCCTTCTTCGGGCGGTAGCGTCCGCTCATCATCTCCTCGATCTTCCCGACGGCCTTGAGCACTGCGTCGAGGCTGTAGTTCGGTAGGGGCGCCTCGGAATGAAGGTATCCGGCGAGGTAGCTCACGGAACCGATGTCGAGGTTCATTCGATCGGTGACGAGGTAGGCGACTGTCTCCGCTTCGAACTCCTGGACGTCGCGTGGTGTGGTGCGGCGCTCGCCCCAGAATCCCTGCTCGGTGGCTCCCAGATGCCCGCAGAAAATGTGTCCTAGTTCGTGGGCGAGGGTGCCGAGCTGTTGTGCCTCGGAGTGGTTCGAGTTCAGGGCGATGTGGAAGGATGCGGCTTCGCCTTCGCGTTGTTCTGCCCGGCCGGCGAGATTGGTGCCGTAGTTGCGCAACTCCACCTCGATACCGATCTTCAGGCAAGACGAGGCGAGTGCTTTCATTGCTCCAGGCGGCGGTTCACCACTCGCCGGAAACGGATTGGTGACGCACGGCGGCACGCGGTCGTCGCTCGGGTCGATTGGCTCGGTATCTCCCAGATCGAAGACGAACGCCACCGGGCCCATAGTCCAAAGAATGACGTGCGGGCGCGCCGCGGGTTTGACACGCCGACGATATCTGCGCTCCCAGTCTGGGGCGCGCAGCGCATACGCGATCCCGGGATTCTGCACATGCAGGAGCATCGCATTGTAAGGAGCGAGGTGGGGAAACCGGCGCATGAATTCAAACAAGGCTTTCAGCTCTGGGCCGGTACGGTAGGCTAGCGCCCTCGAAATGAGGTCGTCCACCGTTCGCTTGGGGTCAGCGAATCGGCGTCCGTCTTGAGAGGGCTTCGAGGCACCCAAAGCTGAAGGATCGCCAGAGAAGGGATGGCTGTCGGTCAGAAGGCTCATAGGGGTCGCGAGCTACACCAGATGCATGGCCTCGGCGGCCACGCCGCGCTTCCGAAAATCATCGCAGATCCCAGCCACGATGTCGCCGAATTCTGCGCCGGCCTCCCCTTCCTGGTCCATTACTCGCACAATGAACTCGTGCATGTTCAAACGATCCGCGGAACTGAGGGACTGCGTGTAGATAATCTTGGCACATGGCCTCCGATACGGTCCGGATGGTCCCTCCAAAGCCTCTAGGAGCATCGTCGAAAGCGGCTCCAGTATGCCTTCTTTGGCCGTGCTCACCCAGCACTCAAAGCTGCGGCCATAAACGGTGGTCATACGCCCGCCGAAAGGAAAGTTGGATACCTTGCCGATCATTGCTTCGTCGAAGAGAGTGTGGAGACGAAAGAGCGACGGTTCGTGCCAGGGGCAGTACCGCAGCTCGCCGCCGTGTTGTGCCGGATTCCGCACAGTCCATGCCGGACCAGCTTCTAGCGTCAAGTGCGGAAATCCGCACAGATGAGCCGTCCTCGCAACATCGTCGGCCCGAAGCTTCGCCAATTGCGCGACGCGCGCGATCTGTCGCAGGCGGCCTTCGCGGCGAAGTGCCAGCTCCTCGGGTGGGACGCCAGCCGGGACATGATCGCGAAGATCGAAGGGCAGACCCGGTGGGTTTCCGACTCCGAATGGGTCTTTCTAGCCCGCGCTTTGCAGGTGCCCCTCGAAGAGTTCTTGCCACAACCGGTGAGACGGCACCTTGAGACACCTCGCGGATGATGTCGCGGCGGCCGTAGGCGCCTGCTGCCTGACGCGCTCTCCTCGGCACCGTGACGGCTACGTACGGCGGACGGCGTCCGCTCAGGAAGTCGCTACAAACCCGTGCCCGTCACTGTGCGACAGGCCGGCTACCGGGAAAGTCGATTGCATGTGCAATCGCAAATCGGCAAACGTTGCCGATTTGCCGAATCAGAAACCATGCCACGTATACCGTTTCGCACGCAGATTGATAAACTTGTCGGAATTGACGTTGCGGCTG
>JAXDQV010000364.1:0-5807 GCA_034667645.1 Chthoniobacter sp.
CACGGTCTGTCCGGGACTATTCAAATTCGCCACATCCACGTCAGTCTGCGCGGCGAGATCGCGGACCGCATTTTCGTCGGCGCCGATGAATGCGGCCATCGCGCCCTCCGTGGAGTCGCACGCTTCCTGCATGAAGGTCGCGCGCTGTGCGACAAGCCGGAGGCCCGTCTCAAAATCGAACGTTCCCGCCGCCGCGTGCGCAGTAAACTCACCGAGCGACAGGCCGGCAGCCGCATGCACCGGGAATTCGCTGAGCTCACTTCGCAATGCCGCCAGGCAGGCCATCCCGTGCACATAGAGGGCGGGTTGGCAGTTCACCGTTTTCGTCAATTCCTCGTCCGGTCCCTCGAAGGTTAGAGAACTGAGCGGGCGCTCCAGCACCTGATCCGCACGTCTAAAAATTTCGGCTGCCGCCGGGTAAGCGTCGCATAGGTCCCTGCCCATGCCAACGGTTTGGGCGCCCTGACCCGCGAAAAGGAGTGCTGTTTTTTTCATGAGGATTGGAAAACTGGGGAGCGGCTCAGGATGACAAACGCGAGCACGCCGACAAGAGATTTCCGGGTGGCAACATCATGACAGCGCCGCCGGCGCGTGTTAGCTTGCGCCCCATGGAGTTTCAGCTCGCATCAAACTACGAGCCGATGGGCGATCAGCAGCAGGCCATTGACAAGCTTACCAAGTCGGTGCTGGCCGGAAATCGGCATCAGACGTTGCTCGGCGTGACCGGCTCGGGGAAAACCTTCACCGCCGCGAATCTCATTCGCAACGTCGAGCGACCCACGCTCGTCATCTCGCACAACAAAACGCTCGCCGCTCAGCTCTACTCAGAGTTCAAGCAGTTCTTTCCAAACAACGCCGTCGAGTATTTCGTGAGTTACTTCGACTACTACCAGCCCGAAGCTTACATCCCCCGCTCGGACACTTACATCGAGAAGGATTCGTCGATCAACGAAGAGATCGAGCGCCTTCGCCTTTCCACCACGAGCGCGTTGCTGTCACGACGGGATGTGATCGTGATTTCCAGCGTCTCTTGCATCTACGGACTGGCTTCGCCGGAGGATTATTTGAAAATGTTGCTGACCCTGAAGTTGCGCCAGCAGATCACCCGCGAGGCCGTGCTCGCCAAGCTGGTGGACATGCTCTACGAGCGCAATGACATCGCCTTCACGCGCGGCAAGTTTCGGGTTCGAGGCGATGTGGTCGAAGTCTATCCGGCGAACGTGGACGAGGAGGCGATCCGCATGGAGTTCTTCGGCGATGAAATCGACCGACTGGTCCGGTTTGACCCTCTGACCGGGCAGTCGCACGAGCAGTTGAAGTTTTTTACGTTTTTCCCAGCGAAACAATTTGTAACTCCTGCCGACAAGCTTCGGATCGCGCTCGACACGATTCGAACTGAGCTCGATCAAAGGATCGTCGAGTTTGAAAAACGCGGACAACTCCTGGAAGCGCAACGGCTCAAAATGCGCACGGAATACGATCTCGAAATGATTCAGGAGATGGGTTTCTGCAACGGAATCGAGAACTATTCGCGCCATTTGAGCGGGCGTCCTCCGGGCTCGCGACCTTACACTTTACTCGACTTTTTCCCGCGCGATTTTTTGACCATCATCGACGAATCACACGCGACGGTCCCACAAATCGGCGGCATGTATGAGGGCGACCGATCGCGCAAATCCGTGCTTGTCGATTACGGTTTCCGGCTGCCGAGCGCGATGGATAACCGGCCGCTCAATTTTTCCGAGTTCATGCAGATGATGAACCAGATGGTTTATGTAAGCGCGACGCCGGCGGAGTTTGAGTTGCGCAATAGCGAAGTCGGCAACACCACTTATGTTCCACACAAGCGTGACCGGATCGGCGAGGAGGAAATGGTGCCAGCCGCGCTGCCGCTGGTATCGCGCACAGGAGAGCCAGTGGAGAAGTTCGACGTGCATACTCCCGGCGCACGGTTGATCGTCGAGCAAATCATTCGCCCAACCGGCTTGCTCGATCCACAAATCGCCGTGCGGCCGTTGAAAAATCAGATCGATGACACCATCGAACTGTGCCGGCAGAGGATCGAAAAAAACGAGCGTGTGCTGATCACGACGCTGACGAAGCGGACGGCGGAAGATCTGGCTGATTATCTACGCGAGGTAAAACTAAAGGTGCGCTATCTGCACAGCGACATTGACACTATCGAGCGCGTGGAAATCTTGCGCGCATTGCGTGCGGCGGAGTTCGATATTCTGATCGGCATCAATCTACTGAGAGAGGGACTCGATCTTCCGGAGGTCTCGCTCGTCTGCATTTTGGACGCGGATAAGGAAGGATATTTGCGCAGTCAGACTTCGCTGATTCAAACGGCCGGCCGTGCAGCCCGGCACGTGAATGGCGAGGTCGTGCTCTTTGCCGACGTGATCACGCAGAGCATGCAGAAGCTGATTTCGGTGAGCGAATATCGCCGCACGAAACAGATGGAATATAACCAAGCGCACGGGATCACGCCACGCAGTGTGCAAAGGGCGGTGCAGGAAAGTTTGCACACGATTCTGCGCGGGCGTGAAGTGGAGGAGTCGGTGGTGCGGGAGGCGGGTGGAGATTTCAATCTCACGGAGATCCTGCGTGAGCTTCAGCAGGAGATGGAAATCGCGGCGGCGAATCTGGAATACGAGCGCGCAGCATTGCTACGCGACCAGATCGCGGAGCTGAAAGCCGGCACTGGAATTAGTAAGATCGAGCCGAAGCGGAGGCCGGTGAGATACGGAAAAAAACCGGGCCGCCGCACCGCTCGCGTGTAAATTTGGCGGGAGGCTTCCCGCGAGCAAATAACTTTTCCTCCCTCGACGATTCCGGCTAATGCTAGCCGCAACTCCCCCCGCTCATGCTAATCTTCGGACTTCACATACTCGACGTTCTCGTCATCCTTTTCTTCCTCGGTTTAGTTTTGGGTCTCGGCTGGTGGGCTTCGCGTTCGGTGAAGGAGGAAAAGGACTTTTATCTCGGCGGCCGAAGCTTCGGAAAGGTTCTCCAGTTCTTTCTGAACTTTGGAAACATGACCGACTCGAGCGGCGCACCGACTACTTCAGCGGAAGTCTTTCGCACCGGAGCCGGCGGCATTTGGATCGCCTTGCAGACGCTCTTTATTACTCCGTTCTTCTGGTTTTCGACGGTTTGGTATCGCCGGGCGCGAGTGGTCACGATGGCGGACCTGGTTTTCGAGCGATTTCGTAGCAAGTCTCTCGTTTCCTTTTACGTCGCTTTCAACGTTTACGTGAGCCTCCTGCTTCTCGCTTTCGGCAACGTGGCTTCCTACAAGGTTGCCAAGGCGATGATCGTAAAACCGCCGCAGGAATATTCAGAAGCGAACAAAACTTCCGTGCAGGAGTATGCGGAATATTCCCAGCTCAAAACCCAATCCTCCACCGGCCGACTTTCACCCGAGCACTCCGAGCGTTTCCATGTCTTGGACAGTAAAAAAACCCGCGGCGAGATTAACTCGTTCGTCTCCTACTTTGACTTCAGTTGGGGTGTATCTGGCCGCACGTGGTTTTTTATCGGCTACACCTTGATCGTGGCGATCTATATCACGCTCGGCGGCTTGAAAGCGGCTGCGGTGACTGACGCCCTGCAAGGACTGCTGATTCTCGCTTTTACCGTTATGATGATACCGATGGGCTTGATGAGCATCGGGGGTTTCAAAGGTCTCCATCAAGGCGCCCCTGAGTTCATGTTTCACCTTTTCGGCACTGTCGCGGCGAGCGATTACGCCTGGTATTCGATCCTCGCGATTACCTTCACTAGCATGATCCAGATCTTTGGGATGTTTAATAATATGTCCAACGCGGGCTCGGCCAAGGACGAGAATACTGCCCGGTTTGGACAGCTCGCCGGCGCCTTCACCAAAAGGTTTGTCATTATTGCCTGGATGCTCTGCGGCCTTATCGCGGTCGTCATGTTTCCCGGTGGACTTTCCGATCCTGAAAACGCATGGGGCCAGATGGCGACAAAGCTTCTGATGCCCGGTCTGCTTGGCCTGATGATTTCCGGCATCCTGCTTGGCCACATGCCGGCAGTCGGATCCTATGCTATCTCGATTGCGGCATTGATCGGGCGCAATCTTTACGAGCCGTTTGTGACCGGAAAAAGCAAGGAGCACTATCTGAAAGTCGGGCAGTTTCTCGTCCTGGCCACTCTCGCCACGAGCGTCGTTATTTCCGCGAATGCAGCTGGCGCCGTAAAGCTCATTACGACGGTGATCACCGTCAATGCTTTCCCGGGCGCGGTGGTGCTGCTGATTTTTTTCTGGAGGAAACTGAGCGCTCCCGCCGTGTGGATTTCCTTTGTGCTTTGGATTGTCTTGATCGGCATCGTCCCCACGGTTGCGCCCAAGTTTGAAAGCCTTCGCCGCAGCCCATCGTTTCTCGTGCAGAATCAGGAGCGAAGCATTGAAGCAATCGCGGGTGCAACGGAACAAGACGTTACTGCGGGTCGCGCCGCGAAGGTTGGGGATTCGATCTCAAAGCCCTACATCATTCAGCCGGTTCCGGTCTTTTATGAGAGTATCGCGCGCATCAACCCGAGTGATCCCGCAGCACCGATGGAAGGTGTCGGGCGTTTCCAGGTGGAGACTTACATGCTTCATCTGATCGGGGTGCCCGTTCAAAACTTCAATAAAGCTGGGATTCTCGCCGCGCGCTGGGGGGTCGATGGGATCCTGCCTTTTGTGATGCTCATGCTGTTCAGCTATCTCTTTCCGGATCGTCGGCTCGGTGCCGATGCACAACGGCGGCTGGATGGCTTTTTTGCCAAGATGAAGACACCCGTCGCCACCCCGCCGGAAGCAGACGAGCGCGAGGTAGCTCTGAGCTATGAGAAGCCGGATCGTTTTGACTACAAAAAGCTTTTCCCCGGCACCAACTGGGAATTTTCAAAGTGGACTCCTTCCGACTTTCTCGGATTCTTTGGCTGTTGGGTCATCGTTCTTTTGATCCTTGGGATGCTTTGGCTTTTGCTCCAGCTCGGCAAATAGCGCTCACGGGCTCGTTCCCGGACCATAAAGTAAGTAACTCCAGACTATAAAAACCTGTTGACGGAGCTACCTCGAGTCTATAGCTCACCGTCATGGCTAATAACTCGAACCTATCACTTCAGACGCTCCGGGAAGCAGTTCAGATCCAGGAGCAAATTGAAACTCTACAGCGCCGACTTAATTCTGTGCTCAGCGGTAACTCCAGCGCTGGAACTCCTGCTGCGGCGCCTGCCGCAAAGAAGCAAGGCGGACGGCGTAGAATGAGCGCCGCATCGCGCGCCAAGATTGCCGCTGCCGCCCGCGCACGGTGGGCAAAGGTAAAAGGCACCTCCAGTCCGACCCCGGCTGCGAATTCCAGCGCGAAGAAAAGCAC
The DNA here is from genome assembly GCA_034667645.1 of Chthoniobacter sp. Classification (GTDB taxonomy): domain Bacteria; phylum Verrucomicrobiota; class Verrucomicrobiia; order Chthoniobacterales; family Chthoniobacteraceae; genus JAJPJG01. The sequence continues at coordinate 5,388 of JAXDQV010000364.1, forward strand.
TCCCAAGCGCGCCAAGAAAAAAGGCGGATTAACTCCCGAGGGCCGTGCACGCCTCGCCGCTTCCATGAAAGCGCGCTGGGCTGCCAAGAGGAAAAGCGCCGCGCAAGCGTAACAAACTCGCAATTCTATTCCTGACGGGCGTTGGAGCTACAGCTTCAACGCCCGTTGTCTGTAGTGCTCATCAGTTCGATTGGCGATCCGTGCGACGTTCCCGGCACTTAAGAAAGATGGCCCACCCAGCGATGCACTTCCCACGAAAATTTCTGCGGCTTTCTGAGTCATGAACATGGATGCCTTCACCGCTTCGGGCGATGAGCCCACCGTAATCAGTCCATGATTCTCCAGCAAAAGGACGCGCGGACTAAACCCACGGTCCGCGGTAAACTTCGCGGTTTCCGTGCGAATCACCTGGGAGAGTTT
>JAXDQV010000365.1:0-3233 GCA_034667645.1 Chthoniobacter sp.
ATTTATGACAGGCATGGGTCTGTCTCGTCGTTTGCGCAGGCCCACGGGTTCAACAAAACAAAAATATTTCCCGCCTTTGAAGTATGGGAAAAACCCTTTTGAACAGGGCATGGCCAGCGGGCAAAGCGTCAGTTTGGTTTGTAAATCAATGGGAAAAGGCTCTCGATGAAGGTTTGGATAAGCTCATCGGTCTTCGCTTCGGATCGCCCAAATTTCTGCAGGTTTTCGGTAATTGTGGCGGCAACTGTCACGTAGGCCCATCGTTGATTACTGCCCTTCATGATTCGATCGCGCATATCGACGTATTCACGCGTGAAGTGCGAAGCGGACAACTCCTGTGCTCCGATAAACCAATAGTAGTTCAGGTTGTAGAGAGAGAAAAGTCGCCCGGAATCATCAGTGACCTTTCTCGTGTTGTGCAGACGCGTTACTTCGAGCGTGTGAGTATTGAGGCTTGGCATGGGGATTGTGACGCTGCGAGTGTCAGCAATCGTCCAGCCCTGCGCCGGAAGGCAGCGTTCCGGTCGATGGATGCTATTGTTGAGGTCCTGCCCCGATAAGACTATGGAGACGAAAATCTTGTCGCCGAAGGGATTGGAGTAGACCTTACGCGCAAATTCCGTATCGCCTGCAAGCACTTGCAGTTCACGCGGCGTAATCACCTGTTCTTCTCCATACCAGTCGTTGATTGAAGGCGGCAGGGAGAGCGATACTCCGCAAGGCTGCACGTATGAACTTTTCGGAAGAACCGCGGCCACGCCGAGACCGCCGAGGAGCAGCATCTGCAATATGATTAGCCGCTTAGTAATCATAGGAAATGTTCTCTTTTTCGAGAGCTTTGCGTCCGTCTGATTTCAATGAGTCAAGGTCCGTATTTACCAGCTTGCTGAAACCGAGCATTGCGGCGACGGCGATCGGAAAGAAGACGTAGCCCGAATAATCGTGGTATATCCCTCCAGCAATTTTCGGATCGTAGAATTTGGCGACAAGGATGACGGTAAAGATGCGTCCAATGTTTCCAATGATCGCGAAGACGGCGGAGAATGCGAAAATCGTCCCTTTTTTCCAAAGGCGGTTTTGTGTGAGATGCACGAAGATGGCGGCAAGCATCGTCATGGCGGTGAGCGAGCGCACGCCGCTGCATCCTTCGGCGATTTCAAAATTAAAACTCTGATCAGTGGCCACGAGCGTGGTGCCTATCGATTGGACGCCGATGCCGCCGACCGTAGCGAGCATCTTGACCGCTGCAGTGATGATGAACTGCAACCGAAATGTGGCCTGCTCCAGCGCGGCGACGGGGATCATGAAGATCAGAAAGGCCAGGGGAAAGAGGAGGATCCGCGCGGTTTTCCAGCCCCAGACGTAATAGACGGAGCCAAACAATAGGAAGGGAACCGCTCCCAATGCCACGCGCGGTTGCACGCAACGGGTCGCCAGGATGAAAAAAACGACCCCGAGCGCGACAAAACCAAGTCCCATATTAGAGCCGCCTTTGGGCGCGCTCCATAGAGCGTCGCGGTGATACCAGACTAGAAACAAGGTGATCAGCGGCACAAACTTTCCGTGCTCCATGTCATAGCCGGGAGACCAGCGCAGCCATGCCCAATGCCCCACCGGCAGTGCACCATCAAGTTTGAAGACGCAGAAGAAATAAAAGAAGGTGGCGGCAAGCGTGCTGAAAAGGACTGCCGGCGCCGGATTCTCTACAAACCACCGGCCCAAGCGCGAGAGCCAGACGGCTGCGCTTGGGTTGCCCGCAGGGGAGGAAACTTTTTCCATGATGAACTCTCGCAGTTTAAGGCATAAAGAGCTTTAGGCAATTCATGGAAGCGCCGCGCCGATGTTCATGCCAAATTCATCTCCCTCGCCGACGTGCGACGTAATCGGAACGCCGCTCGCAGTGCTCGATTACGAGAAAGCAGTGGCCATCGCGCGCGCTTGGGCAAGCGAACCGGCCGAAGCACGCACGATCGCGGCGGCGAACACACATGTCGTGACGCTCGCGCGTCATGATCAGCAGTTTGGCGCGGCGCTGGCGCGGTTCGACCTCGTTTTGCCCGATGGGATGCCGCTCGTGTGGGCGATGAACCGCCGTTGCGGAGTGCAGATGCGGGACCGGGTTTATGGCCCTACTTTCATGCTGCGCTGCCTGGAAGCAACGCAGGATGGGAGTCTGCAGCACTTTCTGCTCGGCGGCTCGGATGAGCTTCTTGGGACTCTCCGGCAAAGGCTTCGCGAGAAGTTCCCGGGATTGCAAATCGCGGGTGTTTACGCGCCTCCGTTCGGTGATTGGAGCAACGAAGAGGACGATCCGATCTTTGAAAAAATCGCCGCGTCTGGCGCCGGGTTCGTGTGGGTCGGACTTGGCTGCCCAAAACAGGAGTTGTGGATTTCGCGAAATAAAGCGCGGCTGCCCCCAGCGGTTTACTGTGCGGTCGGTGCGGCCTTTGCTTTCCATGCGGGCCGCGTGCGACAGGCTCCTGCATGGATGCAAAACGCCGGCCTCGAATGGATTTTTCGTCTCGCGGCCGAACCGCGCCGACTCTGGCGGCGTTACGTTTTGTTTAACAGTCTGTTTCTGTTTTACCTTACGGCAGACAAAATCCGCGGACGCTGATCAGTCGAGCCGAATCCGGTTGCGCTGGAGTGTGGTGCCGGTTTCCTGGTCAAAGCGAATCACCGATTCCTTGAAGTCTGTGCGCGCACGGGCCTCGTCCGCTTCCGCCTGGCTGTAATCGCGTTGAAGCTGCAGCACTTCGTAGGTGGTCGCGGCGCCGGCCCGAAGCTTTTGCTCTCCGGCATCGAGGCTTTCTTTCGCGAGCACGGTCGCCTCCTCGGCGGCGCGGATGCTGGCGCGCGCGGTCCCGATGGCGCGTGCGGCGGAATCGACACTCGCGATGATGTCCTGCTCGAGCCGCTTCAAATCAACGAGCGCCCGCGCGATCTGCAGCTTCGCCGAGTCAATGCGGGCGCGTCCGGCCCGGTTGGGAATTGGCACGCTGAAAACCGCACCTGCAGTCCAGCTCGTTTGGTCGCGGTCGAGCGCGTTGGCGAGGCTCGATGCAGCGGCGTCATCGAAGCCGGCCAGGCGCAGACTCCCGGTGAGATCGAGCCGCGGGAGCGCCTGGTTTTTCTCAAAGGCGAGCGTGAGATGCTGTTGCTCGAGGCTGAGCAACGCCTCGCGATAGTCGGGACGAAAATCAAGTGCCTCGCGGCAGCCGGCAAGCGAGTCG
>JAXDQV010000366.1:0-7098 GCA_034667645.1 Chthoniobacter sp.
ATCCATGTCGGCAAAAACCTGATTGTCGCCGCCCATCGCCCAGACGAATCGGTAGCTGCCCGTGCCCGCCCCGCAATGCACCGACCATGCCGGCGAGAGCACCGCTTCCCGATCACGCACGATGAGATGCCTCGTCGCGTCGGGTGCGCCCATGAGATGCACCACCGCTTGTTCGCCGAGATCGAAATACAAATAAATCTCCGTGCGCCGGCTGTGCGTGTGCGGCGGCATTGTATTCCAGACGCTGCCCGGCTCGAACTCCGTAAAGCCCATCACAAGCTGGCAACTCTTCACGCCATCGGGGTGAATATACTTTACGATGCGGCGGCGGTTCGCGGTTTTCGGATCGCCGAGTTCGTCGCCCGTTACCTGCGCCCGTTTGACGAGCGTGGTCGGATGCTTCGCGTGCGCCGGCGTGCTGATGAAATAAAATGCCGCTTCGCCGCCGGTCCCGTTTTCAAACGCGACCTCGCGCTCGCCCAGGCCGATGTAAAGTCCGTCGAGCGTTTCCAAAGAGTGCCGCTCGGTGCCGACACGCACGATCCCCCGGGCTCCGAGATTGATCACGCCGATTTCCCGGCGCTCGAGGAAAAATCCCGTGCCGGTTTCCTTGTAGCTCGGGATGGCCAGCGGCTCGCCTGCGGGCATCGCGGCGCCGACGATCATCCGATCGAGATCGGTGTAATGGGCGTGCAGCTTTCCTTTTTCGAAAAGCCCGCCGATCAGAAAAGTTTCGCGCAGTTGCTCGGTGCTGAGCGTGTTGGTTTCAGTTGCCGACGGGAAATAGTGGAGCTTCATAGATCAGGGTTTTGGCAGGTCGCGCAGCCAAAGGTTTCGGAATTCGATCGCCGTTCCTTCGAGTTGCAGCGCGATCTGCCCCGCGTTGGCCGAGAGTTTCTCGACGAAGTTCTGCCGCACGCCGTTGACGAAAACTTCGATCGAATCCGCGCGGCAAAAAATGTCGCAGCCATTCCACTCGCCGACCGGCTTCTCATTCGGCTCCGCCAGTTTTTTCGCCGTGTCCGTTTTCCCGTCGAAGGTAAACCCGCCCTGCGGAATCAGGTCGCCGACCGCGCTCACTTTGAAATTGACCTGCACGCTGCAGGGCCAGATGGCGTCCGGCGCGCGCTCATGCACAAACACGCCGCTGTTCGCCGCCTTTTCGGGCCAGCGGTATTCGACGTGCAGATGGTAATTGGAGAACGCTTTTTCCGTGCGCACGTAGCCGCTGACCTTGCCGATGAATGCGAGCACGCCATCGTTCGCTTTCCAGAAATCCGGCGGAGGCTGGGCGTTGTCTTTTAGAAAAACCGTCCAGCCCGACAGATCATGTCCGTTCCATGGCTGGATGCTGCCAGCTGGCGCTGCGGTGGGAAGGGGTGGAAGGTCGGGCCTGGCGTCTTCTGCCAATGCGATTCCGCGCAAGATCCACGCGAGCAGCGCGACGGTGCAAAGTGAATTTTTCATTTCGCTTCGGAGAAAGAAACCTTCACCGGCGACTTCAGGCGGGCGGCAAAGTCTTCGAGATACTTTTCCCAGCTCGCTTTATCGAGAAAATCTCCGCTGCCGTCCCAGCCCCCTCCGAGATAATAACGCACCGACTCCCCGGACTTCGCTTTCGTCAAAACAAGGTGATTCGAATCATCCTCGGCAAACCCGCTCAGCGTGCCGGCGGGCAAAACAACGCCGGTGCCGAGCTGACCGTCTTTTTGGAATTTTTCCCAAAACGAAAACCAGCCACCTTTTTCATTTTGCGTCGCCTCGGCGCTCACGAGCCCTTTCGTGTGCTTCGCAATCCCGATGCCGATCACGAGCGGGGTCGGTTTGTTCTGAGGCCAGGAAAACGTGCTTTCGACCTCATCGAGATTGTGCCCCGCATCCAGGGTGAAGCGTTTCGTTTCGGAAACGTTTACGCCGTTCCCCGCGTCCCACGGATCGTAAGTCAGTTCGAACACAACCCGCACCGGCCCGTTCGCGAGCACCTTCCAGCTTTTCCAGTTTTGCGAAACGAAAAGCTTCTTGCCGTCCCACACGCCCGTGCCGCCGCAGCCGCGTGATTTGCCGACGTCATACATGTCGAGGCCTTCGCCGGTGTCCTCGTGGTAGTGGCCCATGAGATACCAGCGGTCGATGATTGGGTAGCGCACGCGCTTGCACCAAATGTCCACGCCGCTGCTGAACATCTGCGATTTCCCGGCAACAGGGGTTCCAAGCCCCGGTCCGTAAATACGGTGCGCCACGCGATCGTTTTCCCACGCGAAGTCGTCGAATCGTTCCGGCACGTAGCGCGCGAAAACCTTGGTGGGAAATGGCGGCACCGGAGCCTCGGATTTTTCCAGCGTGAAAGTCGCGGTGCGCTCGCCCGCCGCAAAGTCGTGCTGGAAAATAATGCTCTCGTAGTTGTCCTGATGTTCTTCGGGCTTGGAGTTGAGTAATTGATCGGGAATCACCGCGCCCTTCGCGTCCTTTACCACGATATGACTCGGTAGCACGTTCGGGAGCCGTTTGGCGATTTCGCTCCAAGGCACGGTGATCGTTTCGGCCGGACGCGCCGCATCGAGCTCGTGCGCAACGGTGACCGACATATTTTCCGCCGCGCCCGCGCGCGGAGCAAAGGCGAGGAGACTGAGAAGCGAGAGGGGGAGGATTAGTTTCATGGGGAGGAAAAACGTGCCGAGGATGCCAGATTGCGCCTGGCTTTCGCAGTAAAAGAGTTCACATCTTCAAACGCAAAGAATCGTCAGCTTTTTCGGTCCGTGCGCGCCGAGCACCAGGATGCGCTCGATATCGCCGGTGCGGCTCGGGCCGGTGATGAAAGAAAAGAAACTCGGGAATACCGGAGCGTATCTGTGTTTCAACAAGATAAAGGCCGCCGGGAGATCCCGCACCAGCTGCTCGCGCCGCGCGAGAACAACGTGATGGGGTGGCAGCACGGAAAGCGCACGACCTCCCGCGCTGCGATTCGAGACGACCACGCTTCCAGTTTGCGCCACGAGCGCGTCGCATTCGCTGATGCCCGCGTCGCACGATTCCAGTTCGCGCACGTCGTAGCCGTCATCGGTGCGAATCGTCGGAAGTCCGAGTTCCGCCGACACGGCATCCGTTAATTCTCCCCGGTGCGTGCCGATCTTCTGCCAGTTTTCACCGTCGCGAATTTCCAGGAGCTTCGCGCCCATTTCCTGCACAGTGTTTAACAGGTGAAAATCCGCGCGCAGATCGAGCGCATTCGCGTGGAAGCGCTCGACGCGCTGCTCAAAAGTTTGTCCCACCGCCGGCAGCCATTGCGATACATCATCGTCCCGGTGCCGCAAGACGGCTGGCGCGTGATGATCGTGCGCGCCCGGCAGCGGCGCGTTAACGGCAAGCGCTTCGCGAATGCTTCCCAGGATTTTTTCGCGCTCGCTCATTTCCGGTTTCGCCAGAATTCCTTGAACGTCTCCGGCGCGACGTCGGGCAGGTCGCGCGTTTTCGTCCAGGCGCGCGCGGGATCGAGCGCCGTCCCTTTGATCAGCGGATGAAAAATCTGCCCTAGGCGCGCCAGCGGTTTCGAGAGCTCAAACAAACGCGGCCGGTTCATCAAAAACACGAAGCCTTTAAACGCAATTTTCTCCCACCACACCGGCTTTTGCGCGACCGCATTGCGCCGGTTCTGCAGCAGGTGATGGTGCAGGTTGATTTTCACCGGACACGTCTCCGTGCACGCGCCGCAAAGCGAGGACGCCATCGAGAGGTGTTTCCATGTTTGCAAATTGCGCAGGTGCGGCGTGATGACGGACCCAATCGGCCCTTGATACGTGGTGCCGTAAGTGTGTCCGCCGACGTTTTTGTAGATCGGGCAGACGTTCAAACAGGCGCCGCAGCGGATGCAGTGAAGGGCGTCGCGCTGCTCGGCGTCGGCGAGCAGATGTGTTCGTTTGTTGTCGAGGAGGACGACGTGGAATTCCTCCGGTCCGTCGCTCTCTCCAGGTTGGCGCGGACCGCCGTAGAGCGAGTTGTAGCACGTGATCGCCTGCCCTGCGCCGGCGGTCGCGAGCATCGGCAAAAACAATGCGAGATCGTCGAGCCGCGGCAGCACTTTCTCGATCCCGAGCAGCGTGATCATCGTTTTCGGCAGCGCCGCGGTGAGACGCGCGTTGCCTTCATTTTCGGTGATCGAAATCATGCCCGTCTCCGCGATCGCGAAATTGCAACCCGTGATTCCGACATCGGCCGTGATGTATTTTTGCCGCAGGGCGCGGCGCGCAATCATCGTCAGCTCCTCCGGGCTGTCCGTCGCCGCACTGCCGAGTTCGCGCTCGAAAAGATCGCTGATCTCGCCGCGCGTGAGATGCATCGCCGGAAACACGATGTGATACGGCGCCTCGTGCCGGAGCTGCACGATGTATTCTCCGAGATCGGACTCGACGACCTCAAATCCCGCGTGCTCCAGCGCGTCGTTGAGGTGGATTTCCTCCGCCGTCATCGCTTTGGATTTGATGATCGAGTGCGCCTTCTTCGCGCGGACGATGCCCACAATAATCTCGCGCGCCTGCTCCGCCGTGCTCGCCCAATGCACCTTCGTCCCGCGCGCTTCGAGCTTCGTCGCAAACTGGACCAGGTATTTGTCCAGGTGATTGATCGCATCCCATTTGATCTCCGCGGCGGTCTGGCGCGCCGACTGCCAGTCCTGGTAGTTCGCCTTTTTTCCGTCGCGGGCGACCTCGTATTTTTTCAGCGCGGTCTGGATCAGCCCGCGATGGCGCAGGTCGTGGGTCAGCCGCTCGGCATCGGCTTTAAACTGAGCAGAGGGAGCGCTCACCGTTCGTTTAAAATCTCCGCGATGTGAATGGTGCGGATGCGGCGGCCCTCGCGATCAAGCAGGCCCTGGATGTGCATGAGGCAGCTCGAGTCGTTCGACACGATGTAATCCGCGCCGGTCTGCATCGCGGAGCCGCACTTCACCTCGCCCATCGCGGTCGAGATCATGGGAAATTTCGCGGCGAACGTTCCGCCAAAGCCGCAGCACGTTTCCGCTTCGCCCATCTCGATCAACTCCAGATCGCGCACCTTTGCCAGCAGCTCGCGCGGCTCCTTTTTTTTCCCGAGTTCGCGCAATCCATGGCAGCCATCGTGAAACGTGACCTTGTGCGGAAAACGCGCGCCGAGGTCGGTGACGCCGAGTTTCGAGACGAGGAAATCCGAGAACTCAAAGCATTTCGTCGAGAGTTCCCGCGCCGCCTGTTCGTGCGGTGTATTCGCAAAAAGCTCCGGGTAAAAAACTTTCAACATCGCGCCGCAGGAGCCGGAGGCGATCACCACCGCTTCCGCGCTGCGAAGCCGCTTGAGCACTGGCTCCGCGACCGCTCGCGCCTGCTCCCAATAGCCCGAGTTGAAGGCCGGCTGCCCGCAGCACGAAAGCTCCTCCGGCACTTCGATGCTGTGCCCGAGCCGCTCGAGGATTTCCACCATGTTGATCCCGACGCGCGGATAGCACATGTCCACGAAGCACGGGATGAACAGCGTGATTTTCATGCGTCCGAAAAATCTCTGCGGGCGCCAGAGGGGATGCAAACTCGAATCACTCGCCGGGGATTTTCTGGTCTTCGACGGCGCTGCGGAGGTGGATGGTTTTGTGCTCGAGATTGTGGACGGCGCGAATGTAACGGACGGTCTGGCTGCGCGCGCGCATGAGGATCGAGTGCGTAATGGCGGTGCGTCCGATCAGTTTGACCCCCGGCAGGAGCGGGCTGTCGCTGATCCCCGTCGCGCAGAAAATCGCGCTGTCTCCCTCGATCACCTGCTCGGAACTGTAAACGCTGGAGAGCGCGTCGTCGGTGAGATCTCCCCGCAGCTCTGTGCGCTCTTTTTCATCGCGAAACCACATGCGCATCTGGATGTCGCCGCCGAGCGCGCGCAACGCGGTCGCGGTTAAAATTCCCTCTGGAGTGCCGCCGATGCCGACATACAAATCCACGCCGGAGTCCGGCAGCGCAGGCGCGACCGCCGCCGTGATGTCGCCATCCGAGACCATGCGCAGCGACGCGCCGGTCGCGCGCACGCCGTCGATCAGGTATTGATTCCGCGGCCGGTCGAGGATCAACACCACCACCTCTGCCATGCGTTTTCCAAGCGCGCTGCTCACAAACTGCAGCGTTTCCTGCAAGGGCAGATCAATCAGCTTCAGCGAGAGTCCCAGCTTGCGGAGCGCGCGCGTGACCTCGGGGCCGTAGGAGAGTTTGTTACAATAGTAGCTCGGGATGTTTAACATCCGTTTCGCCCCGGGCGGCACCTCGGCCGCGGCGATCACCGAGATCGAGTTCGCCATCCCTTTGGAAATGTTCGTCGTGCCGTCCACCGGATCGAGCGCGATGTCGAAGTGCGGCGTTCCCTCCTTCCAGGTGCCGAGCTTGTCGCCCAAAAAAATCCCGGGCGCGTTGTCCTTGATCCCCTCGCCGATCACCACTTCGCCGCTGATGTTCACGAGATCGAAGACGCCGTAAATCGCGTCGCACGCCGCGGCATCCGCTGCCTCCTTGTCCCCGCGCCCGATCCAGTGCATCGCATTGAGCGCGGCGTTTTCCGTGGCGCGAACGAATTCAAATTCAACGGTTCTTTCCGGATCGTGAAACATGTTTGGGGATCTCCGAGGGGTTGGGCGGTTGTTGGCGGGAAAAACTTTTTAACCCCGTCCCAAACTCGAACACAACCGTATTCAGTCCGCCGCGCGCCGCCGGTTGCACGGCCAAAGCTCCGCGTGGCGCGGCTGCGTCGTTTCCTGGGCGGGCGGGAAAGACGAGTCAGAAACGCGCGCACCTCCTCCTCTCCCATGTCTCGCATGAATGCCGTTTTTGGTGAAAAAGGGTGAACCGCTTGATCCACTCGCAGTAGGTCTCTTCCGTGCGGCGGCTGTAGTGCGCCGTTCGCATCACACATCTCACTTGCTCGAGTAGTTGAGCCTTGGAGACGATCCTGTCTTATGCGAACAACGCCGTGTATCGATGCAACCTCAAACTGAATTAGGGGAACAAAATCACCTGCCGCGAGGGCAACCTCTTTTCGCCTAATTCAGAGTTAGGCGATGCTACGCGCGACCTCGGAAGCACCACCATGACCTTTCGA
>JAXDQV010000367.1:0-4531 GCA_034667645.1 Chthoniobacter sp.
TCAAAAATCGCGCCGACTCGCTGCAGCGCCTGCGCCCGATCGCGCTGCACGGAAACGTCGCGAATGAACGCCTCTCCCGCATTCGGAAAAAGCTGGCCGAGAATCAACCCGAACGTCGTGCTTTTGCCCGCACCGTTGTGCCCGAGCAGACCGAAAATCTCGCCGCGCGGAATCTCCAGCGAGAGGTTCTCGAGCGCCGGTTTGCCCTTGAACGATTTCGAGAGCGACTCGAGACGGATCATCGCGAATTTGCAGCCGGGCAAGTCATTTGCCGCCGGTGAAAAACGTCAGCTCCTGCGTCGCGTGGCCGTCGGCGTAGAGCAGGTTCACCTTGTTGTCCGCATAAAGGTGGAAGCCCTCCTTGTCGGAGAGGATCGGAATGCGCGTCATATCTTCCGTGAAAAGAAAATGCAGGCCGCTCACCGCCTGGCCATTGAGCGCGACGTTCCAGTAATAGCTGGTGCCGGTGTTCGCCGCGAAGCCTTGCGCATCCGCCGGGCAGGCGAAAATTCGCGCGTCTTGTACGTAGCGGTTCAAAGTGTTGTCGATCACCGCAGCCTCTTCGTTTTTGTCGCGGCGACCGGCGGCGAGCGTCGGCATGGTCATGTTGTTTTCCGCGAGATAAAGATTGAGCGCCGCGCCAAGCTGGCGCTCGTTCGACACGCACGCCGTCGCCCGCGCGCTGTGCATGACACGGCGTGAAACCGGCGTCGCAATGCCGGCCAGCACCGCGACGATGGCCATCACCACGAGCAGCTCGATCAGCGTGAACGCGGAACGCGTCATCGCCCGAAATTCGTTTTCTGCATCTCCTCGATCAGTGGCGCCATGTCGAGTTTCACCTCGGCACTGGCATCGTTGTAAAACGAACGCATCCCCTGGTTGACGATCTTCTGCACATTCGCATCGTCGATTGGCCGCTGCGGCGCGTTGCCTTCCCGAGCTTTCATCTGGCTCAACGCCCGATCGACGAACTGCTTTCGCTTTGCCGGATCCATCCGGTTGAAGTTCTCCATCATCTGCCGAAATCCCGTGGGCAAAGTCGCGTCGAGAAATCTCCCCTGCTCTTCCGGCGTCAGCGATTTGAAAAACTGGTCCTGCGTCCGGTCCCGCCGCAGTTGCTGGCGCTCCTCAAAAGTCAGCTGATTCAGCATGATCGCCGCCTTCTCGATCCGCTTCTTGCGCGCCGCGTCCGATGCCGGGCCGAGGTCCTCGCTGAAATAAGCCGCGACAGATTGCGGCGTGGGACGGTGCGCACGCGCCAGCAGGATCGCTCCGCCAGCAATCGCCCAAACCGCTGCAAGGGCGAGGCCGATTTTCATCCAGAACTTCACGTAACGGGCACGGTAGCGCACCTCTCGTCATTTCCCAAGCGGGAGCTCGAGAGTGGACCGCCGAATCTCTGCAACAGGGCAAGGAATGACCGCACCGGGTGGCGCGGGACACCGCACCGTGTATAGTTTGCCTCCGGCCATTCCTGTATGAGTGTTTCTTCTTCTCTTCATACCGTCAGGCGAATCGTCGCTACCTCAAAACGATGAGGCTGAGCCGCGGTCAGATTATCGTGGCGTCGTTGCTGGCGTTTGCGGTTTGTGGCGACCGGGCGTGGGCCAAAACGCTTCGTGTGGTCTCCTACAACATTGATTGCGCCGACCAGGCCAGCGACAACAACATCACCGGCTCAACGCACAGCTTGCCGACCGTGATCCAAGCCATCGGTCTGCACCATCTCGGCAAAAATGCGCAGCCCGTGGACGTGTTAGGAGTGGAAGAATTGCGTTCGACGACGCTCGCCGCCTTTGTCACCCAGCTTAATAGCATCTATGGCGCGGGGACTTACGCCTATGATCCAACCGCCGATCCGAATACGGGCGGCGGGCCGGATGGACTGATTTACAACACACACACAGTGCAGGTGATCTCGGCGCGGGCGTTAAAGACGGGGCAGACCGTGCTGTTACAAGCCAACGGAACTTACACAGCAGCTCACTCTCCCGGGGGCGGAGTGAATGGTGTCACCCGCGCTCCGATGGTGTATCAGCTCCGACCCGTCGGATACTCCGCGCGGGAGGATTTTTATCTTTACGTCAGCCACGCGCGGAGCACCTCCGACGATTCAGTGGGAGATGCGCGTTACGCGGAAGCGCAGGAGGTTCGCAGCGACGCCAAATACAAGCTGCCGGCCGGCGCGCATGTGATGTATTCCGGCGATTGGAACCTGTTCAACGGGAGCGAAGAGAACGCCTATAAATGTCTGACGGGGCAGATTACCTCCGATGGAATCAACTGGAATGACGCGAGTGCGATCTGGGCGAATGCCAATCAGACTCAGGGCTACGATCCCATGTCGAAAACCATACCAATCAGCACCGTTACTTGGGGAAACGTAGCCGCGGACAACGCCCGCTATCTCTATAACGATTCCACGAGTTCGCTAACCTCGCGCATTGATAGCCAGCTGGTGAATGCTCCGATGCTGGGTGTTTACAACAGCCAGGGTGGAGTGCAACTGGCACCCGATACGTCCGATCCGTTCGACAGCTCAAATTTTCCGGCCGCGCAATACCCATATGCGTTTGAAACCTTTGGCAACAACGGCACGACGCCCCGCAGTAGTTCCGCGACGAACTCTGCCAATCATTCATTGGATGATCTCACGAACACCGTTCCGAACGCCGCGACGACCTTGGCGGATATTCAGCTAACCGCTCCCGGTAACAGCTTCACCGGGAGCGATCACTATCCCATCGTGGGGGATTACAATATCGTGCCGCCGCCGGCGGTCGTGGCAGCGCAGGGTTTTGGAACGAACGGATATTTTCAGCTCAAACTCTCTTCGACGCCCAACACCGTCTTTGGGATTCAGGCCTCATCAAACCTGATCGATTGGACCGACATCGGCTCGGGAACCACCGACCCGAACGGGGTGCTGATCTTTCAGGACACGACCGCCGCGGGCCGCTTCTATCGTGCTTACTGGCCATTCACCGGCAGCACCGCGACCGTAAGTAAGCGTGTAAGTCGCGGTAAACATCCGTAACGCGCCGGATCAGTGCGCGCCGACACTGAAAAATGCTCAGCTTTTCAGCAGCGTCAGCAGATGCGGGAGGAGCTGCTTTTTGCGGGAGACGACCCCGGGGAGTTCCCACAGGCTGTCGTGCTTCGAGGGAAAATCGATTTTTTGCACAAACTCCGGCGGCGCCGCGAGCAACAGCAACGAGTTTTGTGTATTTACGTCGGTGACGAAGAGGGCGGAGAAATAGAAGCGGCCTTTGGCGTGGAAGGTGTTCAGGGCGCTCGCGAGCTCGGCTTCGCGTTCGTAAAAACGCGCGAGGCTCATCTCCTCGATTTGCGAAACGGTGAAGCGCACCCCGGCCTCCTCGTATTCCTTGCAGTCGGCGTTCACGACTTCCTCGGCCGTCAGCGTCAGCAGCGGCGAGCCAACGGAAAAAATCTCGTCGGCGAGCTGCGCCGGCGCGATTCCGACTACGTCGGCGAGCTGTTGAAGCACGCGGCGATCCGTCGGCGTCGTTGTGGGTGAGGTCAGGTTCAGGGTGTCGGAGATCAGACCGGACATCAGCAATCCCGCCACGTCGCGCGGGATTTCCACCCGCTCCTGCTCGTAGCAAAGGGCGACAATGGTGCTCGTGGAACCGACCGGGTAATTCCAAAAATGGATTGGCGAGTTTGAGGAAAATCCGCCGAGCCGATGATGGTCCAGGATTTCCACGATCGGCATCTCCTCCGCGCCGGGAACGGCCTGGGAAAGCTCGTTGTGATCAACCAGGATGAGCTGGCGCGGAATCGGTTTGATGAAATCGCTTTTTGACAAAATGCCGACCAGCGTGCCGCGTTCGTCGAGGACGGGGAAAACAAAGGCGTGTGACGTGGTCGCGATGTCGCGCGCATTCGTGAGCGAGGTTTCAGGCCGGAACGTTTTCAGTTCGGCGCTAAGCATTCGTTCCACTTTGATGGCGCCGCGCGCGAGCAGCACTGAAGTCGCCGTGTCGTGCGGAGAACTCAACAGCGCGACCCCGGCACGTTCGGCTGCTTCGCGCACGGCCGGCGAAGCGGGAATGCCGCCAGTCAGAATGATGCCGCGAACGCGGGCTGCGACGGCCAGCAACTGGATTTGCTCGCGGTCGCCGACGAGCAACAGAATGTTCTGCCCGTGCGAATTTTCGATGCGGCGCGAGAAGGACTGCGTCTGCATCGCCGCGATCACGAGCACGAAATTCTCGACCTCCGAGGTCTGTTTGCCGCTGATGAAGGTGCCACCGAAACTCGCCGTGATATCGACGAGCGAGGCGATCGCATTCCGCGCGGAAGTGGCCTCGGCGAGCGGCGGGAAGAGGTAGTGGTTTACTTTGAATGTGGAGAGGAGCCCGAGGCAACGGCCCGCGTCGTCCACGACCGGCAAGCCGCGCAGGCGATGGCGCTCGATGATCTGGACGGCATTGTAAACGGTGGAATCCGCACGCACCGAGATGACCTCCGGCTCCATCACGTCGGCGACGCGCGGGGAGACATC
>JAXDQV010000368.1:0-5094 GCA_034667645.1 Chthoniobacter sp.
TTGGGCGAAGCAGAACAAAATCGAGACCTTCGTGCCGACCGATCTTTTCGCGCCGAAAACCAATCTGGAGGCCGGCACCTGGTATCTCAAACAGGCTCTGCAGCGTTGGGCGCAAAAGGACGATCCGATGGTCTTCGCCCTCGCCGAATACAACGCGGGTTTGCGGCGGGTGGACAAATGGGTCGGCGACAGCAACATGGGCCAGCGCGCGACCGGCGCGGATTTGCACGACAACATCGGCTTCCCGATGACGAAAAACTACGTGGATTCGATCCTCGCGCGTTACCGTTTTTACAAACAGCGCGGGCGCCTGTGATCGCGGCAGAAAAGCCAGCCGAGCAAAGGCGTCAGACCCATCAGAAGCGTCGTCGCGGCGGAAGGCTCTGGCACGGCAGCGTAACTGTATGCGACCGCGTAAGTCTCGGCGTTGCTGACGACGTTTGCGTTCAACCCTGCGAGGCCGCCGTTTTTGTAAACCTGAAGATCGTATCGCCCGGTGCTGAGGCCCGGGACGTAGATGTGCTCGACGTTATCCACGGTGCTGCTGCTGAAACTGACCAGGCTGTTGGTGGTGGCGTTGTAGAGGTAAAGATCGAGGTTGTTGATGCCGGTCTGGCCGGACTGCCGGTTGCACACCAGCGTGCCGGTAAACGTGAACGTGCTGTCGGCTGAGGTCGTGAGATCAAAAAAGTAGTGGTTCACCGCGTCCGTCATCGGGCTGCTCGCGATCGTGTTAAAATCCCACCCAAGGGTGCCGCTGACGCTTCCACTGACTATCGGGGGGACGTGGCTGCCGCCGACGGAATTCGTGGTCGCGGTGGTGAAAGTGTGCTTGCCCCCTTTCAACTCATCGTAGGAATTCGAGACGTTGAGCACACCAGCGCCATAGCGTTGATCGAGTGGCATCGTTGCCGTGTGGGTCCAGTCCGCCGGTTTCACCGCGCCGTTCAAAAGCAACGCCTTTGCCGTGCGAATATCTGTCGCTGAAGACGCAGTGCCGGTGCCTCCATCTCCCCGAGTTCCCGCCTGCACGAGGATGGCAGCGGCCCCGGCGACGAGTGGAGTCGAGTAGCTGGTTTCTCCCGCGGGAGCGGTGATATCGGGCTTCGAGCGTCCGTTGATGGTAGGCCCGGTGCCGGAAGTTGTTGGATCCGAATTGTAGGCGCCCACGGCGATTCCATTATAGCTCGTGGCAGGCGGGCTCACCGAGCCGCTGTTTCCCGCGCCGGAGACAAACAAGGCGTTCTTGCTGGCTGCATAATTGTCGTAGTTCGACTCGATGGTCGTCTGCTGTCCGGATGTGAGGCCGGTGAAGATAAAGCTTTGGTTGATGATCTTCGCCGGAATCGTCACGCCCGCCGTCACGATGTTGTTGTAGAAATAGGACGCGTCGTAGTTATCCACGCGCGCCACGCCTGGCGCGACGCCGGCGGAGCCTCCGTAGAAATTATTACCGACCGCGTCCGCGTGCCCGGATTCGCTGCCTGCGGCGTTTGGCGGCGGCACCCCTGTGGCGGTTCCCGAGCCCGAAGTGTAAACGAAAAGCGAATTTGGCTGCCCGACCGTCGCTGGACTCACTTCGAAAATCGGCCGGTTGCCGTTGTTTGCATCCGGGCCAAAACTTGCTTCGGCTTGGGCTACATTGACGCCGCTGCCGGAAAGCGTCGGATCGAGGGCGCGCAGTGCGTTGAGGCCGATGGAATCCTGCGCTGCGGCAGTGAACGCAAGGAGTAGGAAAGCCGCGGCAATTCGTAAATGAGTCATCGTGGAAGAGCGGGGCGGGGCACTCTACGTCGCAATCGCGAAAAGGGAATGGATGAGCAGCAAAAAGCCGTCCTTTGCAGAACGGCTTTTTAAATGCCTGCGGGGCGTCAGAGCACTTTTTTGCCGGCGAAAACGGCCAGCGCAAAAAAGACGAGGCAGACCAGCAGGAACAGTCCGAACAGGACTTTGGCGATCGACGCCGCGGCGCCCGCGATGCCGGTGAAGCCGAGCAGGGCTGCGATAATGGCGATTACCAAGAATGTGAATGCCCAGGATAACATTTGAAAATCACCTCCTTTTCAGAGGATTCGATTTTCAAACGAGGTTCGCGGGTTAGTGAGCGCGCAGGCCGTCAAACGCCGACCACTGGCCGACGTTTCCGGATGCCGACGCGATCTTCGCATCGCCGCTGCCCGAAAAGCCGCCGGCGAAGTCGATTACGCACATGGAGCCGAAACGCGCGTGTTTGCCCGCTGCGACGCCCGCGACGGCGAAGTTTGAGCTAAAGATGTTTTTACGATGACCGCGGCCCGGGACGCCGGCATCCACAATCAGGGTGGCGACGATTTTTTTCGCATCGGAATAGCCGTAGGAAATGTTCTCACCCGCGGTGCCGAGCCAATGCCCGAATTTTTCCATCCGATTGAACGGGCTGCTATGGTCGCTGCCGCTATGGCCCGTGGTGCCGCGTGCGCCCTGGTCGTTCACATGCGCCTGCGCTCCGAGCATCAAGCCATCGGAAAAATCGAGCGGCGGCAGTGGTTTTACCTTGTTCAGAAAAGCGACGGCTTCCGCAGTGGCTTTCCGCGTTTCGGAGTTGCGAGAGCCGCTGGTGCGCTCAGCAAGGAGCTGCGCATATTGCCTTGGGCAGGTGCGTGCTAGGTTGATTTCCTCGAGCACTTCGAGGGGGACTTCATTTGCCAGCGCCACGTTGGCGAGGCATGCGGCGACGAGAAGGGAGAGGGAGAGCTTCATGCCTTCCTTTAAGCAAAGGCAATGCCAGCCCCCGGATGTTGTGTGCGCCTATGTCGAAACCTGGAACTTTGGGCACTGCGACAAGAACCGATGCGGGTTTTGAAAAACCAGCGCATCGATTTCAGCTGCCGAATGCCCCCGCCCCCGCATCTCCATCGCTGCCTTGGGCACCGCCAGCGGATCGCTATGGCCCCAGTCGCAAGCGCAGTTCAGCCAGACGTTCTCACGACCTAACGTCTCCACGATATCCACTGCTCGGGCAGCCGTGCATTTCGTCTCCGGGTAAAGGGTGATGCCCGCCCAAAATCCGGCGTCGAGCACGAGCCCGGCCGTGTGTTCCTCCACGTGATCGATGATCACGCGTCCGGGTCGGACGCGCGCATCGCATTTGAGCAAATCCACGATCATTCGCGTCCCTTTCAGTTTGTCCTCGAGATGCGGGGTATGCACGAGGATCAGCTGGTCATGCTGGAGCGCCAGATCGATGTGTTTTTCCAGCACCGCCAGCTCGTTGCGCGTGTTTTTGTTGAGGCCGATCTCTCCGATGCCGAGCACGTTCTTTTTTTCCAAAAACTGCGGGATCAGTGCGATGACATCGTCAGCCAGCCGCATGTCTTCGGCTTCCTTGGGGTTGATGCAGAGCCAGCAATAATGCGGGAGTCCGAACTTCGCCGCGCGCTTCGGCTCGTGTTCGGTGAGCTGGCAGAAATAGTCGAAGAACCCGTCCGCGCTGCTGCGGTCGAATCCCGCCCAGAACGCCGGCTCGCAAATGGCCGCACAGCCGGCGGTGACCATCGCCTGATAGTCATCGGTGACCCGGCTCACCATGTGCGCATGCGGCTCGATGTAGCGCATATCAAGCGTCCGTCGCGGGGTTGAAGGCGCCGCATGCGCCTTTGCCCGGCGCTGATGCCAACGGCTCGGTCGTCGGATCGCTCAGCGTGGTCAAAACTCGACGCACTCTTCCTTCCTGCGGCGTCGCCATTTCCGCCAGCGCCGCCCGCAGCGCTTCGATGCGAAAATCCTCCGGTCCTTCCGCGCGATCCAGTCGGTCGAGAAATGCAGCGAGATCGATCGTTCTGGCGCGCGCATCGAGAAAATAAAGATCGAGCAATTCCTGCCGGGTCATAAAGAACCGAACTCTACACAGCGCTGGCGCAAGGGCAACGGCAGGCGCCTTTGGTCCGGGCATTTGCCGCAACGAGAATTGGTGCTAAAATCCAGCTCCCCCGCAACTGCCGCCCGTGGTGGGAGTTTCACTAACGCATGAGCGAATTTCAACCCATCACGTGGTATGACGACCCCTCGCATTTCCGCAAGGTTTCGCGCCGCGAGTTTCTCTACGTCGGTCTTGTCGGCGGGCTGGGGCTGACGCTCGGCGACTTTTTCAAGCTCCGTGCCGCCGAGGCAGTCCAGGAGGCAAAGGCAAAGGCGCTCATCCATATTTTCCTACCAGGCGGAATCTCGCCGCACGAATCGTTCGATCCCAAGCCGCTCGCGCCGGTGGAGGTTCGCGGGCCGTTTGGCGTCATTCCGACGAAGGTGGACGGCCTTTACCTCGGCGAACTGATGAAGGACACCGCGCAGATCGCCGACAAGATCACCGTGGTTCGCTCGATGACGCACGGTGAGGCCGCGCACGAGCGGGGCACGCACAACATGTTCACCGGCTACAGGCCGAGTCCCGCCGTGCAATATCCCAGCATCGGCAGCGTGGTCTCGCACGAGCTCGGTGTGCGCAACGATTTGCCCCCCTACGTGTGCATCCCGTCGCAGCCGAATCCCTATGCGGGCAGCGGCTATCTCTCCAACGCCTTCGGGCCGTTCAGCCTCGGCGGCGATCCGGCGAACGAGAAATTCAGCGTCCGCGATCTGACGCTGCCGGCCGACGTGGATCACGAGCGTTTTCAGCAACGGCAGAACATTCTCGCCACGGTGGATGCGCATTTTCGTGAGCTGGAAAAATCCGACGCGCTCGATGCGATGGACAGTTTTTATCAAAGCGCCTACGGACTGGTGAGTTCGCAAAAAGCGCGCGAGGCTTTCAATCTCAAAGCCGAACCGGACGCGCTGAAAGACGAATACGGGCGGAACGGCGCCGGGATGCGGATGCTGATGGCGCGGCGTTTGGTGGAAAGCGGCGTGCGTTTTGTGTCGCTGGTTTACGGCGGCTGGGATCACCACGCGAATGTCAAAAACGGCATCGAAAAAGAGCTGCCGCAGTTCGACAAAGCCTACGCCTCGCTGATCCGCGATCTCGATCGCCGCGGAATGCTCGATTCCACACTCGTGATGGTGACGACGGAATTTGGCCGCACGCCCAAGATCAACAAGGACGCCGGCCGCGACCACTGG
>JAXDQV010000369.1:0-19116 GCA_034667645.1 Chthoniobacter sp.
AACAACGCACGGCGGAGAATGTCGTCAACCAGCGTCGATTTTCCGCTGCCCGAGACACCGGTCACGCAGGTAAAACAACCGAGAGGAAAGGCCGCGGTGACGTTGCGAAGATTGTTCTCCGTCGCACGCACCACAGTCAGCCAGCCATCGGCGCTGCGAATCGCCGCGTCGCGCCGCGGAGCCGCGCGCACCCGAGGCGTTGGAATTTTTAAACGCCCGGAAAGATACTGCGCCGTGGCCGACTCCTCGACTGCGAGAATTTCCTCCACCGAGCCTTGCGCGATCAGGTGCCCGCCGCGCGCGCCCGCTCCCGGCCCGAGATCAATGACGTGATCCGCGGCTCGAATCGTGTCCTCGTCGTGCTCGACCACGATCACGGAATTTCCGAGATCGCGGAGCCGCCGCAGCGTGCCGATGAGCCGGTCGTTGTCGCGTTGATGCAGGCCGATGCTCGGCTCGTCGAGCACATACAAAACGCCCGCCAGCCCTGATCCAATCTGGGTTGCCAGCCGGATGCGCTGCGCTTCGCCACCGGAAAGCGTGCCGCTTTCGCGATCGAGATTGAGATAACCGAGTCCCACTTCGACGAGAAACCCGAGGCGCGCGAGAATCTCGCGCCGCACTTCCGTGACGATAAACCGCTGCTGCTCGGTGAGCGCGATTTCCTCGATAAATCTTCGAGCGTTGCCAATCGTGAGCTGACAAAGCTGGCGGACGTTCCGCTCGCCGCCGTCGCCGCCGCGCAGCGTCACAGCGAGGATCTCGGGCCGGAGCCTGGCGCCGTCGCAGACCGGGCAGGTATGGCGGCTCATGTAGGTGCGCAACCGATTTTTGGTGAACTCGCTTTCCGTCGTGTCGTAGAGACGCTGCAGGTGGCTCACGAGTCCCTCGAACGGCTTTTCGACACTCGTTTGCTTCCCGGTTTTCCCCCACGAAACCGGGATGGCCCGATCGCCGGTGCCGAAGCAGAGCGCGTCTTTGAAAACCTGCGAAAGCTCCGAAAAAGGCGCAGTCATCGAGACTTCGAATGCCCTGGCGAGCGAGACGAGGACGCCCGCGTAGTAGCCTTGCATCCGTTTGTTGCCTTTGGCCCACGGCGCCACGGCGCCTTTGTCGAGCGACTTGTCCGGGTCGGGAATCATCAGCTCGCAGTCGAAGACGAGTTGAGTGCCGAGGCCGTGACAGGCCGGGCAGGCGCCGAGATGGCTGTTAAAAGAAAAGTGTTTCGGCGTGAGCTGGCCGAGCGTGAAATCCGTCTCCGGATTGCAAAAATCCGTCGAGTATTTCATCTCATCCCATTGCTCCGCATCGGGCACCTGCCGCAGGACAACGGCGCGCGAACCGCCCCACTTCAAAGCCGTGTCCATCGAGTCGGCGAGCCGCGTTCGGACGCCCTCGCGAATCACCAGGCGATCGACGACCACCTCGATCCAATGCCGCCTGGCCTTATCGAGCTTGATTGGCTCGGGCCGGCCGAGCTCGACGATCTCGCCGTCCAGCCGCGCGCGCACGAAACCCTCGCGCTTGATCTTTTCCAACACGTCGCGGAACTCGCCGGTCTGCCCGCGAATGAGAGGGGCAAGCACGATAATTTTCGACTCGGCAGGATAGGCGAGGATTTGATCCACGATCTGCTGCGGCGTCTGTTTGAAAATCGCCGCGCCGGTGGCCGGATCGTGCGGCTGGCCGACGGACGAAAAAAGGAGCCGCAGATAGTCGTAAATCTCGGTGGTGGTCGCGATGGTCGAGCGCGGGCTCGCCGCGGAACCGCGCTGCTCGATGGCGATCGCCGGCGAGAGGCCCTCGATGAAATCGACGTCCGGCTTTTGCATCTGGTCGAGAAACTGGCGGGCGTAGGCCGAGAGGCTCTCGACATACCGGCGCTGGCCCTCGGCGTAGAGCGTGTCGAAGGCGAGCGACGATTTGCCAGAGCCGCTCAGGCCCGTGATGACCACGAGTTTTTCGCGGGGGATCTCGAGGCTGAGATTCTTGAGATTGTGCTGGCGTGCGCCGACAATGCGGATCGTTTGAGCTGCCATTTTCGCGATGCGCTGAACGGGCCAGCAAAGCATCCCGCCGGAGGCTTGGCGAGCTTCCGCGCGGAGTTTTGGAAAAACGCAAAACTTCGCGTTTGTCTGGCACGAATAGCGCTTTACACTCAGCTCAATGGATACACCGGAATTTATCCCGTCGGTCGAACTCGTGGCCCTGCACGAGCGCTTTCGCGAGGTCAAACACTCGATCAACAATTCTCTCGCCGTCATCATGGCGCTCTCGGAATTGTCGCAGCGGAATCCGGTGCACTACGAAAAATTGACGAAGGCAGTGCTCTCGCGCGGCCCCGATATCGTGTCGCAGTTGCAGGATTTCCAGCAGGCTTTGCTCGGGAAAATCAAGCCGGGCAGCTCGATGGCGTCGCCGCCGACTTCCGGCATTTTCTAGGCACAAACGGCGACCTGCCGTCCCGGTTCACACGCGCCGACTCCGGCTGGCGTGGCCATTGACAAACCCGGCGCGCGACGAAAACATGCCGCGCTTTTTCCCATGAGTCTCGTCGTGCAAAAATATGGCGGAACGTCCGTCGGCGATCCTTCCCGGATTCTCAACGTCGCGCGGCGTGTGATCGCGACGCAGGAGGCCGGGAACCAGGTGGTGGTTGTCGTTTCCGCGATGTCCGGGGTGACGGATGGCTTGCTCAAACTCGCGCTCCAGGTTTCCAAAACTCCATCGGAACGCGAGGTGGACGTGCTGCTGGCCACTGGTGAACAAACGACGATCGCACTCACCGCGATGGCCATCAATGCGCTCGGAAAAAAAGCGGTTTCTTTGACCGGCGCACAGGCGGGGATCATCACGGACGGCGTCCACACGAAGGCGAAGATCGCCAACATCACGCCACGGCAGGTGCACGACTTTCTCGAGGACGGCTGCATCGTCATCGTCGCCGGTTTTCAAGGACAGACCATGAGCGGCCAGATCACCACGCTCGGCCGCGGCGGCTCCGACCTGACGGCAATCGCCATCGCGGCCGCGGTGAAAGCGGACATCTGCCAGATCTACACGGACGTCGAGGGCGTATATACCTGCGACCCGCGGATCGTTCCCAACGCGCGCAAGCTGCCGGAAATCTCCTACGACGAAATGCTCGAGATGGCCTCGAGCGGCTCGAAAGTAATGCAGTCGCGCTCGGTCGAGTTTGCAAAAAAATTCAAGGTGCCCTTCGAAGTGCGCAGCAGTTTCAACGACAACCCGGGCACCATTGTGAAAGAGGAAACTATGAGCATGGAAAATGTAGTCATTCGCGGCGTCAGCATCGAGCGCAACCAGGCAAAGGTCACGGTCACGAACGTGCCCGACAAGCCGGGCAGCGCGGCGAAGCTTTTCAACACAATCGCCGGCGTCGGCCTGATCATCGACATGATCGTGCAGAACGTCTCGATCAGCGGCGCGACGGACATTTCCTTCACGCTCGCCAAGGACGAGCTGCCAAAGGCAAAGGCGGCGCTAGAGCCGGTGGTCCGGGAGATTGGCGCGAAGGATTTGCTGGCGCACGACGGCATTGCAAAACTGAGCGTGGTCGGGATTGGAATGCGCTCGCACTCCGGTGTGGCCGCGAAGCTTTTCGACGCACTGAGCGTGGGCGGCATCAACATTGAGATGATTTCCACCTCGGAGATTAAAATCGCCGTGATTCTCGACGAGGCGAAGATCAACGAGGCCGCAAATCTCGCGCACGAGGCGTTCGGGCTCGGCGAGAAAG
The DNA here is from genome assembly GCA_034667645.1 of Chthoniobacter sp. Lineage (GTDB taxonomy): Bacteria > Verrucomicrobiota > Verrucomicrobiia > Chthoniobacterales > Chthoniobacteraceae > JAJPJG01. The sequence goes on from JAXDQV010000369.1 coordinate 3,761, forward strand.
TCTAATTGCGCAGGCGGCGCACACCGCGGATTCCGGCGACGACGAGCTGAGCCGTCAGCATCGCGGAGACGGATGGCTCGGGCACGACCTGAAACACGGACAGCACCGGAAGGTGATCCGACGCGCTGGCGGAATCACTCGCGACGAAACTCGTGCCATTCGCCGCATTCAGGGACGCAAGTGGGAGTTCGTGTATTGTTTTGTGTCGAAAACCATCCCGCTCGAATAAGTGAGGCGCCCCGGCGCAAACATCGTGTAGTCGAAGCGGGCGTCTGGGCTGGTGCCATCAATCGTATCCTGCTTTCCCGCGATGCTCAGCGGCTTCGATCGGTGAGCCCTGCGGAGCGCATCGTGGTGATCATGATAAATCTCGTTGTTATTTGGCAGCGCGTCTCCAATCGCGTGACCGCTCCAGTTTACCGATTGCCCGCGTCTTCGGTCTCGCCCAATCGCCGGGGACAATCGCGCCCGAGCTCGCATGGGCCGACGGACGCGGGAGCAACTCACGGCGAGCACAGTTCCACACATTCCCCGTTTTAAAAGGCCGACTACCGCGAACCGACGGCGCACGTCAACGCGCTCAGGCATTTCCGATCAACACTCCGGCGATGAAGACGAGCACGCCACCGACCACGACTTGAAAGGCCGCGGCGAGCAGCGGCGTATCCATGTAACGATGCCGAATCCACGCGATGACGAGCAGCTCGACGATGACCACCGCCACGGCGACCGCGAAGGCGAGATGAAAATCGCGGATCAAGAACGGCAACGTGTGACCGATCCCGCCGATTGACGTCATCAGGCCGCAAATCGCACCGCGCATCCACGGATGCCCGCGGCCGCTCAACGTGCCGTCGTCGGAAAGGGCCTCCGCAAAACCCATGCTGATTCCCGCTCCCGCAGACGCGGCGAGCCCCACCAGAAACGCGTCCCAACTGCTCTTCGTCGCGAAGGCCGCCGCGAAAATCGGCGCGAGCGTCGAAACCGAACCGTCCATCAATCCCGCCAATCCCGGCTGCACGATCTGCAGCACGAAAAGCCGCCGTTGCGCCTCGTCCTCGTGCGCACGCTCACCGGGCGAAATTTCGTTTTGCTCGAGCGATTCGGCGAGCTGCGTGTGCTCGCGTTCGATCTCGGCGAGATCGCCTAGCAGTTTGCGCGTGCCCGCGTCGGTTGAGCGCTCCGCCGCCTTCGCATAAAAACGCGCCGTCTCGAACTCCATCACCGCGGCCGCCTTACGCACTGCGTCCAGCCGCAGCGGCGACTTCAGCCAGAACGCTTTGTTCTGCGTGAAACCCTTCACATCCGAACGCCGGATCAGCGGCAGATGCTCGCCAAATCGCGCGCGATACTGGTCGAGCAAGCGCCGGCGATGATCGGATTCCTCTTCGCGCATTCTCTCAAAAATCCGCGCGGTGGCCGGAAAATTCTTTCGCGTTCCTTCGGCAAACTCCCCGTAGATGCGGCCATCCTCCTCCTCCATCCCGACCGCGAGAGCGAGGATTTCGCGCTCGTTCAGATCCTTGAAGGCGATTGCCATCGCCCCTTCTCAGCTCACCTGAAAGCTCGCACAGTCGCTGTGCGGACGCTGCGGGACGAGATCGAGCTCGCGCATCAGTTCGCGGTCGTGATCAACGCCCGGATTCTTGGCGGTGAGGAGTTTGTCGCCGTAGAAAATCGAATTCGCGCCGGCGAAAAAGCAGAGCGCCTGGCCTTCGCGCGAGAGCCGGGTGCGGCCCGCGGAAAGGCGCACCTTCGCGCGCGGCAGCGCGATGCGCGTAGTTGCAATGAGCCGCACCAGCTCGAAAACATCGACTGGAGGCTGTTCCGCCAGCGGCGTGCCGGGCATCGCCATCAGGCAATTAATCGGCACGCTTTCCGGCGCGGGATCGAAATTCGTGAGCACCTCGAGCATTTTGAGCCGGTCGAGTTCCGTCTCGCCCATGCCGATGATTCCGCCGCAGCAAACGCTCATGCCCGCCCGCTGCACCGCGGCAATCGTGTTTAAACGATCGTTAAAAGTGTGGGTGGAAACGATTTCCGGGTAAAACTCCGGTGAGGTGTCGATGTTGTGGTTGTAAGCGGTCACCCCCGCCTCTTTGAGCTTGCGCGCCTCGGGGTCGCTGAGCTGGCCGAGCGTGACGCAGACTTCCATCCCGAGCTTGCTCACTTCGCGAATCGTCCCGAGCACCTGCTCGAACTTCGCGTCGCCGTCGCGCACCCCGCGCCAGGCGGCACCCATGCAAAAACGCGTCGAGCCATTCTCCCGCGCCCGCTGCGCCACCGCGAGAATTTCGTCCGTCTCCATCAGCTTCCCGGCCTTCACCTCCGTGGTGTAGCGGGCGCTCTGCGCGCAGTAGCCGCAATCCTCGGAACAGCCTCCCGTCTTGATCGAGAGCAAGGTGCAGAGCTGCACTTCGTCCGCTTTCCAGTGTTCCAGAAAAACTTTGCGCCCCTGCTGCAGCAGGTCGAAAAAGGGTTGGGCGTAGATTTCCTGAAGATCGGCAAGGGTCATGGGCGGAGGCGCGTTATAGCTTCGCGCGCTGTGAAAATCGAGGCAAAAGCCAGCGGAGCAGAAGATAGACGAGGAGGCCCAGCAACGTGCCGTTGATGAGCGCGAAGAGCATGGGATTAGCCAGCGAGCTGCTTTGATCTGCCGACTCGAACCGGGAGAGAAACAGCCGGCCGGGGAGGAGGATTATTTGTCCAATGGCATCAGCGGCACGGGCCGCAGGCACCGAGTGAAATAGCCGGGCGGCGATCCAGAAGCTGTAAATGGCGCACCAGCTCACACACGAGCCCGAGAGAATCGCTCCCAGGAGAACGCTGAGGGGCCGGAGGATTTTCAAAATTTCTCCGTGCGAACTAGACGCCTCGCGTTTCCGAAAAAGCACACTCGGCAGCTTTCAGCCTTTCTCCTTCGACCGAGCGGAGTTGCTCATCCGCACGCATGAGCAGGAGGGCGAAATCCAGCGACTGCAACGGAGAGCAGCCATTCGCCAGGGGAGCCAGCGCGAGCCAGAGCAGTTTCTTCCCGTTGATGCCGAGGGCCAGCGCTTCCAGCGCTTGCAGTCGACCCGATTCACCCTCGCCGTCGCCCGCGATCTTAAACTTTGTCCAGCCCGCCTTTTCCAGCAGCCACGCCGCGGCCATTTTGATGAGCCCCTGCCCGGCGCCGAACTCGGCGATCAATTTCTGCAAAATATCCTGATCTGCACTGATCTCCTGGTGCAGGCGGGCGCAAAAGCTGCGGAAAGTTTCCTCTTCAGCGCTTTCACGCAGGTGGTCCAGCAATTCCAAAGCTGCCACCGAGCCGGCGAGGTGATCGTTCAGGTAGGAAACGAAATCGTCAGTTTGTGTGCTGTTCATCAAGGAAGGAGTTCGTAAACGATGCGCACGGGAGCCTTGCCAATTTTCGACCGCATCAGGCAGTCAATTTGAAAGCGCGCGCAAGTTCCGCCAGGAGAAGTTGGTTCAGGCGAATCCCCGCGCGGAAATTCTCGATCGGAAAATTTTCGTCCGGCGAATGCGCCCGGCAATCGGGCAACGCAAGTCCGAGCAACAGAACCTCTGCTTGCAGGATGTTTTTGAAACTCTGCAAAATCGGGATCGAGCCGCCTTCGCGAATGAGCGCCACTTCGCCGCCAAACGCCTCGACCAGCGCGCGCTGTGCCGCCTGGCCGAGCGGGGATTGGGGATCGGTGAAAAACGGTTCGCCGGTGTGGCCGCCGGAGAATTCCACTCGCACCGCGCCGGGGGTCACGCTCGCAAGATGCTCCTGCACTTGTCGCACAATCCGCTCAGGCTGCTGATTCGGAACGAGCCGGAACGTGAGTTTTGCGAACGCGTCGCGCGGAATAACCGTCTTCGTCCCCTCGCCCTGGTAGCCGCCACTGATGCCGTTGATCTCAATCGTCGGCCGCGCCCAAATGCGTTCCAGCGCGCTGTAATCCGGATCGCCAAAAAGCTCCGGCACGCCGGTCAGCGCGAGCAGCGCCGGCGCTCCGAGCGGCAGCTTTGCCCACGCGGCTTTTTCCCAATCCTGCAACGGCGCCACCCCATCGTAAAATCCCGGAACGGCGACGCGTCCCTCGCCATCGTGCAGCGTGGCCAGCATGCGGGCGAGAGCGGCGATCGGGTTGAGCACCGCGCCGCCGTAGATGCCGGAATGAAGATCCACCGCCGGGCCGGTGACCTTGAGCTCGAGTGCGGCGATGCCGCGCAGGCTGTAGGTCAGCGTTGGCCAGCCGGGAGCAACCATGCCGGTGTCGGAGATGACGATCGCGTCGCAACGAAGGGCCTCGCGATGCTTTTCCAGAAACGAGGCGAGGTTTGGACTGCCGATTTCCTCCTCGCCCTCCACGAGAAAAATGACGTTCACAGGCAACTCGCCGTCGCGCGCGAGCAGTTCCTCCACGCCAAGAATGTGCGCGAGGATCTGGCCTTTGTTGTCGGTCGCGCCGCGCGCGAAGATGCGATCTTCCTTGATGACCGGCTCAAACGGCGGCGAACTCCAAAGCTCCAGCGGATCCACCGGCTGCACGTCGTAGTGTCCGTAGATCAGCACGGTGCCGCGATCGGCCCGCGGCGCGCTTCTTGCCACGATGATCGGATGGCCGGCGGTTCCGTGCACCTCGGCCGCAAACCGCATCGCGTTGAACTTTGTAAACAACCACTCGCCGCAGGCCGAGACGTCGTCCGCATGCGCGTTGTCCGTCGAAATGCTCGGGAACCGCAGGAAGTCGAGAAGCTGTTCGAGTTGGGTGTCCATCACCGGCAGTTTGCGAAATCGCGCGACTTGATGCGAGTGCGTTGCGGCGGTTTCAGGGTTGATGCGCACTGCGCCCGCTCGCATCATCGCGCGCTTGAAAAACAGGGCTGCCGTCATCCTGCTCCTCCTCGCGGCGGCGTTCGCGGTGTATGCACCGGCGCTGCGCAACGGCTTTGTCTGGGACGACACCGCGCTCGTGCTGCGCGATCCGTTCATCCGCAGCTGGCGGCTGATCCCGGAAGGCTTCCGGCATTTTCTCTTCACGGATGCGACCGCATCGGATTTTTACCGTCCGCTTCAACGCCTGACTTACACGTGGGATTACGCGTCGTTCGGCTTCGCACCGTGGGGCTATCATTTGTCCAACATCCTTTTACACGGCGCAGCGGCGGTCATGTTGTTTCTGTTTTTGGAAAAATGGCTCGCGAGCGTTTCCAAAGCCGCCGCCGATAATCCTGGCCCGGTCGAAGCCAGCCTCGCGAACGAAACGCGCCCGGGGAGGCGCTTTCCCCTGCTCATCGCCGCGGCAGCGAGCCTGATCTGGACCATTCATCCGCTGCATAGCTCAGCCGTGACTTACATCGCCGGCCGCGCCGATCTTCTCATGGCGCTGTGCGGGTTTGCCGGACTGTATCTTGCGCTTTGCAAATCGAAGCGCGCCGCGTTCGCCTCGGTGGTCTGTTTCCTGGCGGCGATGCTTTCGAAAGAAAGCGGCCTGGTCGTGCTCGGCATCGGCTTGGTTTTTCTCTTCCGCCATCGACACCCGCGCTGGCTCTGGAGTGCGTGCTGTGCCGGCGCGCTCGCAATTTACGCTGCGTTGCGGCTGAGCGCTGAGCATCAATCTCCGCCGCTTTCGTCTGAGAAAATCACGCTCGCCGCTGCGCCGATCGTCGCGGTCCGGGCGCTGGCGGAATATGCCGGGTTGCTCGTTGCGCCGGTGCGTCTGCACATGGAGCGCAGCGTGTTGCCATTCGGCCGTGGTAATTTTCCCGAGACTGTTCGCGCCGCCCGCTGGCGGGAATATCAAACGCTGCTCGGCGCGGCGCTGCTCATCGCCCTGATCGCGTGGTTGCGATGGGCGAAACGACACGAACCGGCGGCGTTTGCTTCACTCGGCTGCTTCCTAGCCGCTTATCTTCCGATCTCGAATCTGATCCCGCTCAACGCAACCGTGGCGGAGCACTGGCTGTATTTCCCGAGCGCGTTTCTCTTCATCGCGGCCGCACTTTCGTTCACCCATCTGCGCCTCTCCCGAGAGGCCGGAGCGACATTGTTGCTGATCTGGGCCGCGTTTCTCGCCACGCGGACTTTCACCCGGAACTTCGACTGGCACGATCAGCGAACCTTTTTCGAACGCACGATCGCCGATGGCGGCGGCAGTCCGCGCATGCTGATGAATCTCGGCGGGCTGGAATCCGCACAAGGGAATCAGCGGGTGGCGATCGGCTATTACAAAAGCGCACTGGAGCGAGCGCCCGGCCAGCCCTTCGCGCTGCGCGGCCTGGCGGCGGCTTATTTGCGATCGGGAAATTTTCCCGAGGCGCGCGAGCAGCTGGAGCAGGCCGTTCGCGATCCCTTTGTGCGCGCGGAGGCCATTCAGGATCTGGCGGTTTTGGAATACAAGGAGAGCGGAAAAGACCGCGTCGATCTGCTGCGGCAGGCGGCGGAACTTGCTCCCGGAAACTGGTCGATTCAGAAGCGCTACATCGGTCACCTCGACGAACGCGGCGATCACAAGGAAGCAATCGTCGCTTTGAAAAACGTGGTCGAGGCGCAACCGTGGCGCGGCGAATCGTGGCGCATGCTTGGCGATCTCTGGAGCGGAGCTGGGATGAGCGATTCCGCGCGCCGCGCCTACTCCCGCGCGGCCGCGCTCGATGTGCACGACGACGATTCTCGCCAGAAGCTCAACTCGCTTGGGTCGTGACGCGCTCCGGCCGGAAAAGCGTTCGACTTGCGGACTCGGTTTCGTAAATTTCCGCGCCATGTTTTCCAAAAAACAGAGCGCGCTGATCATCGTCGGCCACGGCTCGACCGTGAACCCCGATTCGAGCACGCCGACCTTCGCGCATGCCGATGAAATCAAGCGGCGCGACATTTTCGGCGAAGTCGTCTGCGCGTTTTGGAAAGAGGAACCGAGCCTCCGCCAGGTGCTGCACATGATCGAAAGCGACGACGTTTACGCGGTGCCGAATTTCATCAGCGAAGGCTATTTCACGCAAAAGATCATCCCGCGCGAACTGGAGCTCGATGGTCCGATCACCACGCGCCGCGGACGGACGATCAAATACTGCGAACCGGCCGGGAACCATGCGCGGATGACGGAGTTGCTGCTGCACCGCGCGGCCGAAGTCGCCCCGGAAATCCCGCCGGCGGAGACGAGCCTTCTCCTCATCGGCCATGGCACTTCGCTCAATGAAAACTCCGGTGCCGCGGTGAAGGAACAGGTGCGGCGGATCGCAGCGCGCGGTGAGTTTGCAGAAGTCTTCGGGGTGTTCATGGAAGAGGAACCATTCGTGACCGACTGGCGAAAAATCGCGACGAAACGACATTTGATCGCGGTTCCGTTTTTCGTCTCGGACGGACTGCACAGCTACCAGGACATTCCGGTGCTCCTCGGCCTCGAAGCCGCGCCGACACAGGCTGCGAGCAAAATGGAAGTGTTTCGTCGCAACCCGTATCGGGTGGATGGAAGGGAGATTTATTACGCGAGCGCGATCGGCACCGAGCCGCTTTTCGCCGACGTGATTTTGGATCAAGTCGCCGCGTTTGACGCGAGGCACGCGGCATAGCGCACGATGCGAAGACGCGCCGGATGATGATCACCCGCCTCTGCTCGGAGATCGACACACTGCTCGCCCGCCTCATCGAGAGCGGCGTTCGAAGCATTGGCGAGATCGCAATCCAGGAGCGCTTTTTCCTGACGCACCATGCCGATGTGGAATCCGCGGGACTGCAGTTGTTTAACAGTCCGCTGGATGCCCGCGAGCTTTCGAGATACGACGACGGCGGCAATTTCCGCCCGCTGAAAAGCGCCCCGAGCCTACGGCGCGGATGGAGGCTTGGCCTTCGCACTATTCATGAGCTGCGCGAGGCGCTCGATTTTTTTTATCCGGCCATGCTCGGCACGTTGCTCGCGCATGAGCGACGCTTGCTCGCGCCTGTCCACTTGCGCGAAACGCTGCATCGCCAGTCGGGCATGTATGCCGTCGCGAAGAAAATCACGGATGCCGCGGCGAACGAATTGATCGGCGACTTCTGCCGCTCGGACGGCCGCTGCTTGAAGACGATCCTGTGGAAAATCGAGCCCGATACTCCAGTCACGTCGCTGCCAGCGCCAAAGTTCGATCCGGCTGCGAACCAGCTCAGGGAGAGCGTTCCCGCGATTCCCCTCCTCTGCGCAGAAGGATGCAACCTGCTCGTCGCTGCAGCCCGGAGAAAGGTTCGCGGCGAGGCAGACGAGCCATGATCTACCGTTCTCGCATCGTCGTCACGATGGACGGTCCGCCTATTTCCAATGGCGCGATCGCCGTGAGCGACGGAACCGTCCAGGCCGTCGGTGACTTCGACCATGTGCAGAAACTTTACTCCGGCCGGGTCGTCGATCTGGGCGAGCAGGCGCTGCTGCCGGGATTGATCAACGCGCATTGCCATCTCGATTACACGATGATGCGCAACGCCATTCACCCGCAAAAAAGCTTCACGCAATGGATCGCTCGCATCAACGCCCTCAAGCGCTCGCTCGATGTGGACGATTACGTGCGCGCGATCGAACAGGGCTTTGCCGAGCTGAAGAAATGGGGCACTACGACTGTGCTGAACATAGAGGCCTTTCCCGAGGTTCTTCCGAAGCTCCCAGCGCCGCCGATCCGCACGTGGTGGTTTTACGAACTGATTGACGTCCGCCAGCGTGTCGCGACCGACGATCTGGTCGCGGGTGCGTTCATGTTTTTTAAAAACCGACCGGACTGGCTCGGCGGTTTCGGGCTGAGTCCGCACTCGCCTTACACTGCGTCGGCTGAACTTTTTGGGCTCGCGAATGCCTGTGCGCGCATTACCGGAATGCCGCTCACCACCCACGTTGCCGAGTCGGCAGCGGAGGACGAAATGTTCCGCCACGGCAGCGGCGAACTGCACGATTTCATGCAAAAACTCGGACGCAGCATGGACGATTGCGGCCAGCGCTCGTCCCTGGCGCGGCTGTGGGAGGAGAAGCTGGTCGATGAAGACTGGATCCTCGCGCACGTAAATGAAATCGACGACGCGGATTTCGCTCTCATCGTGGATCACTTGCACCACATCGTGCACTGCCCGCGCAGCCATCGCTATTTTGCGCATCGCCCGTTTCAGTTTCGGCGCTTGCATGAGGCGGGCGCGAATCTCTCGCTCGGCACGGACAGCGTGGCGAGTAACGACTCACTCAGCCTTTTCGCCGAGATGCAGGCGCTGCAGGAACGCGAAACGTGGTTGCGTTCGGAAGACCTGCTCCGCACCGTCACCACGAATCCGGCGCGCGCCTTGAAGCGATCCGGCGAGCTCGGGCAAATCTCGCCGGGGGCGCATGCGGACTTGATTTGCGTGCCATTCGGCGGCGACGCTGCGCGCGTATATGAGGCAACCGTCAACCACACTCGACCGATCGAATGGTTGATGGTGGACGGAAACGTCGCAGGCTGATCACTGCCTCTCTGCTGGTGGCGGCATTCTTTGCCGCGACCGTTCAGGGCACCGCGGCGACGAAGAAAACGAAGAAGAAAATTCCGGCAGCTCGAGAGAAAACCGCGGCCTCGCAGGCACCAAAAGCGACTGCAGCGGCGAGCCCCGCGATCGACGTAACGAATCTCACCGGCGAACTCCCGATCGCCGCGCAGGGTGCGTGCGTGCTCGACGAACTGACGGGCGAAACGATTTACGCCAAGAACGCCGAACAGCCTTTCTTCCCGGCGAGCACAACGAAAATCCTCACCGCCCTGCTGGTGATTGAGGCGGGTCATCTCGATGCGCCCGTCACCGCCACTGACGAGGAGCCGAAGGTCGGCGAATCGTCGCTCGAACTCCGCCCGGGCGACGCATTTCCGCGGCGGGAGATGCTTTATGGATTGATGCTAAAAAGCGCCAACGATGTCGCCCATGCACTCGCACGGGACAACGCGGGCAGCGTGGAAGCGTTTGCCGAAAAAATGAATCAACGCGCACGCGCGCTCGGCGCCACCAACAGCCATTTCATGAACCCGCACGGGTTGCATCATCCGCAACATTACACGACGCCACATGATCTCGCCCTCATCGCGCGCACGGCGATGCAGCAGCCGTTTTTCCGCGAAGTTGTCGGCACGCGGACTCATAGCTGGCAGGGCACATGGGGACTGCAGATGCTGACCAATCACAATCGCCTGCTCGGCATGTTTCCCGGCTGCACCGGAGTAAAAACCGGATACACTTTTCCCTCCCAGCAGGTTTTGGTCAGCGCCGCGCAATGGGGCACGCGCGAAGTCATCAGCGTAGTCATGCATACCGATCGGCCCGGCATCTGGGAGGATAGCAAGCTGCTGCTGAGCTACGGCTTCGCGCATCTCCCGGCACAGCCGGATTCACAACCGTGACGCACGCGGCGGCCTAGTCACGGCATTAACCGCCTCTCAGGGACCGGCAAATTTCGATTCGAAGGTGTAGCTCCCCGACTCGATGGTGAAAACAGCGCGATCACCGTCGTTGCGCAAGAACTTCACGCCGGGCTGTTGCCCGGCCGGTTTACCGCTCTCCTGCACGGCTGCGCCATTGCGCGCCGGCAGAAAAACCGTCGCCGTCGTGTTCGCGGGGATGGTCGTCTTTAAAACGAACTGCTCGCCTTCGTGCTCCCATCGCATGCTGATCGGTCCGCGAATGGAATCGTAGCTGGCTTCCACCCACGCGAGATCGCCGACCGGACTTTGCCGCAGCACGATTTTTTTGAAACCCGGCCCGGCGGGATCGCAATCGATCCCAGCGAGGTCTTTGTAAAACCACTCCGTAATCTGCCCGAGCATGAAGTGATTGTGCGACGCGCTCGTGTTCGCGTCCCACGCTTCGGTCAGGCTCGTCGCCCCTTTTTTTAGCATGAAACCGTAACCCGGTTTTTCGTCCTGATTGATCATGCGGTAGATCACGTCGGAGCGCCCGTTTTCCGCCAGCGCTTGCAGCAGATAGCGGAAGCCTACATCGCCTGCGGTAATCGCATAGCCGCCCTCCTCGACATCGTGAACGAGCGCGGTGAGCACTCCTTCGCGATCCCCCGGTTCGACGATGCCCATCACCAGCGGGATCGCATTCGCGCATTGCGAATTGCTTCCGTAGTGGCCCGCGTCGGGATTGAAAAATTTCCGATTGAAACTCGCGCGAATCTTTTCGGCCCGCGCCGCGTAATCCTTCGCGTCGTCCGTTTTGCCGAGCAGCTCGGCGGCGCGCGCGAGCAGTTTCGCGTCGCAAAAATAGAACGCCGTCGCGGTAAACGCCGGCGGCGTGAGCTGCGCGACTCCCGGCTTTTTCGGGCCGAGGTCATACCAATCGCCGAGCCCTTCGCTCACGATCTCGTCCGTCGCTTTCGACGCGAGATAGGCAAAGTAGCGCTTCATTGCGTCGTAGTGTGTGCGCAGCAGTTCGATGTCACCGGTGAACTCGTATTGCTGCCAAGGCACGAGGAGAAACGCCGAGCCCCACTCCGCCGCCGCGCGGAAAGTGCCTTTGAACTTCGCATACTCCGGTGCAGTTGTCGGGATCAGGCCCTCGTCGGTCTGCGCATCGGCCATGTCGTTCATCCCCTTGGTAAACATGCGATCCAGGTTGAACTCGTAGCGGATCGACGGACCATTGAGATGATACTGCTCGAGCCAGCCGAGCCTTTCGCGGTGCGGGCAATCGGTGAGGACGCTGACCATGTTCGAGCGTTGCGCCCAGCGGACGAGCTCGCGGATGCGATTGAGCAATTCGTTCGAAGTGGTAAACGTCCCCGCGGGCGGCGCCACGGAATGAACCACGACGCCTTCGAGCGATTCGATCCGCGGCACATTCGGCGCATCCACTCCGGCAGGCGGCGGCGACCATGAGGAGGGCGCAGGCGCATCGCCGTTGGCTGGAAAAAAGTCGGCCTTCAAATAACGGCAGCCGGTGTAAAAAAACTTCGGGAACCATGTCTCCTCGGCATCGGTCGCCTTGGTAAATTGCCACCACGCGCCGCCGCGTTCGGTGCTGCCGGTGGTGCGCCGGTTGATCGTGCCGTCGGGGTTCACGACTTCCGATGGCGTGAGCCGAATCGTTCCGCCCGCCGGTCCGGTCACGCGAATCCGCGGCATGAAGGAAGCGTTTTGGCCTAGATCATAAACAACCGAGCCGTCGGGAAATGTCTTCGAGTCGAGGGGCTTTCGCGTTTCAATTTCGCGGATCGGATCCGCGCTCACGCCATGCCCGCGCAAGGTGTCTTTGGGCCGGACCATCGCGACGGCGAGCGGCCACTTGTGGTCATCAAAGCCCGCTTTCGTCCAGCCGATCGGCTCGATCCGCGCGTCGTAGTCCTCCCCGCCATAGACGTTGCTGAACGTAATCGGCCCCGGCTGGGTGCGCCATGTTTCATCCGTGCCGACGAACTCCGTCGTGCCGTCCGCATATTCAAGTTGCAGATGCAAAATCGCGCGCAGCGGCCCGGCGGAATCGTTGAACTTTGTGAAACGATTGCGGGAAACAACGTTATACATGCCGTTGCCAAGCACGAACCCGACGGCGTTCTGACCTTCGCGCAACTGCTTCGTCACATCGCGCGTCTCGTAAAGCGTCGTGCGATCGTAGGTCGTCCATCCAGGCTGGAGCAAATCCCCGCCGACCTTCGCGCCATTCAAATGGAGTTCGTGCTGCCCGAGCCCGCAGTAGTGCGTGATCGCCCGGCGCAATCCCGGTTTCACCGCAAACTCCTGCCGCAGCAGCAGCGTCTCCGTCGCGCCTGGCGCGGCGATCCACGCGCCTTTCCATTCCTTCATCCCGCCGAGCATCCCCATCGTCCAGGTCGCGGTTTCGCTCCACGCCGATGGCTTTCCATCGCGATCCCACACTCGCGCTTTCCAAAACACCTGCTGCGACGAAGCCAGCGCCGCGCCTGCGTAGGGGAGAAACGCCGTCTCATCTGATTCGACGCGCCCGCTGTCCCAAAGGTCGCATTTCTCCTGCGCAAGATTTTCCACCGACGACGCCACGAGGATCTGCCGAGCCGTTTGCCGCTGTCCGCGCTCCTCACTCGTAACACGGTAAAACAGACGCGGGTGCGCCACATCGATCCCCGCAGGGTCCTTGGCGAATTCGCACCGAAGTTCGGTGGTGCGAAGCGACTCGCCCAGCCCGACCGTCGTGAGGAGACAGAAGAGCAGCGCGTGGAAAAGCCGCTTCACGCTCATGGTCGCAGCTTCTTCGGATCGAGCACCACGTGTTTAATGAGCTTGCGATCCCAGGTGTAGGTGATGTGCACGAGGCCGTCGGCGGCCTGGATCACAGCTGGATATGCATAGCCGGCGTCGCGCGGCTCGTTCTCGAGGGTGAGGACGCGCTGCCAGTTCACGCCGTCCGATGAAAGCGCCACGTCAAGCGGGTAGCGGAGTCCTTTGGTCGGACGATCCGGCGGAGGCGCGGAGTGGTTGTAAACAAGGATCTGGCGGCCATCGGCGAGCGTCACGGCATCCGTGCCGGAGTTTGGATTTGGCAGACCAGTTGATTCGAGCGGGCTCCACGTTCTGCCGCCGTCGCGCGACCATGTGGATGCCACCACGCCATTCTTGGTGCGGCAGAGTGCTTGCAGTTGATTATCTTTGTAAAACAGCACGCTCGGCTGGATTGCATCGAGTTCTGGTTTTCCTTTTTCCACCGGGCCGATTTTTTCCCACGTCTTGCCGTGATCGCGCGAAAGTTCGAAATGCACGCGCCACCCGGTCTCGGTGCCTTCGGTGCTCGATGGCGAAAGCCATGCGCCATCGGCAAGCTGCACCGGTTTGTTTTTGATCGGGCCGAGAATGCCGTTTGGCAGCCGCTGCGGCTGGCTCCAGGTTTTTCCCGCATCGTCGGAGGTCATCATCATGCCCCACCAATCGCGCGGCGTCGGGCCCACTTTGTAAAACAAGACGAGCGGGCCGTTCTTTGGATGAAAAAGCACCGGGTTCCAGGTTGGCAGGCGCGGGACACCGTCGGGCTGCACGCCATTGGCGACCTCGACCGCATCCATCCAGCGCCCATCTTCCTCTCTCGCCACCCAGATGCCGACATCCGGGTCGCGCTCCCTGGTTCCGCCGAACCACGCTGCGACGAGCTCTCCCGGCGCGATCTCCGCGATGGTCGAAGCATGACATTCGGGATACAACGCGTGCTCGTTGATAAATCCGGATGCCACCACGGGCGGGTGCGTTGGCGCATCGCCCGCCGCGATCAGCGCACCTGAAGCAAGCAGCCAAGCGAACAGGCCCAAGAGGAAGGCGGGTGATCGTCCGGCACTTTGTTTCACGGCCTATTTTCCTGCGGGATACTGTTGAGATACAATTCCAGGTTTGTGTAGCCATCTGCCGCGACCTTCGGACCATCGGAGAGGTCATTCGGATCTAATCCGTGCTGTTTTTCCCAGTCGTCAGGCATGCCATCGTGGTCAGTGTCAACCGGGACGTCATAAGTGCGGTATTCCGGCCACGGGAAGTTCGAAGAACCTTTGGCGTCCTGCACGTCAGTTGGCTCATCAATGATGCCCGCGAAGTTCTTTCCTGGCGGATTGAAGGTCGGTCCCTTTGTGCCGATATAGTGTGTTGTTCCCGTGCGGGCTTCTTCGATGACTCGTTTGTCGACTATATCCTGTTTCGGCAGCGTCGCACCCACGTCCGCGAGAACATTGACAAAGGCCTCCCCTGCGCTTTGGGTCGTCACATAAGGCTCAAACAAGGACTTGTCTTCCCGGACCACTTTTTCAAGTTCAGGACCATTGAAAAAGGCCTTCCAGTTGTTTTCCTCGTAGTCGAAACCTTCCATGATGTTTCCACTCATGAAGTATTTCGGCGTGCCGTGCTCGGTGAGAACCGGATCCAGCTTGAGCAGCCATTTCACGAAAGGATTCTGTGGATAGGGTTTGTAGTAGTTGTTGACGTAGTTAAGTTGCATCACCCCGCCGTCGGTGGTCCTGCTCGTCCAATTGTAAACTACATTGTTTCGAACATCGAGAAAACCGGCGTATTGGCCGGCTTGATCATAGCCGCCGGCAAGACTCCAATTCCGGTCCGTGCAATGCGCAAGCAAGTTATGATGGAAACTCCCGATGTTTCCACTAATCGAGCTGGCAAACGCGTGGGTCTCGAACTTTGTCCGGTCACTTGCACGATAGTGATAGGAATGCTGCAAGGCCTCGGAGACGATATTGCGCTGGAAGGTCACGTTTTTTGCGCCGCGGGAACTCGTGCCTTCGTCAGAACTCCAACTGATCGAACAATGATCGATGATACAATGATCGCAGCTCCCCATTCCAGCGCCGTCCATGGCCTTTCGGGCAGCGTCGCCAACCCGAAAACGAAGATGGCGCATGATGACATCATGGGTG
>JAXDQV010000370.1:0-28120 GCA_034667645.1 Chthoniobacter sp.
CGGGTCAAGGACTTGATGGTGTCGAAGAAGGAATGGTCGCGCTACGAAATCGGCGACCGTTATTCAAAGGCCCGAGAAAAGCCCGCGGAGGAAACAGCCGCTTCCAAACCCGAACCGGCACGCAAGAAGCACTCTCCTGCGACCGCAAAAGCAAAGCCTTCAGCCTCTCCCAAGGTGTCTGCCCGCGCGAACGCGACACCGGAAGAGATGCCGGCCCCCAAGCCATCCGCAACGCCGAGCGCGACTCCGCCTCCGCCGCCGCCGAAACCCGTGGCCAAAGCGACCCTCGTTCCCCAACCGAGTGCGGCACCGCAACCCTCAGCGAAACCGATGCCCGCGATGAAGCCCGCCGAGGAACAGGCAGCACTCGATCAGGCAAAGATGAAAGCGCTCGAGGATCCGCAAGTGCGCACGCTCAAGGACAAGATTCACGACGCCCGCAGCGACGAGGAACAGCGCAAAGCTTCCGAAGCTTACACGAAAGCACTTTATGAAAAAGTTCGCCAAAACACGCCGCCAATTCTGCGATCGCGCGTGGATGGTGAAGAGAGCAACGCGTTGAAAAAGCTGCGCTGAGCGCGCTCAGTCGTCACAGTGGCGCACGAGATCATCCAAGTTGAACACGCGGCGCAGCCCGGTGCGGCGGTTGCGGAAAACGATCTCATACCAGCCCTGCATCCGCTCTGGAATGTAGGTTTCTTTCCCAACGCGTAGCGGCCTGTGATCGAGAATCCGGTGGATGACCCGCTCATAGGATGAGCGCGGAAGGGAACGCATCGAACGGCGGTTCCAGTCGATAACGCGCCCGACGTCTTCGTAGCGTGGCGGACGCTCAGAAAAATCGAGCAGCGAGCGAGCGCGCTCATCAAAGACTGCGAAAATGTGCTCAAGGCAATCGCCGTCCGTCACCGCGCGAATGTCGTGAATAAACGGCGTGGAAATCTCCCGCGCGATTTGCCGCAAACTCATCATTCGTCCATCGCGCATGCGCCAGTCGCTCGCAGTCGGGTCGGCCGTAAAAGGATTGCGCGGAAAGCAATCGAACCGCGCGAGGAATCCCTTTCGTGAAGTGTGGGGTCGCGGTGTGAATCCCCTGATCACCGGAATGCGTCGCCGCTTTAACTCGCTCACATCGCGCTCCGGCCAGCGCAGCACGCCGAGGACCACGCCGATTGCCAGCGAGGCGGCGGCGATCATCAACTCCGGATCAGGCGTAAAATCAACCGTGATTTCTATCCGATCGCCGCGAGGCCGGACACCGACCCCGGTGCTCAATCGGTTCGCCGCCAGCATCATGACCGGCACGTGCAAAAGGTAAGTCAGGAGACGCGCGAACCGAAGCATTTGCGCGGACGACATTTGGTATTCCTCCGGAATGGAGACGTTAAAATGGGTCGAGAAGCCTTCGAGCCTCGCGACAGATTTCTCGCGGCGTTCCCACGCGTTCAGCTCGCCGCGCAGGAATTCGATCTGCTCCCAGAGCGAGCGGCCGGCACGGACGCAGCACGCAGGTTCAATCTCGATGATGGGAGTCGCGACTTCGATCACGCCGGTATCAAAATAGAGCGCTCCGCCGGAAGGCATGTGATAAGAGCGGCCGGTGCGCGGGATCATCGGCGTGCGAACGATGTGCTGCGGATTGTCAAACACGTGCTCGGGACGGCGCTTCTCTTCGCGGACGAAAAGCGTGAACTCCGATTCAAAGCCGATCACAGGCTTACGCGGCTGAATCCGCGCCGACTGCTTGCGAGTTTTGGACCCCTGAGACATGGAGAGGCTAGAGGGCTTCGTCGCAGGCACGCGGCGTGTAGTTCACGTAACCAAGATCGATGTGCAGGTGATCATCGGTCTCTCCCGCACCGTGGCCGAATGGCTTTGCATAAACCTCCGGCGCGATCGCCTCGGCCAGCCCCGCATATTTCTCAATGCTTTTTTGATCATCCAGAAAAGTGTCGCCGACGCGATAAATGTCCGCTGCTGTGCCCCAGTGATGGAGACTCGCACCTCTGGAACGCGCATGCGCTGGAGAACGGTAACCGCCATTCGCGGAGATATAAACCGGCGCCTCCACTTTCTCTCGAAACGCCTGCAAATACCGGGCGGCAATTGAAACTGCACAAGGCACGTAATGAGGAAAGTGGTTCAGCAACAGGTCCGCTTCGCGGCAATCCACAGTCATTATTTCAGCCGCGGTGAAATGGGTGGCCATCTGCGTTTCCTTAGCTTTCGCCCAAGTCTCGATTTCGTAGAAAAAGCGAGGCAGCGAATGAGTGTGCCCTTCGTGATCCGTCACCTGCTCCGCGGGCCGCAGCAGCTCACGGAGCTTCGCGGGAAGCGTCAGTCCATCAATCACTTTGAACGGCTTATTCATTCACCACGAATTCGCAAATCGCGCGCGCAACCGCCGCTACTGTTTTGTGCCGCGTCTCAATCGTTGCGGGCATTTCAGTGAGAATGGCCACGATCCACGGCGCGCGCGCCGACAAAAAAACGATGCCTGCGTCATGACAGACCGTTGAAATTTCGCCCGTCTTGTGCGCGACTTTCGCGCTCGCCGGAACCCCGGCTGGAATCATGTTGTTGAACTCCTGAGCGCTCAGAACCTCGATGATTTCTCCGCGCGTTTCCGCGCGCAGATATCCGCGTTCGCAGCAAAGCCGAAATAATTGAACCAAGCCCGTCGCCGTCACCTCGTTATTCATCTGCTTTTCAAAAGCCGCGTTGTCCTCCACTCCCCGCACGAGACGGACGCCATCGATTTTTGCCTCATTCAAAATCGCCTGCACGCGCTCAATGCCGAGATAGTCGAGCAGAACATTTGTCGCCAGGTTGCTGCTGCGCGTGATCATCGCCCGGGCGAGATCGCGAATGCGCATCGAACGGCCGAGACGCTGATGCACTTCACCATCCGCATCCCGGCTGGCGGCGACACGAAAGACCTCGCTTTCAATGAGACTGCGGAATCGGTTCCGCACATGCAGGGTATCATCCAGATGGATGCGCCCGTCTTCGGCAAGCTTGTAGATCGCGAGCAGGATCGCGACTTTAATGGTGCTCGCCGCGTGAAAACTTCGCGCAGAATCGTGATCAAATTCCCGCTTTCGTTCGTAGTCGTAAACTGAGACGGCGACCGCATCGAACTTTGCGTCGTGAGCGATGGCCACGATACGCTCACGCAGCTCCGCTTCGTTCATGATCGGCTTTCCGCCTGGGCCGCGATCAGTTTTTCGCAAAGCGCGGACAATGCTTCCGGCATCACACGGGTGTCGGCGAGCACCGGCATGAAATTGTTGTCCCCTTCCCAGCGCGGCACGATGTGCAGGTGCAAATGATCTGCGACCCCCGCCCCCGCACATTTTCCGATGTTTAAACCGATGTTAAAACCCTGTGCTTTCGATGTTTTCCGCAGAAGCCGCTGCGCCAGGATCGCCAGGTCCCAGAGTTCGAGCTGCTCCTGCTCCGTCAACTCCGCGAGCTCCGCAACTTTTCGATACGGAACCGCCATCATGTGACCGACGGCGTAAGGATAACGGTTGAGAATCAGGAATGCGTTTTTTCCGCGTGCAACGACAAGATGCGCGAGGTCATTCGTGGTTTGCGCTGCAGCAGTAAGAAAGTCTTCCTTATCGATCGAAAAATAATCAACCCGCCATGGCGCCCAAAGGGCGGCGGCATCCTCGGGAAAGCTCATTGGGGTTGATTTCGCACGACAAAGAAATACTGGCTGTTTTTGCTCGCGCCAACGCCGGATTGGTCGGCGACGAGCCATGGCGCAAGCGCGGAAAGACCATTCTCAAAATCTTTTTTATTCAGCACTAGTGCATCGATTTCTCCGGCTTTCCACGCGGCAATGGCGTCCCGCGGCTTGCTGAATTCAGCTTTCCGCAGGTAGAGCAGCATTCCCTCGTCCTTGCTGGTGGTGACGAGGTAGCGCAGGCCGTTTTGCTGCGCCCGCTCCCGCACGCGCGCGCCAAACTCCGCGAGAAGACCTTCGTGACTGCGATAGTCTTTTACGATGTTAAACACTGTGTAGCCACCACTCGCGAACAGCGCGACCGCGATGCAGACCGCCACGACGCGCTTTGCAGGCCAGCTCGATGTGTGCAATTCGCGCAGGCCATGCACGAGCAACAAACAGAGCGGCGGGACGACGGGAAAGATCCGGTCCGGACGCTTCGATGGCACAACAGACATGACCACCAATCCGCCGACGCTCCAGCAAACGAGCCAAAGGGCGGTGCGGTTTTCCAGTAACATGCGCCGGACGCTTTTCAAAAAAGGCAATGCGATCAGGAGGAACGTCCAGGGCGCAAAATCGCGGAGAATATGGGTGAGATAAAAATAGACGGGCTGGTTCCGATGCACGGCTTGCTCGCCCACCGTAAAGCGGCCGAGAAATTCCTTCAGCACGACTTGTTCGTAAAATTCGCGATTTCCAAATATCCCGGCCACCGCCCACGCCACGAAAAAGAGGAGCGGGCCGAACCAAGTCCAGGCGCCGCTCCATGCGTTCGCGTGCACTCGGCGCGCTCTGCAGATCCACCAAAACACGACCAGACCGGGTAAGAGGAATGCGTAGGCGATCGGGCCTTTGGTAAGCATCGAGCCGAGGATCAGCAGAAAAATCGTCCATCGCTCCCGCGCGCGCCAGGGCGAGCCGGAACGGACTTTTTCGTAAACGACCATGCCGGCAAAAAAGATAAATGCGGTCAGTAGCATGTCGGTGCGGACGAGCGTTGCCAGCCGCGGCGCCATGAGATTCAACCCAAACACGCCGGCGGCAATCGAACCGCCGATGCCCGGCCAGAGCCGGTTGCCGAGTCGCGCGAGCGCAAGCAGCACCAGCAAGCCGCTGACCAGCGACGGCACGCGCCACGCGCCGTCCCACCAGCGGGTCGTCAGAAAGAGCGCCGCCGAAATCCATCCCGCGAGCGGCGGCTTGGTCGCGATGTTTTGAGACGGCGTGTGCTGAAACCACCAGTTGCCGCGCGTGACCATCTCGAACGAAACGTAAGCCTGTTTCGCCTGGTCGAAATCGTCGAGGTGCCACGGCAGATTGCGCACACAAAACAAAACAACAATCACCGCCAACAGGACGCGTTGCGCCGTTGCGGACCAGAACATCCGCAACGGTTCTCCCGCCGTGGCACCGGGAGTTACAGGGCTCACGATGAAGACGGTAGCGCCGCCAGCACGGCGTCGGCGGCACGGCCACTGGCTCCCGGAGAACCAAGCATCGCGACGACGGCATCCAGGTTTTCGATCAGCTCCGCTCGGTCTCGCTCATTGTTTAGCAAACGCAATACTTCCTCTGCGATTGCCTCTGGCTTTGCTTCCTCCTGCAAAAATTCACGCACGATTTCACGACCGGCCAGAATGTTCGGCATCCCAAGCCACTCCACGCTGACCAGCTTTCTCCCGAGAAAAAAGGTCAACCACGCTGCTCGATAAACGACGACGAATGGCAGTTGAAAAAACGCGGCCTCCATCGTCGCCGTGCCTGACGCCACCATGCCCGCGGCCGCACGCTGCATCAACTCGTGCGAGTTCTTCACCACGATTGGGCAATGCACTTTCGGAAACCGCTGCGCCACCCGTTGCATTCGCCAATGCATCGCGTCGGAAGCGGCTGCGGCTTCAAAGTGAAGTTCCGGACGAGCCTGTTGCAACCGTTCAGCCGCACCGAGCATTACGGGAAAAATCTTTCGCACTTCCCGTTTCCGGCTGCCGGGAAAAAGACCGACCAGCGAGGGGTCGCGCGACTTGTGAGTTTTCTCGCGCGCGAGGGAATCAAGCATCGGATGCCCGACGAAAATCGTCTTCAAACCCGACTTTTCGTAGAGCGATTTTTCAAAGGGGAAAATGCACATCATCAAGTCAATCACCCGCGCCATCTTCGGGATGCGGCTGCGGTGCCACGCCCAGACCTGCGGACTCACGTAGTAAAAAATCGGCGGAGCGCCGGCGCGTTTTTTCAAGGCAGTGGCGAGGCGGATATTGAATCCGGGATAGTCTATCAGCACGACGGCAGCGACATGCATCCGTCCGATTTCCGACAAGGTCGCGTCGAATTGTTTTTTAAAAAACGGATAACTTTTCAGCACATCGATGAAGCCGATGACTCCCGCACGATCACTCCAATCATGAACTCCGCCGCCCGAGACTGTCGCCATTTGTGCCCCGCCTAATCCACAGAATTCTGTATCCGGCGCCCGTTCACGAATACTGCGCATCAACTCCGCCCCGCGCGCATCGCCGCTCGCCTCACCGGCGACGAAGTAAAGTTTCATTCAGCGTTTTGCTCTTCGATCTGACGCGTAATTTCGATCGCAAGTTCCAGTGCGGCAGTCGCCTGGCTTCCGGTGACTTTCGGCTGCGCACCCGCCCGGCTGCACTCGACGAACGACTGCAGTTCGCGTTTGAGCGGCTCATCCTTTTCGATCTCCACCTGCTCCCGAATGATCTGCATGCCCTCGCGGCGATACATCTCGCCGGTCTGATTTTGATAATCGAGCGAGAGATAACCCTCCGGCTGAAATACGCGAATCTTCCGCATTTTCTCGGGGCTGACGCGGCTCACCGAGATGTTCGCGACGCATTTGTTTTCAAAACGGATGCGTGCATTCGCAATGTCTTCGCTGCGGCTCAGCACCGGCACACCCACGGCATCGATGTTTTTTACCGGCGACCGCACGAGGTGCAGAATGATTTCCAGATCGTGAATCATCAAATCGAGCACGACGCCGATCTCGACGCTGCGATGCGGATAAGGCGAAAGCCGGTGCGACTCGATGAAGCGCGGCTTCGTCATCCATTGCTCCAGGCTGCTGAGCACAGGATTGAAGCGCTCGACGTGCCCCACTTGTAAAACAAGACCGCGATCATGCGCGAGCTGCGCGAGCTCCTTGGCATGGTCCGTTTTTTCCGCGATCGGCTTTTCGATCAACAGATGCTTGTCCTGGCCCAACAGGAATTTTCCAATCTCATGATGCGAGGGCGTGGGCGTTGCAACGGTGGCGGCATCGACCATGCCCGCAAATTCCTCGAGGGAACCGACTGCGCGCGTGCCGTAAAGCTCCGCGATCTGCCGCGCGCTGTTTTCGTCCACGTCGTAAACAGCGGAGAACTCGACCTCCGTGAGTTCGGACATGATGCGTGCGTGATTCTTCCCGATATGGCCGAGGCCAACGATTCCGACTTTGATTTTATGCATACGATTTGAGCCGTGAAAATTGAACGGGCGTTGCTCGTGAAGCCTTCAGTTTAAGTCGCGCGCAAGAGGGAAAGACAAGCTTCCGCTGCGAATTGTCCACTCAAGCTCGACATCCAAAAATGGAGATCCGGTGCTCGCTCGCGAGTGCGAAAAGTTTCTCCTTTTCGAGCAAAAGGGTGTTGCCCGCCTCGATGGCGAGCACGCGAACGCGCGCCTCGCGGGCGACCGCGAGCGTCTGCGCCCCAATCACCGGCACGTCAAAACGGATATCCTGCTTTGGCTTCGAGACTTTGATTACCAGCGCCTCGCCGCGCCCCAGCGCCCCTCCCCGTTTGATCGCCTCGTTCGTTCCTTCGAACGCTTCGACTGCGAGCACGGTTCCGCCTTTCACCACGATGGTCTGGCCGATGTCGAGGCGACTGACCTCCTTCGCGATCTCAAAGCCGAATTCAACATCAATCGTCTCGCGTTTGCTCAGCCTCGGCCCCGCGATCAATCCCTCCGGCGCCAGATCGTCGCCCATGTAAGTCGTCGCAGGCAGCAGCGTCACGCCGGCCTTTGCGAGCTCATCCGCGATAGCGCCGAAAATCGTCTCGGCATTGCGTTTCTTGAGTTTTCCGAGGAGCACGACCGCTTTGAGATCGGGCCGCAAATCGAACAGGTTGCCGGGCGCGATCTGTCCGGCCATCACCGCCTCTCGGATCCCGCTTCCTTTCAAAAACGAAATCATCCGGCCGAGCTGGCCGACGCGCATCCATTCGATCTCATCCACCAAATGCGCCAGCGCCGGATCGGTCTCCTTTTCAAAAGCGACCGCCACCACGCGCGTCACGCCTGCTGCCCGCGCGGCGCGCGCCATCGCATGCGGATACGTGCCATTGCCGGCGATGATGCCGAGTGATTTTTCCAAGCCGCCAGTTAAAAAGGGCTCGCTCTGCTTGAACAGGACATTTGGAGCGGCTCCAACGTTCGATAAAGGCATGGACCGCAGCTTCTCGGAGCCGGTTGCCCAAATGCATTCACGCCCGTAAGATGACCGCATGGATGCCCGCCCGCTTCTCGTTGCATTATTCGTCCTCATTTCGGCGTCCACCGGCTGGACGCAGACGAAGGTAATCAACTCCCTCCCCTACACGATCAAAACACCGGGAACCTACCGGCTCCACAAATCCCTCTCCTACCCTGCCACTTCTGGAAACGCGATCACCGTCAACGCCAGCAACGTCACAATCGACCTCGGCGGCTTCTCCGTCATTGGCACCATGGATAACCCTGATCTTGCCACGCGCGGGATCACGGCGGAGGGACGGGAATTCGTCACCATTCGGAACGGCACGATCCGCGGTTTTCGAGATGGCGTTGTTTTGGACGGGGGACGAAATCATCTCGTGGAAAATACTGCCGTCGATAGTTGCATCACCACTGGCATAGTGGTTTCGGGATCTGACTCAATCGTTCGGGATAACCGCGTCTCGAATATCAGTTCCGGCCAGCCTCCCAATGCGCCGGAGGCAATCGGGCTGAACGTTTCCGGTGCGCACGTCCGCGTTAAGAACAACGATGTGACGAGCATCAGCGCAGCCCCGGACGTTTCCACATTTGTCGGGGGCGTCTCCTACGGAATCTTCCTGGATGCTGCGTCTGAGGCGATGGTGGAAGGAAACCGCGTGACGGGAATTAGTGCATTTGGAAACCGAACGGGCGCAAACGCGTATGGCATCTCTTTGAAAAGCGGCTGCCCAGACGCAATCGTCGCAAACAATCGCATCGGCTTAATCGACGCGGTCAATCCCTTCGGCGTGGAGATGCAGGTGGACTCGATCAAATACCGCGACAACATCGTCGTCACCGCCCGATACAGTTACAGTGGCGGCACGGACGTCGGAAACAACCAATAGCCCGCCACCGGAGGACTCGGGGGTAGGCTGCACGAGCGATTGCTCTCTTTCGCTGCCGCGCAAGCATCGAACAAACTGCGCTCGACGTTGTCTGAGACGACTCACTTTCAGTAAAAAAATATGGCTGCATCGACCCAGGAACTCACACAGCACGTCAAACAAGCCGGACAATGGATTGAGCCGTTGCAGCGCGAGATGGCGCGCGTCGTCGTCGGGCAAAAATATCTCGTCGAGGGCCTGCTGACCGGGTTGCTGACCAACGGTCACGTCCTGCTCGAAGGCGTGCCCGGACTTGCAAAGACGCTGACGGTCAAAACACTCGCTGCCTGCGTGCAAACTGGTTTCCAGCGGATCCAGTTTACGCCTGATCTTCTTCCCGCGGATTTGGTCGGCACGCTGATCTACAATCCGCGCAGCGGCGAATTTACCACGAAGCACGGGCCGCTGTTTTCCAACCTAATCCTTGCCGACGAAATCAATCGCGCTCCTGCGAAAGTGCAGAGCGCATTGCTCGAGGCGATGCAGGAACGACAGGTCACGATCGGCGAGGCCACCTATCCCCTGCCCGATCCGTTCCTCGTTTTAGCCACGCAAAACCCGATCGAGCAGGAAGGCACGTATCAACTGCCCGAGGCGCAGGTCGATCGCTTTATGCTGAAACTCAACGTCGGCTACCCGACGAAAACCGAGGAGCGGCAGATCCTCGATTTGATGGGCACCAGCGCGCCGCGGCTCGAGGTCAACGCCATCGTGCAGCCGCAAGACATCATTCACGCCCGCAGCATCGTGAACGAAATCTACATCGACGACCGGGTGAAAGATTACATCGTGGATGTCGTCTGGGCCACGCGCGAGCCGGCGAAATACAAGCTCAACCTCGAAGGCATGATTCGTTACGGCGGATCGCCGCGCGCGACGATCAATCTGACGCTCGCCGCCAAAGCGCGGGCGTTTTTACAAGGCCGCGGCTACGTGACTCCGCAGGATGTTAAAAGCGCGGGCGCCGACGTGCTGCGGCATCGCATCATTGTGAGCTACGAAGCCGAGGCCGAGAACGTGACGAGCGAAACGGTCATCGAGAAAATTTTCGCCGGACTGCCCGTGCCGTAGGTCCCAGCGGGACATGCAGCGTCCCCGGATTCTTCATCTCTGTGGAAACTCCGCACGACATTCTCAAAAAAATTCGGCACCTCGAGTTGAAAACTCGCGGGCTGGTCAGCGCGGCGTTTGCCGGCCAATACCGGAGCGTTTTCAAGGGCCGCGGCATGAACTTCGAGGAGGTGCGCGAGTATCAGCCGGGCGACGAAGTGCGGGCGATCGACTGGAATGTCACGGCGCGCATGGGACATCCTTATATCAAAAAATTCACCGAGGAGCGCGAGTTGACCGTCATGCTCGTGGTGGACGTGAGCGCGTCTGGAAAGTTCGGCAGCGTGCGGCTGAGCAAACGCGAGCTGGCGGCGGAAGTGGCGTCGCTGCTGGCTTTCAGCGCCATCCGCAACAACGACAAGGTGGGGCTCATCCTTTTCTCGGATCATGTGGAGCTGTTCATTCCGCCGAAAAAAGGGCGCATCCACACCCTGCGATTGATCCGCGATATTCTGTTTTTTGAGCCCGCAGGCCGCGGGACTCAGCCTGCCGTGGCGCTCCATTATTTGAACAAAGTCGTGACGCGTCGTTCCGTGGTTTTTCTGATCTCCGATTTTCAAACGCCAGATCTTTCCCGTGAGCTTTCAGTCACGAGCCGGCGCCACGACTTCATTGCGATCCCGGTCGTTGATCCGCGGGAAGAGGACCTGCCGGACATCGGGCGCATCACGCTCGAGGACGCGGAAACCGGCGAGCAAATCGAGGTCAATACATCGAATCCCGCGATGCGGGATGCTTACGCCCATTTGGTCGAACGCCGCCGCAACGAACTCCTGCGCGTGCTGCGCCAGAATCGCATCGACGCGATCTCGCTGCGCACTGACCAGGATTATTTGCCGCCGTTGCGCAACTTTTTCCGCACCCGTGAACGACGACTGGCGCTGCAATGAATCCCCAAGCTTCACCGCTGCCCTCCATCCGCGACATCGCGCCGCCGATCGATGTGTTCCCCTATCCGATGTGGATGGTCGTCGTTGCCGGCGGATTGGCTCTGCTCCTCGTTTTGCTCGCAATCTGGCTCATCGTTCGCTTCCTGCGCACTCGCCCCGCGCCGCCGCCGCCAACGCCGCAGCAAATTGCCCTCGCCCGCTTGAACGAAGTTCGGAGCAGGATCAACGAAGTGGCGCCGTATGAGTTCAGTATTTTGGTGTCGGACATTCTGCGCAGCTACGTCTCCGCGCGTTACGGTTTGCACGCAACGCAGCAAACTTCGCCTGAGTTTCTCGCTTCGCTCGCGCACACCCCGCACTTCACGCTCGGCGAGAAAACGCTCCTCGGCGCGTTCTTGGAAAAGTGCGATCTCATAAAATTTGCGCGCGTCGAGGCGACGACTGAAGAGAGTTCCGCGCTGCTCGATCAGGCGATCCAGTTTGTGAAAGGGGGCTCGGAGAACGTGACCGCGCTGGCGGCGGCCGAGATGTCAGCATGAGCCTTTTCAAAGATTACGGCCTCAGTTTTGCGGAGCCGTGGCTCTTGTTGCTGCTGCTTGCGGTTCCGCTCCTCGCCTGGCTTCGCGGCCAGCGCGGCGGTGTTCCCGCGGTCGTTTTTTCCTCCACCGCGTCCATCCGTTCTCTTGGCCGTGTCGCCGAGTCGAGGGCCGGGAATTTTTTGACGAGCCTCATGTTCCTCGCGCTCGCGTTGCTGACGATTGCCCTCGCCCGACCACAACTCGGACGCAGCATCAGTCATGTGGAAGCGAGCGGAATTGACATCATGCTCGTGCTCGATGTGTCGCGATCGATGCTGACGGAGGACTACACAATCGGCGGACGGCGCGCGAACCGCATCGACACGATCAAACAGGTCACGCAGAAGTTCATCGAGAGCCGGCCGAACGACCGCATCGGGATCATCGCTTTTGCAGGACGTCCCTATCTCGTCAGTCCGTTAACGCTTGATCACGACTGGCTCCTGCAAAATCTCGAGCGCGTGCGCATCGGCCTGGTGGAGGATGGCACGGCGATTGGCTCTGCCATTGCCTCGGCCTGCAATCGGCTGCGCGACAAGGAGTCGAAAAGCAAGGTCATTATCCTGCTCACGGACGGCGACAACAACGCCGGGAAAGTTCCGCCTGAAACCGCCGCGGAAGCCGCGAAGGCGCTCGGCATCAAGCTCCACGCCATCGGCGCGGGGACAAATGGTGTCGCTCCATTTCCCGTCACCGATCAATTCGGACGGACGTTCTACCAGGACGTGCAGGTCGCGTTTAACGAGGAGGGCCTGAAGAAAATCGCGGAGATTGCGACCGGTAATTTTTATTACGCAGGCGACACGCGCTCGCTGCAAAACGTCTTCGAGCAAATCGACAAGATGGAGAAATCGAAAGTCGAACTGACGCAATACAAGCAATATCGCGACCTATTCCCCTGGTTGCTCGGCGTTGGGTTCGGGCTGCTCGGCGTGGAAATGATGCTCGCGCAAACCGCATGGAGGAAGCTGCCGTGACGTTCGGCGCTCCCAACTGGTTCTTGGCTCTCGCACTGCTTCCAGCGCTGGCCGTTTTGTTTGTTTGGAACGAACGACGCCGCGCGGTTTTACTCAAACAGTTGGTCGCCCTGCGGTTGATGCCCGAGCTCGCGGCCAGCGCGAGTGCTGGCAAACGCCGCTTCCGTTTTGCGCTCGCGCTCGCTGGACTCGCGTGCGTCGTGGTGGCCCTGGCGCGTCCGCAACTCGGCTACACCTGGCAGGAATCGAAGCGGAAAGGGCGCGACGTGCTGCTCGCGATCGATACCTCGAAAAGCATGCTCGCGACCGATCTCGCGCCTAACCGCCTCACCCGCGCGAAGCTGGCGGCGCAGGATTTGATCAACCTGCTGCCGGGCGATCGCGTCGGATTGATCGCTTTTGCAGGCGATGCGTTTTTGCAGGCGCCGCTCACAATTGATTATTCAGCAGTGCTGAGTTCGATCAACGAACTCGACACGAATATCATCCCGCGCGGCGGCACGAACATCACGGCGGCGATCAAGATGGCGGCGGAGGCTTTTGGCAAAGGAGAGAGCGAAAACCGTGCGCTCGTTTTGATGACGGACGGCGAGGAGCTGGATGAAAACGCCGTCGCGGCCGCGCGAGAACACGCGCACGACTTCCGGGTCTTTACCGTCGGCCTCGGCTCGGAGACCGGCTCCCTCATTCCCGTTCCTGATGAGCAAGGCGGCACGACTTTCGTCAAGGATGCCGCGGGAGAATTTGTCAAAAGCAAACTGGATTCCGCCCGGCTGAACGAGATCGCGCAGGCAGCGGAAGGCTTTTACGTCCCGTTGCAAAATGGTCCTGCAACGATGAAGCAGATTCTGGAAAACGGCCTCATCCCGATGGGCGAGCGCGACATCGATACGCGCGGATCGCGGCAGCCAATCGAGCGCTACCAATGGCCGCTCGCGCTCGGCCTGCTGCTTCTCGCGTCGTCGCTGCTCGTCAGCGAACGCAGACGGGCGACGTCACTTCTCGCGACCCGCGCCGCGCTGGCTGCCTGTCTGGCGATGCTGCCGTGGAGCGCATTCGCGGCGAATTCCGGCGTCGAGTTTTACAATCGCCAAAACTACAAGAACGCGCTCGATGAGTTTCAAAAACAGCTCGCACGCAATCCGAAATCAGACGCGCTCGAATTCGATGCGGGGGCTGCGGCTTACAAACTTGGCGACTATGACAAGGCGCTCGAAGCGTTTGGCAGAGCGGCAGCGGGTCGCGATCTGCAGACTCGCGCGAAGGCGGAATACAATCTCGGCAACACGCTTTTCCAGCGGGGCGCGCAGCAGGAGGCGAAGGATTCAAAGCTGCGAGAATGGCAGAACGCGCTGCAGCATTACGAGGAGGCGATGAAGGCCCAGCCGAAAAACGACGATGCGAAAACGAATCGCGAGATCGTCAGGAAGGCGATCGAGGATTTGCAAAAACCGGAACCGACTCCGCCGCCGCAGAATCAAGATCAAAAGGATCAAAAGCAAAAGGACGACCAGCAAAAAAAGGAAGAGAAGGAAAACCCGGAGCAATCGAAAAACGATCAGCAGAAGGATTCTCAACAGCAGCAACAGCAAAAAGGCGGTCAGTCCAAAGACCAGCAACAGTCAAAGGGCGGCGAGAAAAACGAACCGCAGAAGGAAAAGGACGCGCAAGGAAAGCCGGACAAATCCGATGCAGAAAAGCGGGAGCAGCAGCAAAAAGCCGACGCTTCCAGGCAGGCGCCATCCGACCAAAAACAGGCTGATGCGAAGACGGGGCAGACGCCGGAAGCGCGCGCCGAGAATTCACCGGCGCCCGCGCCCACGCCTGGCGATCAAAAGCTTTCAGGCGACATCAAGGCGCAACCTTCCGAGCAAAAATCCGGGCAGGAAGGCGAGCCGATGCAAGCCGCGCCAGCGAAACCGGGCGAGATGAGCGAAGCGCAGGCACGCGCCTTGATCGAGTCGCTCCGCGGCGAGGATGAGCGCGTTCAATTGAATGAACGACAACGCGCGGCGGGCGTTCTAAAGGACTGGTAGATGGATTTTAGAGTTTTGAATTTGGATTTTAGAGTTTTCGCCGCGCTCGTGTTGCTCGCGATCACGCCGGCATTGCGAGCCGCCGATGTGCAGGTGACTGCGGGCGTGACGCAGGAGGCGACTGCGCCGGGTCAGCCGGTGCAATACCAAATCAAGGTCACCGGTTCCCGATCGGCCACGCCGCCTTTGCGCATCCGCGTAGACGGGCTGGAGATCAACTACTCCGGCCAGTCAACGCAGGTGCAGATGAACAATTTCAACGTCACGATGAGCGTGGTTCACAGCTACCTCGTGATCCCGCAGCGGAGTGGAAAATTCACGATTCCTCCGCAGACGGTGGATGTGGACGGTGTCAAATATTTCGCCAACGCCGTCACGCTCAAGGCGAGCGGCGGTGGTGGCGCAGCGGCTCCGGGCGGTGCGGCGGCGCCGCCGCAAAGCAGTTCGCGCCAAATGTTCGCGGAGCTCGTGGTGCCAAAGCAAACGGCTTATGTCGGCGAGGTCATTCCAGTCGAACTCCGCATCTTTGTGGACGCACACATTCGCTGGCAGACGGAGCAGCCGCCGACAATCAACGGCGAAGGATTCACGATTCAAAAATTTCCGAAGCCGCAGCAGAACACCGTCGAAAAAGACGGACGCACATACAACGTTGTCACTTTCAAAACAGCGGTGACGCCGGCGAAGTCCGGCAAACTCACGCTCGGACCGGCGGAAATCGCCTGCATCGCACAACTGCCGGCCCAACGGAGACCGCGCGGAGGAAGTCTCTTTGATGATTTTTTCAACGACGATGCGCTCGGCATGTTCGGGTTCGGACAGGCGCAGAAGATCGACGTGAAAACCGATCCGGTCGAGGTCGAGGTAAAGTCCCTGCCGTCCACTGGGCAACCGAAGTCTTTCGCAGGCGCCGTCGGCATATTTTCCTTCGATGTCACTGCGAGTCCGGCGCGCGTGAAGGCCGGAGATCCGATCACGGTGACTGCGCGGATTTCCGGCCGGGGGAATTTCGATCGCGTCGGCGCTCCGCAAGTTGCTGACGAGCCAGGCTGGAAGAGCTATCCCCCATCGGGCAGTTTTAAAGCCGATGACGATGTCGGGATCAGCGGCGCGAAAACTTTCGAAACGGCCCTCATTCCTGAAGAACCGAAAACGAAATTGCCCCGGATTGAGTTCAGCTACTTTGATCCGATTTCCGAGAAATATGTGACGCTGAACGCGGACGACGCGGCGGTCGTGGTGGAAGGGGGTGTTACTCCGCCGCCGCGCATCGCGCAAGCGTCACCGCCACAACCGGCAGCCCGCAGCGCGGCCACCCCAACCGCCACGCCGGCGCCAGCGCCCTCCGATATTCATTACATCCGCACCGACACTCCGCGCACCGACCAGCGGTTCGAGCCGATTTACCGCACGCGCGGATTCTGGCTGGCGCAGCTGGCGCCATTGACCGCGCTGCTGGCATTCGCGGGCGTGCAGATCACCTTGGCAAAACGCCGCGATCTCGCAGCGCGACGTCTTGCGGACCTGCAGCGCGAAAAGGCCGATCTGATGAAAACGCTCACGCGACGGGGTGCCAGCGACGCGGAGTTTTTCGAGGCGGCGATGAAGTATCTCCGTTGCGAACATGCGCTGCAGACCGGAAGCGAGGTCGCGCTCATTGATTCCGATGACGTGACCTCCGGCCTTGACGCGGGCATCGCGGGACGCGTGCGCGAGATCTTCGCCGCACATTCGGAACTGCGTTATGCAGGCGTCGGGACAGGCGGCGGAAGTCTTTCGGCAGAGAAACGCGCGGAGATTTTACAGACGCTCAAGGAGGTCGAGCAGCACCATGCGCGCACTTAAACTCCTCACCTTCGTGCTTTTGACGCACCCGGTTTTTGCCGGGGATTCCGACTTCGACTTGGGGAACCAGCTTTATGATCAGGGGAAATTTGAGGACGCGAAAAAAGCATATGGGTCCGTCGCACAGTCGGATCACCCGAACGCGAACGTCTTCTACAATCTGGGCAATGCGGAATTCCGTCTCGGCGATCTCGCGGGTTCGATGCTGAATTACGAGCGAGCCCTCGCACTCGACCCCGCGCACCCGGAGGCCCGCTGGAATCTCGATTTCGTGCGACGGCAGACCGGTGCAAAGATTGAAGCGAAGGCTTGGGCCGATCGGCTTTTCCCCGCGTGGTCGGGCAATGTTTACGCCATACTTGCCGCGGTTGCCGGCTGGACTGCGCTGGCATGCGCCGCCGTGTTTATTTTCCGCCGCCACGAGCAGCGTCCGTTCTGGACGGCCGTATTTATCTGGTTCGGGCTTGGTGTGGCAGCCTATTCGGGCGTGGCGATCTGGCGTTTGGAGAAAGACCGCGCGCTCGCGGTCGTGACTGAAAAGCGCGCGGATGCCCGTTTTGCTCCGGCAGATAATTCAACACTCGCGGATTCGCTTCCGACAGGAAGTCACGTGCGCATTTTGAGCGAACGAGGCGCGTGGACTTACTGCGAATTGCCGAATCACACGCGCGCGTGGCTGGCTTCGAACACCATCCAGCGAGTAATGCCGGCGGCGTGATCGCTCCGTTTCTCGCCTTTCTGGCAGCGTCCGTCGCCGCGGTGCATGCGGCTGGCTGGCAGCAGCAGCTCACGCCTCTCACTCCAGACGCCTTTGCGCCGCTGCGGCCGATCCGCGCCAGCTACCGTGGCGGCTGGACGAGCTTCAGCGCCGCGGAAATCGAAGCGGAGTTTTCCACCAAAGGCGACGTGGCTGAACTTTCTGCCAGTGGCTGCACCACCGGTTTTGTCCGCACTTTGTGGCGGATCGATTTTACCCACGTCGCGCGGGCACAGCTTTCGACGCTGCGTCCACTCGAGATGAAGCAGGTCGAGAATTACCGCGGCAGAACTCTGCGCACGGAACTTCAATTCGATCGCGACGGCGTCGTAAAGTTTCGGGAAGCGACTCCGGCGGAAGGCCCGCCTTCAAAGCGGAAACGGTTCGACTACCCGGGCCTTTTCGACCTGCAAAGCGCGTTTCTTTTCATCCGCAGCCAGAAGCTTCGCACCAACGATGTGTTAAACATAGTTGTCTACCCCAGCAGCGCTCCTTACCTCGCGACGGTGCGCGTGCTCGGTCGTGAAAAAGTGCAGGCGGGCGGCAGTCGCGCACCGGCGATCAAGCTCGATGTGAAATTGCAGCGTATTGATCAGCAATTCGAGTTGCAGCCGCACCAGAAATTCAAGCGCGCAACCGCATGGATCTCCGACGATCCCAATCGGCTGTTGCTCAAAGTGCAGGCCGATATTTTTGTCGGAACCATCTGGGCGGAACTAGCGAGCGTGAAATTCCTGCCTCGAACAATCCCGTGAGCGAACTGCAAGGGTTGGAGTGCGGCGTCGAGATCGTTCCACATGATTACTTCGACCGACTGCGGCTGGATGAGCACTTCCCCCGCGTCGCGCCCCTCGAAGTGGATGTGGGCTCAGGCTCCGGAGGGTTTCTCATCGCGATGGCGCGGCGCCATCCGGATCGGAATTTTCTCGGCATCGAACGCCTCCTCGGCCGCGTCCGCAAAACCTGCGAAGTCGCTTCGCGACTGGGTTTGCCGAACGTGCATGTGCTTCGGGTGGAGAGCGCCTACGCCATGGAGCATCTCCTGCCGCCGGCTTCCGTCCGCGTTTTTCACGTGGCCTTTCCCGATCCATGGCCAAAGCGCAGACATTGGCCGCGGCGACTGGTCAATCGCGTTTTTCTCGACGCTGCTGCAGCCGCACTCGAGCCCGGCGGTGAAATTCGCTTCAAGACGGACGATCTCCCGTATTTCTCTCACATCGCGTCGGTGGCCCGGGCGCACGCGGCCTTTCGTGAAATTGAGTCGCTGGCAGAACCCGATTATCCCGAGACGAATTTCGAACGCCGCTTTCGCGCGAAGGGCGCGCCGATCTATTGTCTGTGGCTCGTGAAGGAGTCGTTGCCTAGGAATGCTCGCGCGGTCCACTGATCACGGTCGATCGCGATTTCGACGGCACCGATTTTATCCTGTCGGAACAAAGCGATCCCCTGCTCTCGCACTGCGCCGGCCCAGTCCTCGCGCACCTGCTCCGCAGGTGGAAAACCGGCGCCGCTGCAGATAACAACCCGCGGATGCACCGCACCCAGAAAATCCGGCGTGCCGGAAAGATCGGAAGCGTGGGCGCCTTTCACAAGGATGTCGCTGTGGAGATCTGGCGCGTGCTCACGTAGCCAGAGCTCAGTGAAAAATCCGCTGTCCGAGACGAAGAGCAGGCGCGTGCCGAAGGCTTCGAGCTGCAGCACCAGCGCTTTGTCGTCCGCCGTTCGCGCATCCACACCGGGCGTGGGATACAGGACGCGTGCCCGCACTTCATCTGAAACCTCGAGCACATCCCCGGCGGCGCAGATGCTCTTTCCGAGTTGATCCGACTCGAGCAGCGCATGAAAGGCGCGTCGATTTTGCGAGCGGTCGCGCAGCGGCGAATCGTAAATCTCCGAGGGGCGGAAATCGGCGAGCACCGTTCCCGCCGCGCCAATGTGCGCCACGTCGCCGTGCGTGAGGAGGAAGCCATCGAGATGATTGACGCCCCGTGAGCGCAGGAACGGCCGCACCGCGCTCTCGTAGGCGAAGGCATTCCCGCAATCAAGGAGCCAGTCTCGGCCGCCGGTCCTCACATGCACGGCTCCGCCGCCCGCTAGGTCGAAGATGGTCACCTCGCACTGCGCATGATGACGCGGATTTTCCACAAAGATGTGCCCGCCCGGCAGCGCCGCAAAAAACTGGACCGTCCCCAGTATCGCGTGCGCGAACACCCACATCACATTGTTAAACACAGTGGAAACAACGACCGCGACGCAACCGCCGAGCAGCGCGAGCACTCCCTCGAAAAGCAGGATCAACGCAAGCGGCACCATCACGAGATTCGCGGCGAGCGCCGAGGGCGAGAGGAGATGAAAGTAAGTCGCGGTAAAGGGAGCAGACCCGATGCTCGCCGAAGTCGTGACCGCGAGGAGAGCAGCCACTCGTTGCCAAAGCTCAGTCCGCGCGACTTGCCAGCGGTTCCAGAGCAACCGCGGGAGGAACGGATCGGGCCGCGCCCATGGGACAATGCGCCTCTGAACGATTCCCGCCAAAAGGATGATTGTGAAAACGACCCCGAACGAAAACTGGAAGCCCGGCATGAACAGCTCGTTCGTGTCCCAAAGGAGCAGGAAAAATGCGGCGGTGGCCAAGCTGTTGAACGGCAGCGGCGGCCGTTCCACCAGCGTGCCACTGAGCAGGATCGCCGCCATGACCGCAGCGCGCACGCTGCCGGGACTCAGACCGGTGACGAGCGCGTAAAAACCAAGGAGCGGCACGATGACAAAGACTGCCATCCGCCGCGTGACCCCGAGAGGCCTGAGGAGAAACCACGCGATGAGGCCAAACATCCCGACATGCAAGCCGTTCACCACAAAAAGGTGCAGCGTCCCGGTGCGCTGAAACATCTCGCGTGTTTCCGGCGGCGTTTCGTCCTTTAGACCGAGCACGAGGCTTTGCGCCAAGCCTGCCACCTCCGGTGAATCGCGCAGATCCTCGGTCAGCGTCTTTTGCATCCAATCCCGCGCCCGGTGCGCAAAGGCGATGACCGGATTCCCGCAATCATGCGCCAGCACTCGGCCGTCGGTTGGATAGCGCAGATGGATTTCGGAAAAAATACCGCGCCGGTGCGAAAGCGCAGCGTAGTCGAACTGGCCGGGATTGCGTGGCGGATCCAGGCTCCGGATGTCGCCGGCAAACGCCAGGCGATCCCCGTAGCGGGGCATTTCGCCTGCCCAAACGACCGCGACCATCGCGCGCGTGGTGCGCTCCGTTTCTGCCGCGATCGATTCCAGCCGCACTGTGAAGCGCGAATGCGCGACATTGCGCGTGGTTTCCAGTTCCCGCGGCTCGTCCATCACTACGCCAATCCCACGCACGGTCTGCATGTCCGTTCCTATTTCATAGGCAAGCCGGCTCCCGGCGCTGTCGCGCGCCAATTCATGCCGGAGGAAAAACGCGGCGAAAATCGTGATCCACGCAAACGCCGCGCGCCGCCATCGCAAAGCAGCCAGGGCAAAAACTCCCACCGCCAATGCCGGCCAAAGCAAGCCGACACTCCATCGCTCCGCTGCCAAAATCCCCGGCACCGCGCATAACACCAACCCGATGCAAGGCTGGCGCGGCTGTCGCAGAAAACTCATGCTCGGCCACGAGAATTACGCGGGCCACATCGCGGCGTCGAGAGCGCCGTGGGTGAACCCCCGCTTACTTCGCCACGCTGAGTTGATACTCGGGATAGCGCGTCTGCAGCTCGTTCAGCACCCTGGCCGCTTCCGCGTTGCCCCCTGATTTTTTCAACGTCTGGTAAGCCTTTTCCAAAGCTCGGGGCGTGAGCTCAGGATCATCAATGATGACGGAGATGCCGCGGTAAATCTTCGACGCCTGATCGAGATCACCCCGCGCTGCGGCAATGTCTCCGGAAAGCATGCGCCCCTTCGCATTCAAGCTTCCTTCCGGCTGGAGCGCGCAAGCATCGTCGACCGCCTTTTGCCCCTCGTCGAATTTCCCGAGCGCGAGCTGCGCCTCGCCGAAAACGAGCAGACCGGTCGCGCGCGGCAGCGGCTGCTGGGTGGTGTCGAGATAAGCCTGCACGGACTCCGCGGCTTTCTCGAATTTTTGCTCACCGAGCTGGGCGCGGGCGAGATTCAGGGAATCATCCGCCTGCGATTCCCCTTCGCGTTTCGCGAGCTGCTCAAGGTATTTTTCCGCCTCGCTGAAATTCTTTTCCTTCAAAAAAGCACCGCCCAGCCAGCGCAGGACCTCGGCGGGCACCTTCGCTTTCGGCGCGCCTCTCATGTAGGAATCCACGTCCTGGGCGAGTGCCTCCCGGTCCTCCAGATAGTAATGCGAAAGCATCAGGCGCATCGTGGCGCGCTCGAAGAATTGTTCCTTGTCGAGCTGGCGTGCGGCGAGCAGCGGCACGACCGCCGCCTTGTAATCCTTTTCGGTGAAGAAGACCCAGCCGATCCAGTAATTCGCCTGCGCCGCGGCGGTGGACTGCGGATAGTCCTTGAGCAGTTGCTTGAACGCCTGCGCCATCCCGGCGTTGTCCTGCTGCTGGCCGAGAATCAGCGCCTTCTGCTGGAGCGCGAGCTCGCGTTCCTTGGCCTTTGGAAAGCGCGCGATGACGTCGTTGAAATCCTTGAGCGCGGATTTCAGGTTCTTGCTTTGCTGGTAGGCAACCGCCCGCTCCGCGAGGGCGGAAGGCACCAGCTTGTGCTGCGGATTGCCGTCGAGAAAGGTGGAGAAGGCCGCGATGGCGCGGTCGTTGTCCTTCACCTGCATGCTGCACCAGCCCAGCTTGAACTGCGCTTCCGCGCGCATGTTCGCCGGAAGCTTCGACTGCGACATGGCGGCATACACGGGCAGGGCGTCGCTGTATTTCTGTTGTTTAAACAACGCTTCGGCTTTCAAAAGCAGGATCTGGTCGCGTTTATCGGCATCGCTGTTCTGCGTGAGATATTCGTCAACGGCCGCCGGCAGGCCAGGATCATCGCTGCTGTAAAGACTGACCAACCGTTCATACGCTGCTTCTTTCTCGTAAGTGGTGCCGGGATAATCCTTCGCCACCTGCTCGTAAAAAGCGCGCGCGCCCTGATGGTCGCCGAGCTGCCGTTTGGCATTCGCGGCGAGCAACAGCACCTCGGGCTTCGTTTCCGGCGGGAAGTTCTTCGACGCGCCGTCATAGGTGTCGATGAGCTGCTGGTATTTTCCGGTTTCGTAGAGAACGCGCAGCAGACCGATCTCCGCGATCGGCTGCCACTGCCCGATCTGCGGCATTTTCAGCGCAGTCTTTAAATCCGCCGCGCCTTTCTCCGCCTGCCCCAGCTCGATTTTCAACAGCCCGGATTTCACCAGCGCCTCCACTTTCACCTCCGGCTTCGAGGCCTCCTGCTGCGCCGCGTCGAGCTGCCGGAGCGCCTCTTCCTTGCGGCCGAGCGCGATCAGGATTTTCGCGAGCGCCAGACGGCTCGTTTCACGAAAAGGATTGTCGCCCTTGGTCGCGATGATGTCCTCGTAAGCCGAGCGCGCCTCCGCGGGCGACTTGATATTTTCGAGGCAGCGCGCCGCGTAAAACTTCGCCGCGAGCGCGACTGCGGGATCTTTCACGCGCACCGATGCTTTCCGGTAGTAGCTGACTGCTGCCGAGTAATTCTTCTCGGCATAATACAGGTCGCCGAGTCGATACGCCGCCGGGCCGACAAACTCCCCGGAGACAAACGTGGTGACCAGCGTCTGATACGAAGTCTTTGCTCCGGCGAGATTGCCTGTCAGCCGGTAACATTCGCCGAGGCGAAACAGCGCCGTCTGCCGCTCCGGCGCGTTGGCGTAAATGCCGAGATATTTTTCATATTCGGGTGCGGCGGCATCATAGATTTTGCGCGCGTAAAAGCCGTTCGCGAACTCGAGCTGAATCTGATCGGACGACGAAACGCTGGCGGCGGAATCTGGCGGAGCGGGTGCGGTGCGCGCCCCCGTTTCATCGCTGACCGTCGGCGGAGCGGCGGACCGTGGCCGCGGGCTCGGCGCGGCCGCCGGCTTGTCAAAATCGAACGGAACGGCCGGCGCGACCGGCGCCTCGTTGGCCGGAACGGCGCGCCGCACTTCCTGTGCGATCGCGAGCTGCGAGACGAGGGCCAGCGCGGCGGTCAGCCGAAACGCGGACGGAATGAGGAAGCGCACATGTTTAAACATCCGTCACCTAATGTAAATGCGGACTACTCCGATTTGCCGGTCGCAAAGGCCACGTTCCAGATGTTCGCCGTGCGGCAGATATCGAGCACATCCACGATGTGTTTGTAATCCACGCGTTGGTCGCCGCGCAGAATCACCGCCTGGTCAGGAAACAGCTTCGCCAGCTCCTGCAGTTTTTGCAGCAGGCCCGGACCGCTGATCGGCTTGCGCTGGAAAACGATCGTGCCATCCGCCCGCACGTTCACCACTACCTGCCCAAGATACGGCCGCTGTTCCTGCGATTTGCTCGCGCTCGGGATTTTCACATCGAGCTCGTTTTCGCTCAACGCGAAGTTCCACGTGACGATGAAAAAGACGAGGAGCACCAGGAGGATGTCCACCATTGGGGCGATCTGAAAGCCGAAGACTTCCGGCTTGGCGCGGCGGCGGAAATTCATCGCCCTTTGCTAAAAATCATCGTCCATCGCCGCCCGGGATTGCTCGCGTTCGCGCTCGCGTTTTCCGGTGCGATTGTAGTTGAGCGCCAGCAGTCCGAGCACGTGCGTCGAGGCGATTTCCAGGTCCGAGATCAGGCTCTGCACCCGTCCGCGAAAGAGCGCGTAAAAGGCCATCGCCGTGATCCCGAGCACCAGCCCGGTCGCGGTCGCGACCAGCGCTTCGGAGACACCCGCGGCCAGCAATGTGTTGCGCGAGGATTCCGCCGTCGTCTTGCTCGCGAGGACGCCGAAAGACTTGATGATGCCGAGCACGGTGCCGAGCAGGCCGACCATCGGCGCGAGCATCCCGATGTCCGCCAGATAGATGATCCGATGCTGCAACGACGCGGCCTGCGTGGAGCCTTCCGTGTCCGCGATCTCGCGCACGACGGCGAGATCCGCGCCCGGATTGCGCGTCGCGAAATCCAGCGTGCGCTGCACCACGCGCGCGATGGCTTCGCTGTGCCGGCTGGAAATCGCGAGCAGGCCGAGGTAGTCGCGTTTTTTTAAAAGCACGTCCGCCGTGTTCATGAAGTGCGCCGAGACAATCGCGCCGCGCCGCAGTGTGAAAAGATAAACCAGCACGAGCATCACCGTCAGCACCGACATCAGCCCGAGCGGAATCATCACCCAGCCGCCCGCGCGCACCATGTCCCACAGCGTCGTCGCGGTAATCGGCGAACCCGCCGCCGGCGCCGAATCCGGCGTGCCGGAGGCGACCTGCGCGAGCGCCGGCGTTGCGCTCAACAAAAAGGCAATGAGTTTCATCGTGGAAAGTTTCGTATACTATCTTCCGCGCCTCCGCATGCAACCCTGACACGCGATGACTCCCGTCGTTCACAAAGAAAAGCCCGACCTCGCGCCGAAGATCCACGAGTTGCCGCACAAGCCCGGCGTTTATCTGATGCGCGACCGGCTCAACCGCGTGATCTACGTCGGCAAAGCACGCAACCTCCGCAAGCGCGTCGGCCAGTATTTCATGCCGTCGCGCAAAATGACCGCCGACATCAAGACGCGCGCGCTGCTCGATTCGATCTGGGATTTCGAGGTCCACACCGTCAAGAGCGAGCCGGAGGCGCTCCTGCTCGAAGGCCGCCTGATCAAGGAATACCGCCCGCGCTACAACATCTCCTTTCGCGACGACAAACGCTTCCTCCTCGTAAAGGTGGACGAGCGCGACGACTGGCCGCGTTTCCGCCTGACCCGTCTCAACAAAGGCGACGGCGCGCGCTACTTCGGGCCGTTTGCGCACGCGGGCGCGCTGCGGATGACGCTGACTTTCATGCGGAAAAAATTCGGCGTGCTCACCTTCGGGCGCGGCTCGCCGACTCCGCGGGAGTTGAAATCCTCGACCTACCAGGTGCCGATGAAGCTCGCCGACTCCACCGCCGAGCAATACCGCGAACGGGTCGCGCTGGCCTGCGGCTTTCTCGCCGGCGAATCTCGCGAGATGCTTGCACAGCTCGAGGAGGAAATGCGCGCCGCCGCCGCTGCGCTCGATTTTGAAAAAGCCGCCGAGATGCGCAACATGCTCGACGATCTGCGCCAGACGACGAAGTCCATGCGTCGTTTCACCCGCGAAATGGGCCATCGTCTCCCGAGCACGATCGATCCTGCCGCCGATGTGCAGGCGCTCCGGGACGCGCTCGGGCTGCCGCATCTGCCGCGCGTCATGGAGTGCTTTGACATCTCGAATATCTCCACCACCCATGTCGTCGCCTCGATGGTTTGTTTTCGCGACGGCGTCGCCGACAAATCGAACTACCGCCGCTACCGCATCCGCACCGTGGCCGGGCAGGATGATTTCGCGAGCATGGCCGAGGTCGTCCGCCGCCGGTATTCGCGCGTGCTGCTGGAGGGTCGGGAAGCACATGCCGACGCCGCGGAGTATTCGCAGGAAAATCCCGCCGACGCCTTACAGCGCCTGCAAGGTGCTCCCGACCGCACCACGCACGACGATCTGCCGCACGCCCCCGTCCGCCTCCCCGACCTGATCATCGTCGATGGCGGCAAAGGCCAGCTCTCCAGCGCGTGCCGGGAGCTCCAGCGACTCGGTCTGCACGAACTCCCGATCATCGGCCTCGCCAAGGAATTCGAGGAAATCTACCGGCCCGGCTCCTCGCTCCCCACCCTGCTCCCGCCCGCCTCCGGCGAGCTCCGGCTCCTCCAGCGCATCCGCGACGAAGCCCATCGCTTTGCCAATGGCTACCACCAGCTCCTGATGAAACGGCGCATCTCCGAGAGCATCCTCGACGATTGCCCCAGCGTCTCCGAGCACCGCAAGCAACTCCTGCTCGCCGAATTCGGCTCCGTCGCCCGGCTGCGCAACGCGACCGCCGACGAGATCGCCGCCACCGCCGGCATCGGCCAAAAACTCGCCGAGCAGGTCGCCGCCTTCCTCCTCGCCCGGCCTTAAGGAGTGAACACGCCTGGCCGCCTCCTCGACACTTATAATCTTTTAGACCATCGAAATGGATTCCTATACCCTGTTAGATGACTGAGCGAGCGCGTCGCGGGTGGAAACCAACATTTTGGTTTGGGGCGTCCATGCGCATTCATGGCCGACCGGAGTTGCACGCCGAAATCACGGAGCGACTTGGCCCACCTTCAGAGAGCCACAGAAAAGGCGAAATTCGGTCTGATGCTACTGGACGCACGTGGCCGAATGACATCTGGATGATCGAGTCGCCGTTGGACGAGCGCTGCGACATTGGCGAACATCTCGCGTGGATCGACACCTTTGCTCGGCCACACATGACCTATCTTCGGCGGCTTATTCGGCGGGGAGCTCGCCTCGACGTTTACATGAGTTACCGCAGCACCGAGGATCACTGCGGTTTCGGGCTACCTCCAGAACGTCTTGAGTTTATCGCTCGCCTTGGCGTTCGGCTTGAGGTTTCTGTCTTCACGTGATGCACTCGCGACCACGAAAAGCATCTAACCATGCGATGCAGTGGTTTCTTCGACTCACGGCGCGGTTTGCTAGACCACCGGCGCGGCTTCCGTCACTCCTTTTGCGGCAACCGGTGACTGCTCGCGCGGTTTCCGCGACTCCTCCCGCGGCTTCCGTGACTACGGAAACGGTTTCCGCGACTGCACTCGTGACTTCCGTGACTACGGAAATGATTTCCGCGACTGCTCTTGCGGTTTCCGTTGTTACGGAAATGCTTTCCGTAATGAAGAAAGTGGCGTTTTTTTAAACAGTTTTCGGCCAGTTTACTCTGTAGAACCCTCAAACCCACGCCATGAGCAAAGCCAAACTCGAACTCCGCTCCCTGAACGACATCGCGTGTTTTTCATCCAGACGGGCGCAAAACGCGTCCTCTGCGCGGTTGTTCCGATAGGTGGAGGTTGCGGTGCGGGCGCGGCGCTGGCATCCTCCGGCGCATGAATGTGAAACGATTGATCCTCGCGATCGTGGCGGTATTCGTGGGAATCTGGGTGTCGGATTTCCTGATCCATGGCGTGTGGCTGAAGCAGGATTATGCGGCCTCGATGTCGCCGTGGCGGCCGGAGGCTGAGATGCAGGCGCGGATGGGCTGGCTCTTCGGAGGGGAACTGCTGGCCGCGGTGACTTTCGTGGTGCTGTATGCCCGGGGCTTTGCGAGCATGAATTGCCTGGGCTGCGCGTGCGCCTACGGGGTGTGTATGGGGCTCTTCAGCCAGGCGGCGACGCTGATCAGCTACGCGGTGCAACCGCTGCCGTGTGCACTGGTCGCGAAGTGGTTCGTCGCGGGCGTGGCGCAGGGAATCCTGGCGGCGGTGATCGTTTTCCTGGTTTACAAGCCGCGGCCCGTGGTGGCGTCTCCCGCCCTGTAGCCGCGGGGTCGGGTGCAAAAACAAGTTTTCGCTTTCTGCGGCGGGGCGTTTAAATACGAAGCCCGATGCGTTGCGCCGTTCTGCTTTTCCTCCTGACAATCCGGGCGCTGGGGCAGC
Source organism: Chthoniobacter sp. (assembly GCA_034667645.1). GTDB lineage: Bacteria > Verrucomicrobiota > Verrucomicrobiia > Chthoniobacterales > Chthoniobacteraceae > JAJPJG01. Next base: position 27,931 of record JAXDQV010000370.1, read on the forward strand.
AGGCGGAGACGGAGAACGTGCTCCAGCCGAGCTGGGAGACGCAAAAGCAGGCGCGCAGTTATTTCCTGCAAATCCCGGCGCCGCGCGGGCAGATCACCGACCGGCACGGCATCCCGCTCGCGCAGACGCGGGTGAGCTACAATCTGGCGATGAACTTCCCGACGCCGGCGAATCTCACCGGACGCGGCGT
>JAXDQV010000371.1:0-7856 GCA_034667645.1 Chthoniobacter sp.
CGCGGGAAAGCTGCGTGGCTGCTGACGCTCGCGGACCACCTGCTCAGCCGCGACTACTAGGCAACCAAACGGAGGTTTGGATCGATGTCCCCGCCCAGCGGAGAAAGATCGTCGCACTCCAGTTTCAACGCTGCGACAAACGCGATCATGGCGGCGTTGTCGGTGCAAAGTTGCGGCTCTGAGATCGCCAGCCGCAGGTTGCGGGCATGACATGCCAGCCGGAGTTTTTCGCGCAATCTCGAATTGCAGCTCACGCCGCCGCTCAGCGCGACCAGTCGCTTCCCGCAAGCTTCGGCAGCGGCAATCGCTTTCCCCACGAGCACATCGACGACGGCTTCCTGAAACGATGCGCACACATCGTTTAAACAGCCACTCGCAAGCTTCGGCAGAAGGTAACGAACAGAAGTCTTCAGTCCGCTAAACGAAAAATCGAAGTCGTCAGTTTGCATCATGCTTCGGGGAAAATCGAAGCGCCTCGGATCGCCCTCCCGTGCGCAACGGTCAACCTCCGGCCCGCCGGGATAGGGGAGGCCGAGAAGTTTGCCGACTTTGTCGAATGCCTCGCCCGCCGCGTCGTCGCGGGTCTGGCCCAGCATCCGGTATTTTCCAAAGGCTTCGATCTCGATCAAGAGCGTGTGGCCGCCGCTGACGATGAGCGCAACGCAGGGCTCGATTTCGCGTCCAAAAAAAGGCGAAAGCAAATGGCCTTCGAGATGGTTGATGCCGATGAACGGCCGTCGAAGGCCGATGGCCAGTCCTTTCGCGGCGGAAGCCCCGATCATCAGCGAGGTGGCGAGCCCGGGGCCAAGCGTGGCGGCGACAGCAGTGATTTCGCGGATTTCGAGGCCGGCGGCGCTCTGCGCAAAATCGATCACCGGCCGCAGTTGGGTCAGGTGATGACGCGAAGCAACTTCCGGAACGACGCCGCCGTGCGGGCGATGAAGCGCGATCTGCGAGGCCACCTCGCTAGCCAGTAATTCACCGCGCCCGCGTAGAATGGCGACGGCCGTTTCGTCGCACGAGGTCTCGATTGCAAGAACGACCGGCGCCGCAGCGCTCAACTTTTCGCGGCCGGCGCTTCCTTTTTGGCCGCCTTTTCCTTCGCGGGCGGCGCGGTGCGATCGGCGTAGATCATCACGCCTTTTAACGCATCGACGGCCCGGTCAAGTTGCGGATCGTGAAAACCCGCGAGTTCCTTCTTCTCGGCATCGTTCAAGACTTCCTCGCGCCGCTGCAGGAGAATTTGCCGCTCCTGATCCGGGGTGATGGTGGCGAGGATGTTTGGCGAAACGCCGTGCTCGTGAATGACCTGTTTCGACGGCGTGTAGTATTTTGCGGTTGTTAAACGGAGTGCTGATCCATCGGGAAGCTGGATGACGCTCTGCACTGATCCTTTTCCGAAAGTCGTCTCACCGACGAGGATTGCGCGATTGAGATCCTTCAATGCGCCCGCCACGATTTCCGCGCCGCTGGCACTGCCCCCGTTGATCAGCACCGCGATCGGATACTTCGCCCGCGGCTTGGCATTGTCGGCGGTGTTGTAAACGTGCTTTTGCGAAGCGACGCGCCCTTCGGTGTAAACGACCATCGTGTGCGGCGGCAAAAATTGCCCGCATACATCCACGGCGCTGTTGAGCAAGCCGCCCGGGTTGTAACGAAGATCGAGCACCAGCGCCTGCATTCCTTTTGCCTCGAGATCGTCGAGTTTGCGGCTGAGGTCTGCCGCAGTCGGTTCGTTGAATTGCGTGATGCGTGCATAACCCACCTTGAAATCACCGCTCAGATCTGCCGTGAGAATCTTCGCATCTTTGACGCTCTCCACTTTGATGATCGCCCGCTCAATGACGTAATCTTTAATCTCTTTCGAAGCTGGCCTCATGATCGTTAGCGTCACTTTTTCACCGGGCTTGCCGCGCAATTTCGCAATCGCGTCATTGAGGTCCATTTTCTCGGTGGGACCGCCGTTGATTTTGAAAATCTGGTCGCCCGGCAGTAGACCCGCCTTGAACCCCGGCGTGTCCTCCATCGGCGAGACGATCGTGATGACTCCGTCTTTCAGTGAGACGACGACTCCGAGGCCGCCGAACTGGCTTTTTGTGTCATCCTGCATGCCCTGGAAATCCTGCTGTTCCATGAACTGGCTATGCGGATCGAGCGCCCCGAGCATCCCTTTCATCGCGGCATATGTCAGCGCGTGATAGCTGATCTTTTTATCGTCAACGTAATCCTGCCGGATCAATTGCATCGCGCGGGTGAAAACGGAGATGTTCGCATAAGCGGAATCATCCGGAGCTTCGGTCGCGCCGAATACCTCGAAAGCACGGCCACAGAGGAAAGCGAACACTGCCAGCAGGACGGCAGCCGAGACAAGAATGCGCTTTTTCATGCGCGAGACGCTAGCACAGGAATGCGCAAAGGAAAGGCGCCGCGTTCGTCGCATCCCGGACGGATGCGAACTCGCGGGCAGACTACGTTTTGGCCGGCACCGTTCCCGAGAGATTCGCCTCAATGAATTTCACCAGCGCGTCGAGGCTGACCGGTTTGGCCATGAACGGAAAACCACCGATGAGATTGCCCGGAGTCGTTTCCTTGTTGGAGACGATCGCCGTCAGAAAAACGATTTTGACCTTCTTCAAAGTGGGATCGGCCTGGATCTGACGCGCCACATCGCCGCCGTCGATGGTCGGCATCACGATATCGAGCAGGATCAGGTCCGGGCGAAACTGCCGCGCGGCATCGAGCGCCTTGGTGCCGTCGTTTTCCTCGAGCACGGTGTAGTTTCCCGTGCGCTCGAGAGTGAGCTTCATGAGGCGCGTGAAACCGGATTCATCGTCCACGATCAAGATGCGTTTTTTGTCCATAAATCGTCAGCCTTTAAACGTGACTGTAATGCGTGCGCCGCCTTCCGGTCTATTGCGAATGTCGATGGTGCCGCCGTGCAGATCGACGATTGACCGCGTGACGCTGAGCCCGAGACCGGTGCCTTTCCCGGTCGGTTTTGTGGTAAAAAACGGCTCGAAAACTTTGGTCAGTTTGTCTTCCGGCACGCCCGGCCCGGTGTCATCCACCTCCACCACGATCACCGTGTCGCCAACGCGAAAAGATTCCGAGCGACTGTCGCCAATGTTCGCGCCGACACCGGTGAGTTGCTTCGCGTAACTCCGCACGAGCAACGTCCCCGATTTGCCCATCGCGTGAACGGCATTGGTAAACAGATTCACGAACACCTGGCCGATCTTGCCGCGATCCAGTTTCACCCGCGGCAGGTCAGGATCCAATTCCTTCACGACCTTGAAGCCGTCACCAGTCATTTCTCCGCGCACCAGCAGGAGCGATTGTTTGATGACGGCGTTGAGGTCCTCCTCGCTCACCTCTAGTTTTCGTGGCGCGGAAAAATCGAGCAGTCCTTTGATCACATCATCCGCGCGCTGCACGGCGTCCGACATGTCCTTTAGAATCATCGGGACGTTCGAGTCGTCCGAAAAGTTTTGCTGGCCGAGGTAATCGACGCCCATCGTGATGATCGCGAGCGGGTTTTTCACCTCGTGCGCCACGCCCGCAGCGAGCCGGCCGATGGACTTCATCTTCTCTGCCTCGATGAGCTGGAGCTGGATGGAGTGCAAGTCTTCGTGCGCTTTTTGGAGCTCACCGAGCGCTCGCGAAAGATCCACATTCACCGCTCGCACTCGTTCGTCCGCCAGCTTCTGCTCGGTAATATCGCGGCCGATGCAAACAAGTCCGCGCACATGGTCTGAGTCGTCACGCAGCGGCACTTTCGTCGTCAGCAGCCATTTGCGATTGCCCGTGGAATCCGTGGCGATCTCCTCGTGATTCATCAACGGCGTCCCCGACGTGATGATGGCGGCATCGCTCGCGTGAAAGTGCTCGGCGACTGCCGTCGGGAAAAAGTCGAAGACGGTTTTTCCCACGATCTGGCTTTCCGCCGGCACTCCGAGGAAACGCGTGTGCGCGACGTTATCGAGCATGTAATGTCCTTCGGCGTCCTTTACATAGATCGGATCAGGAAGGTTGTTAATGACGCTGCGCAGAAGATTGCGCTCGGCGGCGAGCTCCTCCTCCATTTTTTTTAGCTCCGTCACATCGCGGGAGATGCCCGTGATTCCGATGATCCGCCCTTCCCGGTCGCGCAATGGAAGTTTCGTCGTGAGCGTCCAGCTCACACCTCCATCGGGCAAAAGTTTCCGCTCGATCTGGCCGGGAATCGGCTCGCCGGTTTCTATCACCCGCAGCTCATCGGCCCGCGTTTTCGGTGCGATGTCGGGGAAGAAATCGAAATCGCTTTTGCCAACCACGTCCTCCTGCTGCTCCATTCCAAACATTTTCAGCATCGTTCGATTGACCTGAATGAAACGGCTTTCCCGATCCTTCACGAAAACCCGGTCGGGGATGTTATCGAGCAACGACTGGAGCACGTCGCGCTGCCGCGCCAGCGCCTGCTCCACATGGCCGCGCTCGATCGCGTAACGCATCGCCCGCACCAGCAGATGCGTGTCCATGCTCGCTTTCGAGATGCAGTCCTGCGCGCCTGCATGCACGGTTCTCACCGCCAGCTCTTCATCATCGATACCGCTCAAAACGATCACCGGAACGTGCGGCACGTGCTCGATGTATTTTTCAAACGTCTCGAATCCGTCACTGTCAGGCAGCGTTAAATTTAGAAGCACCAGATCGACGCACCCCTCCGCCACCACGGAGAGCGCCTCGTCGAGGCGAGCGGCTCGGGACATACTCGCGGACGGGGACTGCATTTGCGCGACCGCCCGTTCGATCCAGCATGCATCGGTCGCACAATCCTGTGCCAGTAACACGCGAAACGAAGCGTCAGTCATCGGGTCTAGTTTAGGGGTAATGCCGGCGGAGGGGGTCGAACCCACACGCCCTTGCGGACACTGGATTTTGAGTCCAGCGCGTCTGCCAGTTCCGCCACGCCGGCAAAAGTGTGGGACGAGGCTACCGGCTAAAGCATGGATTGCAAGCCTCGCGGCGGGCCGAGAATCTCGCGCAAAATCACCGCTGTTCGCAGCGTCATCCCGGAGCGGAGGAGCTTGCGCACTGCGGGCTGGGAATCCACTGGCGGCGGCTCATCCGGCGCGACCGGCATCGCTAGAGCGACAGGCGGCGGTGGCTCATACGCGGGGGGCAACACGGCGACGGGTTCCGGCTCCGGCAATGACGGAACGGGAGTCGGTGGAGGGACCTCGATGCGCGCGATGCGCTTGCGCGGAATCTGCAGCTGCGGAACGGGCAACTCCCGTTGTTCCCGTAAAATCTCCTCCCGCGTTTTCAGTCGCCGCTGGGCGCGTGGCGGAGGCCGTGTGCTGGGCGGGACTCCGAGCGCTTCCATGAAGCGGCGCATCCGTTCCGCTTCGTCGTCGCCGCGCTTCATCGGGCCGAACGCGCTCGGGGTGTTTTTCGTTGCGTCCGGCTCGCTCTCGCCCGAACCGCTGGCGAGGTATTTGATCAAAGCGACCAATCCCACCACGAGCGCGATGACGAGCTGTTCCATCTCAGCGGCCTTTTTTAAAACGAACGCTCATCGCGCAGCATTGCCTCCGCTTTATTTTGCCTCTTCGCCGCCCGGCCGTTCCGTGCCGGCGATCGAGTCGCGCATCTTCGTATCTGACTCCACGTTTTTCATCCGCACGTAATCCATGATGCCGAGATTGCCCGAGCGAAACGCCTCGGCCATCGCCTGCGGCACCGCCGATTCCGCCTCAACCACTTTCGCGCGCATCTCCTGCGTGCGCGCCCGCATTTCCTGCTCCACCGCCACCGCGGCGGCGCGGCGCACTTCGGCTTTCGCCTGCGCCACGCGCTTGTCGGCATCGGCCTGCTCCGCCTGTAGTTTCGCGCCGATGTTTTCGCCCACGTCCACGTCTGCGATATCAATGGAGACGATCTCGAACGCCGTGCCGGAATCGAGGCCCTTCGCCAGCACCGTCTTGGAAATGCGATCCGGATTCTCCAGCACCTCCTTGTAGGAATCCGATGAGCCGATTGCCGTCACGATTCCTTCGCCGACGCGCGCGATGATCGTCTCTTCCGTGGCGCCGCCGACAAACCGGTCGAGATGCGAACGCACCGTCACGCGCGCTTTCACCTTCACCCCGATGCCGTCCTTTGCGACGCCGTCGATCGTCTGCCGCCCCATCGCCGCGTTCGGGCAATCAATCACCTTCGGATTGATGCTCGTCCGCACCGCTTCCAGCACGGTTTTGCCGGTGCCTTTCGTGGCCAGATCAATGGCGCAGGCGCGGTTGAAATCGAGCGTGATGCCGGCCTTGTCCGCCGCGATCAGCGCGAGGATCACCTGGTCCACGCTGCCGCCCGCGAGGTAATGCGCCTCCAGCGGATCGGTCCCAATCTCGATGCCCGCTTTCACCGCGGTGATCCGGCTGTCCACGATCATCCCCACCGGCACGCGCCGCAGCCGCATCGCCACCATGTTGAAAAGGCCGACCGGCGCATTCGCCACCTTCGCACGGATCCAGATGCCGATGAAATTAAACATCAGCACCACAAAGACGACCACGAGCAGCGCGGCCACGCCGGTGACCGCGAGGAGAAAAAGGCCGCCGGTGGATGGATTCATGCGCTGCGATTACCCGCTTTCCGCCCGCCGTTCAACCTTCGTGTTCGTGCCGTGGACGGGGCAGGGAATCTGCGGAAGTCCGCCGCGCCTTGCATTTGCTGAGCCCAGCCCGCAATAGTGAGACCTATGGGCGACTCCAATCCAAAAAATAACCAAAAGAAAAAGGCTCAACAAAGCGCGAAGAAATCGAGCAATCAGAAAAAACCGACCCCTCCTTCATCGCTGGCTGCGGCCAAAAGGAAATAACCGCCAGGCCTTGGGCGGGTTGTTGGAGTAAAGGATACGAAGGTGTCAGCGACACAGATGGCGGAGCGTCTCCCGGTCCCTCCCGCGGTTGATCGCGGCTGCATCCGCTTGTCCTACTTGATCGGCGTCGTCTCGATTCATGCGATCGCTCTGTTCGCCTTTTGTCCGGCGCTGTTTCGCGTTTCGAGCGTCATCGCAACGTTCGCTGGCCTCTACGTCTTCGGCACGTTGGGGATTAATCTTTGTTACCATCGGCTGCTGACCCATCGCGGATTTCGCTGCAGCCGGACGCTGGAACATTTCCTGGCCTTGCTGGGCATCTGTTGCTTTCAGGATACGCCTGCTCATTGGGTCGCCGTGCATCGCATGCACCATCAGCACTCGGACGAATCGGACGATCCCCATTCTCCGCTGGTTAGTTTTCTCTGGAGCCACATGGGCTGGCTGTGGCTCGAAAATCGTGACTTCCGCCGGGTGGCGATTTTGGAACGGTATGTAAAGGATCTGCTACGCGACCGGTTTTACCTTCGTCTCGAGCGCCCGACCTGGCTGGCGGCGATTCACGTTAGCCAATGGGCGATCTTCTTTCTTCTTGGAGCAGGAATCAGTTGGATGTCAGGGCGGCGTCCCGATGAAACAATCATGGCCGGTGTCAGCATGTTGGTCTGGGGAGTTTTCGTCAGAACAGTGCTGGTGTGGCATATCACCTGGTCGGTGAATTCGATCACGCACTTATGGGGATCGCGCCGCTACGAAACAGGGGAGGGGAGCCGCAATAACTGGTTGGTCGGAATCATCAGCAACGGTGAAGGCTGGCATAACAATCACCACGCCCAGCCGAGGGCTGCTTCACACGGGCACTATTGGTATGAACTGGATGTGACGTTTCTGACCATCCGCCTCTTGAGCCGTCTAGGGTTGGTCTGGGAAATCGTGCTGCCGGATCTCCCACTCGCAGGCAGCTTGGCGACCGCAGCCAGCAGTTAGCAGCGGGTAA
>JAXDQV010000372.1:0-6053 GCA_034667645.1 Chthoniobacter sp.
CCCCGCGGAGTTCGTCGCAGGACTTCCAGAGCGATGAGTAGAGTTCGGATTTCTTGAGCGGCATCGGGAAAAAGAATTAAAGCTCGATTACACCGGGATGACTTCCCGGCATCGCGGGTAGTTTTGACAGCCGTAGAATTGCTTGCCTTGATTCGCTCCGCGCTGACCAGTTCGTAGCACCATTGGTATGCCGCACTTCGGGCACAGTGGCGTGGAAGCGATAGGTTGTATTCCCGATATAGCGTCTGAGGCCGCGCCAGTAACAGCCGGTATCGGCGAAAGCAAAGGGGCTAGAAGATCCTCCAGTTCGGCAGGAGAGTAGCCGCGGCGAGCGGGAATCCGCAGCAACGGAAGTCCGGCCTGATAAAACACCGACTGAATCATTGCGTCTCGTTCCTGGCGATCTGCACGGCCATGACTGGCATCATCCAATTCAACCCCTGCAACCGGTTTCATACCCTCGGACGTGCAGATCAGAAAATCGACATGTTTACGTGAGATACGGTTCCGCTGAGATTGGTTTTGTCCGGCTCCCGAAATAAAGAAAACGTCCCCCAAATTTACCTTGGGACAAATTGCTGCTCGGCCGGCAACAATGGATTCCAGCACCCGATAAAACGAGAACTCGGATGCGGAGAGAAAATCATCGCGCACCCGGAACAGCGCCGCACTGGTTGGTTCCGGGCCCTTGATCCCAAAAAGCGCCAAGAGCATTCCCAAGCAGCCGCTTTTTTGAGGGATCTCTCTCGCCACCGTCAGACAATCATGGCGGGCGTGATCGACCCTGTCCAGATCAGGGGACCTGACATTTCGCGGTGTGTTCAACCGCTAAACCGCGTGGCGGGCTCCTTTTCCGCTAAATTGCGGCCTCGGGGTCGTGAATCGCGAAAATACACCACTTTAGCCGGTTCTGGAGTTTGGGTGAAAAAAGGCCAAAAAGACGGAAATGGGGCACCCAAGCGCGAATTCTCTCTGTAACGGTTTTCAACGAAACGCTACTCCAGAGTCGGGTTTCGTAAGTGGTTGAAAATCCTAGGCGTTATCCATGGCGGAAGAGCTCGAAACAAAATATCGAAAAGAACTGACAGAAGCGCACCTAGCTCATCGGACTTGATCACCCGATCGTCTCCCGGCTGATTCGGACTTATCGCGACTTACTGCTTGCCGCGTAAGAAGTAGCGCCCAACTCAGTAGATTTCTGCGTATTTCCCTTCATTAGACTTAAGCCCCCCTGCATGCCTCTGAAAAAAGCGGTGTATGTGCAACCAATCCACTCGGTCCGATTGCGAATTTTGGAGTACCATCATCCGCGGTGCCGCTAAAGACGAAATACCTCTCCGGCAAACGCGCGAAGATATAAGCGGCTACGTCTTGATCAGGCTCTGGGGCCGTGCCTGCGTTTAAAAGTATCTCCCCAACTTTTCTCAAGTTGGCAGGAAATAGTTCAGGCACGGACAATTCGACCATCCAAAGACTCTCGGGTAAAAATTGATCAATTTGTTCACACACTAGTTCGTGCTCTCTGTTACCAGACCAATCTTGCAGACATCGGAGATGGGTAACGTATTCAGGTTTTGTCAATGCGATTGCTCGGAGAACCACTTGTTGAGTGTCGATGTAATGAACCATGCGGCGTAACCAAGCTGGTCCGGATGGAATGATGTGCTTTCGCATCGAATAGAGAAAGTTTACGGCGATGGCTTCCGCTTCAACGCCGCTGTAATGGACATTCTTGCGATAGAGACTGACTACATATTGAGCTTGTTCGGGTGTGATATAAAGTCGGGGAACGCAGTAATTCGACCCGAAGTTGTCGTCATGGCCTACGAAGCTTGCTAACCAAGATTCGCTTGGAATATATTTTGTGTCCTCGCCAACGTGAAAGTAGGCACTGTCGGCGTTGGGAACCCAAGTGTCTCGATTGAATGTATGACCGAAAAATGGGATGATATGTCGCCCAGACGCCTCAGGCCCGGTAAGTTTAAATCCCAGTAGTGCGCCGGCACCGGACTCGATTCCTGCATAGAGAAATTTTTGGTAGGTCAATGCACGCTGTTCCTCGTCAGAAAGTGCAGTGTAATCAATATCAGTGTAGCGGATCCCAAAGGATTCTAAGACCGCGCGCATCTGAGTGACATCCAATCCTTGGTTTGGGTCGAAAGGACCTGTAGCGGATGCTGCGGCATTATTGATCGCTTGAAATGACACTTCGGAATCCGGCACGTGCAAAGCGCAAAGACTGCGAAGCGCGACTTGAGCGCAGGCTTTGTTGAGGCCATTTTGCTGACAATACAAAACGCCGGGGATCGAAAAAGGCGTCCCTTGAATTCGCACTTCGAATTGCTTCCCGGAGGGAATGTAAATATGACGAAATTCATTTTTGCGTGTTACTGCTTCAAAAACGTGCCACTCTTGCTTCCCAAGACTTGGAACCTTGTCCTCTTTGAGGATCGCATAACCCAAAAGTGCATCTGGTGAGGCTTTTATTAAATCGCTTACGTCTTCTATCTCGATGGACCAGAAGCTCATTCGTCGCAATCCACCCATGCTGTAATCGCTATAGAGCCTGGATATTTCTTCGTTCTCTAAGGCTACGAGACCAACCGCTGGGATGTTTTCAAGTAAAACCGCCTTCATCTCAAGCCCGCGTGCTTGTGAGAACAAGCGTCTGATAGGAGGGTAATCCCCAAAGTGACGCTCAACGAAATCGAAACTGGAAAACGGCGAAGCAGTGTTTCCGACCTCTACGAGATCGCCGTCAACCCAACGCCCCTGATCGCTCATGTTCTGCCAACCAGGGTCGAGGAAGCCTTTATTTGAACCGTAACTTGCTAGAGGCGGTCTTTTGGCGAGCAGCGACTACCTTCGCCAAGAATCTCGGAACATCTTTACTTGGACGACGCACGACTTTGATTTCTGACGCATTTTTGCCGAAAACCTCGACCATCGCCACGGCGAGCTTTGGGCTAGAATATGTAACTGGAGCTTGCGGCATTTTTTACCTTTGTTGGAAGTCAGGAGTGAGCAAAATGCACACCAATTTCTTTTGTCGAGAGAAAAGTTTGGGTGACAACATTGTTTTCGTAGCGGGGAAAATGAACGGTTCCCTTTTGTTCACCTGATGCACTCTGCTTGAAAAATTGCATTTCACAAGACGATTCAGGATAGAATTCATGCACCGCGCGCGAGGATCCACTCACCCTTTCGCGCGCTTTGTTACGAGGTTCCACCACTTTTAGTTTCAGCTTCCGTAACGACGGTCCACCGACTGGGAACTGGTGTTGCTTGCACTAAGCCTGGGTGTGAGCATCGAGGAACTCATATCGGCGATATTCAGACGAGGGCGCTCTGTTCCGCCACTTGGATTAATCATCTGCTGCCAGCGCTCAGAATCTCCGCTCCGCTATGGCGAGTTGCTCGCCTCCGAGGGCAAAGCATAGGAAGCGCGGCTCCGGCCAGCCGGTAACGCGCAGAAGTTCGGTGAAGCGTTCCCTCGTGGTGGCCCAGAGCATTGGCTCGCCACGCCAACGCAGCCAAGCCGTGAGGAACCGGCTTTGCTCTTCGAAGCCAATCGGCTGACCCGGCCGTTCCACCATCCAGGATGCGATCAACCGCACACGGGGCACGGGCATTTTGGCTATTCGTTGCAAAAGAACGCTCACGATGGGCGGTGGCAGGAACATGAGCACACCTTCGATGACGACGAGTGTGGCTGCCGGGGAAATAGTTGGCAGTGGTTCGTCGGAAGTGAGATCCCACGGCACGCGCTCAACCCGCGGGTCCAGCACCGGCAGGCTGCTCAGCGTGGCTGGATGATCAGCGAAAATGATGCGGGTAAAAAGACCCTCGGCGGCCATACGCAAAGCGAGTGTGTCGCGCCCGCCGCCGATGACGAGCAGTTGGGAGAAGCCGTCAGCGTGCGCTTGCCGCGCCAGGCGATCGATCTCGCGTTTGCGCGCGAGCCAGTGATTCACCGCGCCTGGAAGCAACAATTTTTCAAGGAGGGAAGCCACCTTTCGCCATACTCGGGAGCGAGCGAGCGTGAGAAATCCCGGCTCCTTTCTAAGCATCGACTCGCATAACGCAGCGGCACCGGGAGGTGCGAGTTCCGGCCACATGATCGTGGCCATGGCGATGAGCCGCGCCGTGGAGCTGGCTCGACATGCCTTCACGAGAAATGCGGCGCGTAGTGGCGGAACCAGTCGCTCTGGAAAACTCCTTGAGGATCCAGCCGCCGCTTGGCGGCGAAGAATTCGCGAACGCGAGGGTAGCAGGCGGCGAACTGCTCAGCGGTAGCCCAGCGGTGATACGTAAGATAGTAGCTTCCGCCAAGTCGGATCGCTAGGTCGATCAGATCGCGGAAGGTCTCCGCCGCGCACTCGATTGCCGCCGGAGTGTGATCCACGTGCAGATTGAAGATGATGCAGGCGAAGCGTTCCCGCGCCCACGCGAGCACTGTCGTCTCGTCGGACATAATGAGCCGGATCGTGCCGTAGATCACCGAGGCCTGGCGCTCGACCAGCATCTCCGCCGCGCTGTGCAGGAACTCAATCAGACGCGGCGGCGGGACGTAAAGCTCGGTGATCATTTCTGACCCGCGGACGTGAGAGCCGAGCGTCCGCTCAATCTCGGCATGGTATCCCTCGAGATACTCGGAAAGCTGATGCGTATCGCTCTTGTATAACTGGCCATCGGTGCCCACGTAGAACTGCGCATACTTCCGGAAACCTTCGCCCTTGTCGGAATGCGCCAGGGTGAGGAGTTGCAGCCAATCTTCGCGGGCGATGCGCTTCTGCTCCTTTGGCGGCTCGGGGTCGCCAGCCACGGGACAGTACGCACTGAAGACACCGGCGGTGAGAAACTCCGGCGAGGCCGGGTCGATATTGAACTGAAAATCTCCGTAGAGAAACCCCTCCTCGATGCGGCGCCGCGCGGCCGGGTCTGCCTCCTCAATATCAATCACCCGCACCACGCGCCGGAGTGTGCGGCGCGGCGCGAGGCGGAGCGTGACTTCGACGATTACACCGAAGAGCCCATAGCCGCCGATCGCCAGCGCAAAGAGCTCGCTGTTTTCATCGCGACTGCATCGCCGCACCTCGCCATCCGCACAGACAATCCGGAAAGCCTCTACATCCTCCACAATTGGCCCCATGCGGAACCCACGGCCGTGCACGTTGGCCGCAAGCGCACCACCGAGCGAGAGCGCATCCGCGCCGGTCTGCTTTTGGCGCACACCCCATCGGGCCGTCGGCGCTTGCGCTTCCACGACACCGCTAATCAGCTCCGGCCACTGAATACCCGCCTCGGTAGTGACCAGTCCACGTTCCTCGTCGACATGCAGAATGCGTTTCAGCCTGCGCAAGTCGAGGAGTTCACCGCGTTGGCGAAACTGCTGCCCGCCCATCGCATGGCGCCCTCCGCACAGCGCGACCGACCGACCCTCCGCCGCAGCCTTACGAACGAACCGCTGAATTTTAGCAACGGACTCCGGGAGACGGACCACCATTTCGGCGGCGTTTAGTGCAGAGTGAAGGTCGTTGACCTGCTCGAACATAGAGGCAGCTTGTGCGTTCCGTGCCAAGTTGGCAAAATACAAGCAGCGCCGAGTCCTGACGACCTGCGTCTTTTGCATCTGCCAGCCGAGCTGTTCTGAGGAATCCAGCGCGAGGCCTGCGCCTCAGACCTTCCATCATTTCCAAGCGAGCCCGAGATCATTGATTCTGCCGGAGGGCTGTCAGGCGCTGTTTTCACGCCGGATCCCTTTCTCGCCGCCCGCGAGGGCCGAAAATCGAGGATAATCCCGCCTTTTGGCCGAAAAATCGGTTCTGGAGTTCAGGCTGGAAGGTGGTCATTACGACCAAAACGGGGCATGCAATTCCGAAAACCCCCGTGGAAAAACCGGGGTTCCAGGACCTCCAGACCCGTGATACGTAAGTGGTTGAAAACTGTAGACGTTATCCATCACAGAATTGGTCGAAAATTGAATACCGAAAAGAGGTGTCGTCAGATTGAAAGGCTCCGACGAACTCTTGGTGGAAAGCCGACCAAGTGGA
>JAXDQV010000373.1:0-4232 GCA_034667645.1 Chthoniobacter sp.
GCCGCAGACACGAAACAGGGTCAAACTTTCCAATATGTCCACCATCATTCTCATCTTGTTGATTCTCCTGTTGCTCGGTGCTCTTCCCACCTGGCCGCATTCACGCAGTTGGGGTTATTTTCCGAGCGGTGGCCTCGGTTTGGTGGTTTTGATCATCATCATTCTGGTGTTGATGGGACGAATCTGAGGCGCGACTGACAACAGACCCGCGGCAGTGGGGCGGGCAAGTTATTTTTCCCGGGCGCTGACGCTCCGGGCGACTCCGCTCTCGACAAAGGTTCGCAGCGCGCACAACTTTTTTCGCGATGTCTTCTGGCTATCTCGCGTTGGTGCTCCACGCCCATTTGCCTTACGTGCGGCATCCGGAATACGAGGATTTTCTCGAGGAAGACTGGCTTTACGAAGCGATCACCGAGACGTATCTGCCGCTCCTGCAGGTGCTTTGGCGGCTCGTGGACGAGGGCGTGCCGTTCCAGCTCACGATGTCGCTCACGCCGACACTCTGCTCGATGCTGCGCGATCCTCTCCTGCAGGATCGTTACGTGCGCTACATCGAGCGCGCCATCGCGCTGGCGAAGAGGGAACTTGACCGGACGCAAAATGACGCGCGCCTGAACGAGCTCGCGCGGATGTATCTGGAGCGGTTCATCACCTGCCGCAATCTTTTCGTCGATGGCTGGAACCGCGATATCGTCGGCGCATTTGCCCGGCTGCAGGAGCGCGGCGTGCTGGAGATCATCACCTGCGCCGCGACGCACGGTTTTCTACCGCTGATGGAAAATTTCCCCGAGGCGGTGCGGGCGCAAATCTGCATTGCCCGGGATCATTATCGTGAATGTTTTGGACGGGATCCGGCCGGAATTTGGCTGCCGGAATGCGGTTACGTGCCGGGCCTCGACCGGGTGTTGCAAGAGGTGAATATCCGCTGGTTCATCATGGATTCGCACGGTCTCATGTTCGGCAATCCGCGGCCGCGTTACGCGATCTACACGCCGGTCTTCACCCCAAGCGGCGTCGCGGCCTATGCGCGCGACCGCGAGTCGAGCAAGCAGGTCTGGAGTGCGGAGCATGGCTATCCCGGCGATCCGGCTTACCGGGATTTTTACCGCGATATTGGCTTCGATTTGCCAGAGGAAGAGTTGCGGCCTTTCCTGCCCGCGAACGGGCCGCGGAAATTCACCGGAATCAAGTATCACCGCATCACGGGTCGCACGAAGGACAAGGATCTTTACAACCGCGGCTGGGCCATGGGCGCGGCCGATTCCCATGCGGGGAATTTCATGTGGAACCGCGCCGAGCAGATCAAACATTTGCGCGAGGTCGCGAGCATCGATCCGATCGTCGTCAGCCCGTTCGACGCGGAGCTTTTCGGCCATTGGTGGTTTGAAGGTCCGGAGTTTTTGAACCTTTTCATCCGCAAAGCGGCTTACGACCAACAGGAATTCAAGCTGACCACGCCGACGGCTTATCTGGGCGATCACAACACGCTCCAGCTCGTGGTGCCGAGCGCATCGAGCTGGGGCCACAAAGGCTACTGGGAAGTCTGGCTCGATGAGAGTAACTCATGGATTTATCCACATCTCCACGCCGCCGCCCGGCGCATGAGCGAGCTCGCCCGCCAGCACAAGGAGACGACCGATCCGCTGCTCGATCGCGCGCTCCGGCAACTCGCGCGCGAACTGCTCCTCGCGCAATCGAGCGACTGGGCGTTTCTCATGAAAACCGGCACCGCGCGCGACTACGCGACGAAGCGGACGAAAGATCACCTCCTGCGCTTCACGCGGCTCTACGACATGATCCGCTGCAAGGATATCGACGAGAAATTTCTGCAAAACAGCGAGTGGCGCGACAACATTTTCCCGAATCTGGATTGGCGTTATTACGTGTGAGCGGTTCAGCCAACAGAGCGTTGCGACGCTGCTCGGGCGCGTTTGCCGCAGCGTGCCTTTTGCAGTTTGCCCTCGGGCTTTCCGCCGTGGCGCAGGAGGAAGCGCCGAGTCCGCCCCCGAAGAAAACGGGAGTTAAACTTCAGTTTATCCCCCCGCCAATGGAAGGGACGTTTTCCGTCGGCGTTTACGATGCCGCGGGCAAGCTGTTGCGTGCGTTGCACACCGATGACGAAGCCGTAAAATTCGGCGTCGCGCTCAATGGGCTGATTACATACTGGAATGGCAAAGACGACAGTGGCGCGCAGATGCCTGCCGGAAAATATTCCGCTCGCGGCTGGTGCGTGGGCGAGGACACGGACGTCGAGGGCGAGGCGTTTCTTTGCAATGACTTCGTCGTCGGCGAAAACACGCCTCGTGTGAGGCGGATCATCGAGATCAAGGCCGCAAGCGGAGGTTTTGAGGCGATCGCAGAGACTGCCGCGGACGGGCGCACGATGTTGAAAGGCGATGCAACCGGCAAATTGGAATTCGGCAAGTCAGCGGCGGAATCCACCGTGCGCGACGCGGTCAATGTAAACCCTGAGAAGATGATGGCCACCGGCGCTGAGCTCGAAAACGCCGGCCCCGCATCGGCGGCGAAGCACCGCGAGGCGCTCGTGCAGGACGGGAAAATCATCGAGCGCGATTCACATCGCGCGCCACGCGATCTGCCGCTTGATGTGCCGTCGCTAACGAAAGCAATCGACGCATGCTTCGGCGAGCGTGGCAACTTGTGGGTTATCGACCAGACCGCTGCCGGCGCAATCGAGGTGAAGGAGTTCTCGCCGCGTGGCGAATTTCTGCGACGCCTCGCAACGGAACCGGACGAGCCGCAGCCGCGCAAGATCTCGGCGGCGGAAAACCGCGACCTGATTTTTCTGCTCGATGAAAAAGGCGCGACGATCCAGCGGTTGCGGGCATTGGAGCTGATTTCCGCGCCGACATCCACGCCCGCCGCATCGCTACCAGCGACATCAACGTGGAAGGTTTTGTTTTCAAAAACGATCGTTCGCAGCGATACGCTTGAGGCGGTGCGAGACAAGCTCAAAACGCCGGAGGGCAAACCGTTTTCGCCCGAGGAAAAAGTGAAGCTCGCGCTGGCCAAAAATCCGCTTGAGCAAAAGAAAGCGGGCGAACTGGAAGTCTCAGTCGCCTTTGACAAGGACGGCAGCTTTTTGAGAGCGGGCGATGGCCTGCCGCTCAAGCGGCTCACGGATACGGCGCATTTAAAATGGGCAGCGGTCGCGCGCGGATGGGAGCCGGATTCGCTCATGCTGTTTCAAAGCGATGGCGCGGTGGTCGAGGAGTTCAAGGTGACCAGGCTTTCGAAAATGATGGCGTTCGACTGCGGCGAATTCGATTACGACCCGGCGCGCGACAAGTAAGCTGCGATTTCCATGCCGATTCCGCTCGAAGACAATTTCTCCGATATCATTGGCAAGGCTCAGCGCGGCTTGCGCATTTCCGATTCTGAGCTGGCAGCAAAAACCGGCATTGGAATCGAAGCGATCCAGCGGCTCCGGTCGGATGAGTTCGACGCGGCGGCGGCCGGACGCATCGCGGCGACACTCGGACTGAATGCACGGGCGCTCATTGAGGCGGGCGAAAAACGATGGGCGCCACGCGAGATCGCACTGTCCGGGGTGGCGATGTTCACCACCCCATTTCACGACATGACGGTGAATGCTTACCTCGCGTGGGACGAGAACTCGAAAGAGGCCGCGGCGTTCGATACGGGATCGGACTGCGATGCGATGCTCGACGGGTTGCGGCAGCACGGGCTTACCCTGCGGGCGATTTTTCTCACACACACGCACGGAGATCACATTTACGATCTCGACCGGTTAACGGCCCAGACTGGCGCACCCGCTTATGTTTCGCACCGCGAACCGCTCGATGGCGCAGAGAAGATCGACGATCACCGGCAGTTTGAAATTGGCGCGCTTCGAATCCGCGTCCGGCCCACGGCCGGACATTCGGCGGGCGGGTTGACCTACGTCATCGAGGGGCTTTCGCAGCCGGTCGCGGTGGTCGGGGACTCGTTGTTTGCCGGGTCGATGGGAGGCGGAACGGTGAGCTACGAAGACGCGCTGCGGAATAATCGGGCAGAAATTCTCACGCTTCCCGACGAGACGATCATTTGTCCCGGCCACGGTCCGATGACCACTGTCGCGGAGGAAAAGCTGCACAATCCGTTTTTCGCGACTTGAGCCGATGAGTGACAAACTCGGCTTCGTCGGTGTCGGCCGCATGGGCGCAAACATGGCGCGCAGGCTGGCGGACATAATGATACGGCGACCACCG
>JAXDQV010000374.1:0-2710 GCA_034667645.1 Chthoniobacter sp.
GACTAGCGGTCCCGGTCCCGCAATGGCCGCGAAGTGATGGCCGAAAACCATCCATTTGTGCATCGGCACAAAATCTTTCCCATCCTCGTGCACCACGGCCGGCGTGGCGCGCCGCTCGTCGAGGATGAGCACTTTCGTCAGCAGCCACTTCGAGTGAAAGCGATACGAAATCGCGGCGACGCAAACCCCGGCAATGACGATCCAAAGTGCGTTGATCGTTTCGCCACGATGCAAGGTAAGGACGGCGAGCGCAAGGCAGCCGAGCACGCCGAGCGCGAGCCAGAGGGAAAATAAAAGCGCTTTCTTCATCGCGCGCGTTTCTAGTCGAAACGCGGCGGGAAGATAGCGCGAAACGCGATCCTTACAACGGCCCTACAGTTTTTCGATCTCGTCCCGGAGATCTTCCTTTTTCCGTCCCAACTTTTGCTGGAGCCGGCCGAGCCACTCGTCTTCCTTGCCTTCGGCGAAGGTGAGGTCGTCGTCGGTTAGCTGCCCGTATTTTTGTTTCAACTTGCCCGTCATTTCGTTCCAGGTGCCTTTGATATTTAGTTTCGTAGCCATACTGAAAGTTCGTTTCGACGGAGAGCGAAGGCCGTTTTTAATCGCGCATTTTCTCGTATCCGCCGCGCGGTTCGGGCGGCGCGTCGTAGCGAAACTCACGGTGTCGAATCTGGCCGCCGGCATAGGCGATCCATGCGCCGAGAAACAGAACCGCGATGGCCGCGATGAGCGTCAGCCCGTTAAGCCAGAGCTCGCTTTTGGGAAATTTTCGCGGGACGGCCATCGCGACCGCGGCGATGGCAGCGAGCGCATAAAACGCCGGTTCGGCGCGCTCGGCGCGTTGCGCGTGGGCGTCGAGCCAGTTTGTTCCCCCCTCATCGGCCTGGGTGAGGATTCGGTCGAAGCCGAGCTCGCCATAGTGAATCACCGGCCACACGGAGAGCGCGCTGGCCAGGAGGACGGCGAGCCCCGTGATTTGTGCCGCGCGGTTGCGCAGACCGATCGCCGCCGCCAGCACGGCCACGCCGATGGCAATGCCGTAAACGGGCAGAGGATTGAGCAACGCGTGCAGGTATTCCGGCTGATTCAGGTGCGCCTGAATCAGCTCGGACACGCTCTGCTGCTGCATCCGCAGCTACTTAACGAGCTCGGCGTTTTCGAGCAGGTTCACGCCGTCCTTCGACGCGACCTTGCCCTTGAGCGTCACCGTTTTCCCGGCGTGATCCGCCAGCTCTTTGTTGAGCGGCTTGTGATCCCCGACGACGGTGTAAACTTTTCCGTCCTCGCCTTTGATGCCCACCGGCAATCCACTGGAAATGCATTTGGCCGCGCAGGCCGCGTGCTTTTCTCCCGCCCCGCCGTGATCCGCGTAGCAGGTCAGGTCCAAGATCTCTCCTTTGACCGTTGACTCCTTTTCGTCCGCGCCGAACGCGGGAAGGTGGAGCAGTGCGACGGCGGCGAGCGTAAATAATGTGCTGAGGGTTTTCATGATGTGAGTTTTGACGTTGGGAAAGGCTGGTTGTTCAATTTGGTTTCGCGGCAAGTGTTAAAACTTTGTCAAACTCCGCTTCGCTCAGCGGAATAACGGAAAGGCGCGAGTGGGTGACCAACTGCATTTTTGCGAGGGTGCGCTCGGCTTTGATCTCAGCCAGCGACACCGGCCGCGCGAGAGCTCGGATTGGCACGAGATCCACGCAAACCCAATCGCCCTCCGTGGCGGTGGGATCGGCGTAAGCCGTGCCCGCGACCTTCGCGATGCCCACGACCGCTTTGCCGATCACGCTGTGGTAAAAAAGCACGCGATCGCCTTTGCGCATCGCGCGCAGATTATTTCGCGCCTGAAAGTTGCGAACGCCAGTCCAGGCGGTTTTCCCGTCACGGACAAAATCCTCCCACGAATACGTCGTCGGCTCCTGCTTCACCAACCAGTGGCTGGATTTCATGGATGAAAGATAAACGGAGGTGAGAGCGGTTTTGCCACTGGAAAAAATTCGCTGCGAAAGAGTGTGAAGGCGGGATTGTCAAAATCCTCCGGTGCGGATAAACATTTTCACGTTTCCCCTATGGCTCTCAAAACTGATCAAGATCTTTCTGACAACGCACGCAGTCTGTGGCTCAAGGCGCTGAGCGCGATGGAGCTTCGCAATTTCGGCTACGCGATCTCTTTATTGCAGGCGGTTTTAAAAGAGGCGCCGGCCTTTTTGGATGGGAGGAAAATGCTGCGTCGCGCAGAAATTCAGTCCACCAAGGGCAAGAAAAGCTTTTTTTCCGGTCTCTCCGGCGCAGCGCTCAAAGGCGGAAGCCTGGTGAAAAAAGATCCGGTCGCGGCGATGGAACTGGCGGAAAAATCACTCGAGTCCGATCCTTACAGCAGTTCAGCGAACCAGCTCCTCTGCGACGCCGCAAAAGCGGCCGGGATGCCGGAAGTGGCGGCCTTTGCGCTCGAAACCATCGTGGAGGGAAACCCGAAGGACGCGAAAGTTTTGCACGCTCTGGGCGACTATTATTACGAGAATGGCCTGAGCGACAAAGCCATCGATATTTACACACGCATCACGGACATCAATCCCGCGGATCTGGTAGCAACGAAGCGCGGCAAGGACGCCGCCCCGCGCCACTCGATGAGCTCGGGGGGCTGGGAGGAAGTGGCAAAATCCGGCGGCACCAAGGACTACCGAGATTTAATCAAAAACAAGGAAGAGGCGGTTTC
>JAXDQV010000375.1:0-15723 GCA_034667645.1 Chthoniobacter sp.
GGCTCCAAGGCTCCAAGGCTCCAAGGCTCCAAGGCTCCAAGGCTCCAAGGCTCCAAGGCTCCAAGGCTCCAAGGCTCCAAGGCTCCAAGGCTCCAAGGCTCCAAGGCTCCAAGGCGGCGGGCGCGCCTACTATGGCCGCGATGTGAGCGCCACCGCGCTGCCCGATCTCTCCACCGCCTCCGCCGTCCTCGAAGCCGCCGCCAAGGTTGCTCCCGGCGAAGCCGAGCGTGCCGCCGCGGAAGGCGCCCGATACGTCGCGATGGCGCTCCCGAGCGCCGCCGAAGTCGCCGCCATCCACGCCGAGGTGAAAGCGAAATACGATGCGAGCCAGAGCGCGCAGGCCTTCACCGACCAGCAGCAAAACGAACTCGCCGCCATCTATCCCGACGCGCAAAAACTTGCCGTCAGCCTCTGCAATACCGTCGAATTCAATCTCGGCGAGCGCGACGGCCTCGACGACGCCGGCCGCCGCAACATCGCCGTGCGCTGGGGCGTGGATTACATCTATGACGACGGGACCACCACGCCGCCTACGCCCGCGCCTGCTCCGGCAGCGCCCCCAACCTCCTGATGCTTACGATGCACCAAGGTAAAAGGCCCATTAAAAAACAAGGTCATGTTTCTTGTTTCATCAAAATTGCCGATTTACTTCATGAGGAGCGGGCCCACTAATGCCACTCAAACTTCACAACAAAAGATGGTATCCGTTCATTTTTGTGATTGGCGCTGCCGCTGTGGCTACGGGCTCGCTTCGTTTGGAAGCGGCAAAGCGACCAGAGTTATTGATATCTGCCATTGGAACGGTTGCCGGGTTCACTTATTTTCTATATCGTCAACATCTCGACGAAACGAAGCTTTTCAAAGAGCTATTTGTGGAATTCAACATTCGGTATGACGCTCTCAACGATGACCTGAACGCAATTCTGTTTGGCCCCTCTGAAGGATTGTTATCGGCCGCCGAACGCGAACATGTCTTCAGTTACTTCAATCTTTGCGCGGAGGAGTATTTTTTTTATAAAACGAGTTATATTGATCGTCGTGTTTGGGATTCATGGTATCAAGGCATGAGGATCTTTTTCGATCAGCCACGAATTCGTGCCCTTTGGATGCAAGATTGCAAAGCACGATCCTATTATGGCTTTACCCCACCTCCAATAACCCACACAAAACCTACATGAAGAAACGAATTCTCCTATCGACGATCGGTGCACTATTCCTATTTTGCGTTTCGGTAGCTAATGCCGGGCCTTATCGCAACCCTACTGGAGTGGCCGCCCTTAATGGGGATGAGTCTATAACGTTAGTAACCATTCCCGCTAACCGAGCAGTCATCATTCGCAGTTTTATCCAAAGTGCTACTTCTGGTGGTGCCGAAACTACACCTTGTAGCCTCGCATTCCATAATACGTTTCCTCTTGGAGGAGGTATAACACTTCTTAAAGCCAGCAACGCATCTGATGCTTCGCCTACTTTGGAACGAAACTTTGTGATTGCTGGGCCAGGATGTGCAGGTGGCAATAAGAGGCGGTTCCGAGTGTTACATTACCTATGAAATGCGGTAGAGTGACTTTACTAGCTCGCTGTAAGCCCGCTCAACTCTCGACGGGGTGTCGACTCCTGCTTTCCTGAGGCCCATTGAGCGAGCAAACCAAAACCGCCATCACGCCGACGCGGGCGCAGGATTTTCCGGAGTGGTATCAGCAGGTCGTCCGCGCGGCGGAGCTGGCGGAAAACTCGGACGTGCGCGGCTGCATGGTGATCAAGCCGTGGGGCTACGGAATTTGGGAGGCGATGCAGCGCGGGCTCGACCGGATGTTTAAGGAAACCGGGCACAAGAACGCGTATTTTCCGCTCTTCATTCCGCTGTCGTATCTGGAAAAAGAGGCGGCGCACGTGGAGGGATTTGCCAAGGAATGCGCGGTAGTCACGCATCACCGGCTTGAGGTCGGCGCGGATGGGAAGATGCGCGTTTCGCCCGCGGCACAGCTCGCGGAGCCTCTCGTGGTGCGGCCCACGAGTGAGACGATCATCGGCGCTACCTACGCGAAGTGGGTGCAGTCGTGGCGCGATCTGCCGATCCTGATCAATCAATGGGCCAACGTGGTGCGCTGGGAAATGCGGCCGCGCGTCTTTCTGCGGACGACGGAATTTTTATGGCAGGAAGGCCACACCGCGCACGAGACGGAGCGCGAGGCGATCGAGGAAACGGAACGCATGCTCGGCGTTTACGAAAAGTTCGCGCGCGAGTTTTTGGCGCTGCCGGTTTTCACCGGCGAGAAAAGCGAGAGCGAGCGCTTTCCGGGCGCGGTAAGGACGTTGTGCATCGAAGCGATGGTGCAGGACCGGAAGGCGATCCAGGCTGGCACGTCGCATTTCCTCGGGCAGAATTTCGCGAAGGCGAGCGGTATCAAGTTTCAGTCGCGCGAGGGCAAAGAGGAACATGCGTGGACGACGAGCTGGGGCGTGAGCACGCGTTTGATCGGCGCGGCGATCATGATGCACGCGGACGACGACGGCATGATCGTGCCGCCGCGCGTTGCGCCCGCGCATGTGGTGGTGCTGCCGATCACGCCGAAGCCGGAGACGCGCGACGCGGTCATCGCCGCGGCGGAGAAGATCGCGGAGCAACTGCGCGCGCAGCTTTTCCACGGCGCGCCGGTGGAGGTGGAAGTGGACAAGCGCGACCTCGGCGGCGGGACGAAAAGCTGGGAGTGGATCAAGCGCGGCGTGCCGGTGCGGATTGAGATCGGGCCGCGCGATCTGGAGAAGGGGAGCGTGGCATTGAGTCGGCGCGATCAGGGGGTGAAGGAGAAGGAGTTTTTACCCGCGAGCCAAGTTGCAGAGCGGATCGGCGCGATTTTGCAATCGATCCAGGATGCACTCTACGAACGCGCTCTCGCCTTGCGCGAAGAGCACACGCGCGACCTCGACACGCGCGAAGAGTTCTACGGCTTTTTTACCCCGCAAAACGCGAACAAGCCCGAGATCCACGGCGGCTTCGCGCGCTCGCATTGGTGCGGTGATGCGAGATGCGAGGCGAAGATCAAAGACGACCTGAAGGTGACGATCCGCTGCATTCCGTTCGACGCTCCGGAGGAAAATGGCACGTGCGTTTGCGGCTGCGGGCAGCCGAGCAAGCGGCGTGTGCTCTGGGCGAAATCTTACTGAGCCGGCGCGGCGTCGAGGCGCCGCGCGAATTCCGTCGCTAGCAGCCGGGTGAATTCGATCGCGCCGGTGGTGTTGAGATGGTCGGCGTCGAAGCGGTTCTCGAGGCGGTAAAGGCTGCTCGCCGGATCGTCGAAAACGAAGATCGGCGAGCCATCGGGAACGTCGAGCTTGCCGTTGACTTCTCGCACGGACGGAGTGGCAACGAATGAAAGGGCGACCTGTTTTTGCGCAAGTTCCTTTTCCAGACGGACGAGTTCGCCGCGGTGAATTGGATCCACTTGGTGGACCGGCTTCGCACGTCCCCGGAGCTGCTCCATCTCGGCGGCGACGTTTTTCACATGCCGTTCATCCGGCTCTCGAAAAACCGGGGCGAACCCGTCGTTGTCCGGCCCGAGCGGTGGCGGTTGTTGCTTCTTTACCTTTGGCGGCGAAGTGGCTTCGCCGAGCCAGAGTCCGGCGCGGCCGATGTTCATTTCGTTCACCGCAAACAGGCGCAGGTGCGTTGTGAACTCCGCCCATGCCTTGGCAAAGCCGGCATCCTTTTTCTTTGCCGGCCGGGGACGCGAATCCGCGAGGAATTTGCGGCACGCGTATTTAAGCGCCTCGGCGTCGTGCCAGTAAATATCGCGCGGAGTGACGGGATCGGGATTGGAAAGCACGCGCAACCGCGAAGTCTCGAGCACGATCCGCTTCAGCGAGGGAGGTCGGAGCGCAACGATGCGGCGGACCATCATCAGGCTTTCCGGGCTTTGCATGCCGTCGATCGCAAAATTAAATGACCGCGTCGTGCGACCGGTTGCGCGAAGCGTTTCGTCAAAAACCTTCGGCGAGACGCCATGATAAGTGCGGCTCGAGCCAACAAAAACCGTATCGAACTCTGCGCGATGCGTTTTGAAAAAGAGGAGCTTCTCGCTGACCTCGTTTACATGCAGCGGTGCGAAAGAGTGGATCGCTGCACAGGTGGCCACGAACGCCGAGAGAGCGACGACGCACAGCAAAGTGGAGCGAACCGGTCCCGACACGAGACAATGATAATTGGCGCCTCGTCCCGGGCAAACGAATAGCGGGATCGGATTCGGCACAGCAAAAGCCGGACGGCCTCGTCGTGATCGAAAAATCAGCGCTGCCGCAATGCTTGTTTCATCTCCAGCTGCGCGCTTTTTGCGGCATCGGTCGGCGCATGGAAACACGTTTGCGCACGGCGGGCATTCACACCGTCGAGGCGCTCTGCGCGGCTCCGCGCGGGCATTTGCGAGCGATCTGGGGCGGCGTCGAGGGTGAGCGGATGTTTGACTCTCTGCGCGGGGAAACGATCCTGCGGCCGCCGACGAGGAAGTGCATGCTCGGTCATTCACATGTGCTGGCGCCCGCGCTCCGCAATGACGAAGACGCGCTCGCGGTGCTGCACCGGCTTTTGCAAAAAGCGGCGATGCGCCTGCGCAAAGAGGGCTATTTGGCTCGCGGGCTGCAGCTCTTTGTGGAGTTTTTACACGTCGGCGGTTTTTGTGAGGAGATGCTTTTTTTGGAAACGCAGGACACGATCGCGCTTGCGCGCTCGATGGAAAAATTGTGGGAGCGCCGCCCGCGAGTCGCGCAACCGCCGCTGATGGTGGGTGTAGATTTAACCAACTTGGTGAGTGAAAAAAACTACACGCCCGCGTTGTCTCCGGAGGATGGTCGCCGGCGAAAGCTCTTCGCATCGATCGATGCGCTCAACGTGCGCTATGGAAAGAACGCACTCTATTTCGGCGGCAGTCATCGTGCGCGGGATTCGGCGCCGATGCGGATCGCATTCAATCGCGTGCCGGATTTGCAAACGGAAGCAGACTGACCCGCCGAGTTTCTTGCGATGAGCGGCGCGTTCGCGGAAGCTGCGCGGCTTATGATTGCGTTGCGCGAAAATCTGACGAGCGATTTCGTTTCGCGGATCGAGGAGATTTTCTCTCCGCACGGGTTGCTGGAGAAGGCAAAAAACTTCGAGTTCCGCGCCGAGCAGCAGACGATGGCGGTGGCCGTGGCGCGCGCCTTGGAAAACGAGACGCATCTCGTCGTCGAAGCCGGAACGGGTGTCGGGAAATCGCTGGCGTATCTGATTCCGGCGATCCTCTTCGCGCTGGAAAACAAGCGGAAGGCCGTCGTCTCGACTTACACCATCAATCTGCAGGAGCAGCTCGTTTTTAAAGACATCCCGATCCTGCAGAAAATCCTGCCGGTCGAATTCGAGGCCGTGTTGTGGAAGGGTCGCGGGAATTATTTGTGTCCGCTGCGGCTCGAGCGGGCGATGGCGCACGCGGGCGAGCTTTTCACCGGGCCGGAGCAGGAGGAGCTGAAGCGGATTTGGGAATGGGCGCAGGCGACGCGGGAGGGGACGCTGTCGGATTTTACGGTCGAGCCGGACGCGCAGGTCTGGGCGCAGGTCTGCAGCGAGCAGCACATTTGCACGAACAAAACGTGCGGCCAAAACCCGCGCTGTTTTTATCAGCAGGCGCGCAAGCGGCTCGTCTCAGCGGACCTCGTCGTGATGAATCACACTTTGTTTTTCATGAATCTGGGACCACTCGCGGAGGTGGAGGACAAGGAGTCGGGCTACATTTTCGCCAACGACTTTGTGATCTTCGACGAGGCGCACACGCTCGAGGCAGTCGCGGCCAAACACATTGGCCTCGGCGTCTCGCAATATGGACTGCGGTATGTTTTACAAAGGTTATACAATCCACGGACGAAGAAGGGCTTGTTCACCGTGCTTCGCAATGCGGAAGGAGTGCGCGAGGCGGCGGCGCTGCTCGATGACATCGACCATTTTTTCAAACAGGTGGAAGCGCGCGCGAATTTTAAAAAGGGCCGCGAGTTTCGAGTGCGCGAACCGGATCTGGTGGAGGATTCGCTGACGGCGAAGCTCGCGAAACTGCAGGCGCTGATCGTGACCGTGCTGAAGGGGCTGGAGGATGAAACGGCGAAATCCGAGCTGCAGGATCTCGGCCGGCGCGTGCGCGAAGCGCGGGTGGCGATTGCAGACTTTCTAAGCCAGAGCGCGGCGGAGGACTACGTTTACTGGGTTGAAAAGACCGGCAAGACCGACAAGTGGCTGAGCCTGAATGCGGCGCCCGTGGACATTGCCGCGCACTTGCGGCGGATGCTTTTTCGCGACACGCAATGCTGCGTGATGACGAGCGCGACGCTGTCGGTCGGCAGCGAGAAGCTCGCGTATTTTCGCAATCGCGTCGGGGCCGATGAAGTCGAGGCGCTGCAAATCGGCAGTCCTTTCGACTACGCGGAACAAATGAAACTTTACGTCACGCGCAAGATGCCCGATCCGCGCGACGACGGTTACGAAGCGGAGCTGGCAAAATGGATCGAACATTTTGTGGAGATGAGCAAAGGCCGCGCATTCGTGCTTTTTACCAGCTACCGAACGATGCAGGCGCTCGCGGAGCGGCTGACAACATCATTTAAAAAAGCGAAATGGAACCTGCTGGTGCAAGGACAGGGAGCGCCGAGGCACCGGTTGATCGAGGAGTTTAAAAACAGCGAGCGCAGCGTGCTTTTTGGGACGGACAGTTTCTGGAGCGGAGTGGATGTTCCGGGAGAGGCACTCTCAAATGTCATTATCACGCGGCTGCCTTTTGCCGTGCCCGACCATCCGATGATCGAAGCGAAACTGGAGATGATCCAGGCGCGCGGCGGCGATGCTTTTGCCGAGTTCTCGCTTCCTGAGGCGATCTTGAAATTGCGGCAGGGGGTCGGACGCTTGATCCGGACAAAATCGGATCGCGGGATCGTCGTGATTCTCGATCCGCGAATCCTTACGAAATTCTACGGCGGCGCTTTTCTGAAATCTCTGCCGGTCTGCCCGGTTGAAACAGTTTAGGCAGAGCGCGGCGTTTTGCTGGCTAAAATTGTCCACCGCACCCAGTGGCTGCGGGTTTTTTTCTTCCGAAGTCTCCGCCGAGCTAAAATCTGATTCTAGACAAGCTGTTTCAAAACAACCACTTGCGACAGGACATTAAGTTCTTCTCGTGGTTGGCAACGATACTGCTTAGCCGCTCCTCGCCGTTCAAAAAAGGCGGCGATACAAAACGACAGTTAACCCAAACCAAGGAAATAAATGTTAAGAAAACCTACCCTTAAGGCTGCGGCAATCGCGGCATTCACGCTCGGAACGTGCGTCACGGCGACCGTTTTTGCAGGCGTGGAAACGCCCGTCAAAGAATCGAAAGCCGTCGTCGAAGAAACTGCGAAGTCGTGCATCACCGGCGACCTCGGGGTTACCTTCGTGACGAAATACTTCTCGCGCGGCATCAACAACGGCGACCAGGGCGTGATCGCCCAGCCGTATGCCGATCTCTACTTCAAAATCTTTGATGGCGGCGAGAGCGCTTTCATCAACGGCGTGACGATCAACGCGAGCATCTGGTCGAGCTTGCACTCCCACCACACCGGCGTGCCGAATGACACGGTGTCCGGCTGGCAGGAGTTTGACTACACACCCGGCATCGCCGTGACGTTCCTGAAGAACTTCACGCTCACCACGAGCTATTTCGAGTTCGATTACCCGAGCGGCCTTTCGGATCCGCAGCGCAGCATCAACGTGAACCTCGCGTTCAATGATTCCGATTACCTCGGTGTCTTCGCGCTGCATCCGCACTTCGCCGTGCTGAAGGAACTTCCGGGTGCAGCAGCCGGCCTCGGGCCAAATGGCTGGTATTTTGAGCCGGGCATAGCGCCTTCGTTCACGCTGATCAAAGACGGTATGTTCCCGACCACGCTGACGCTGCCGATTACGGCTGGCTTCGGTGGCGGCGACTTCTACCTGGATCAGGGCTTCGGCTTCTTCTCCGCTGGCGGAAACGTCGCGGTGGGTCTCGGCTTCATGCCGAAATGCCTCGGCACCTGGACGGCAACCGTCGGTGCAACCTACTACTACCTCGACAAGAATCTCGCGGCAGTGAACGTCGGACGGCACAACGATTGGGTCGGCTCGGCCGCAATCGGCGTCGCGTTCTAAAAATCCAAAAACATCTCCGGGCATCCTCCAACTCATTGGTTTGTTTGGAGGAGCCCGGAGAGTGTGGGTTTTGCGGAGCCCATTTCCTCTTCGCACCTTTTTGGTTCCACCTCTCCCCGAGGCAATCAGTCAATCAACCAATCAGAAAACTCATGAAAAAATTCTTTAAAATCTCGGGCACGGTCCTGTGCACGATTCTTCTCAACAGCCGCGGAATTTGCGCCGAAGACACCGTCAAAGTGGGCGTGCTTCATTCGCTCAGCGGCACCATGGCGATCAGCGAGACTTCGCTGCGCGACATCCTTCTCTTCACCTTTGACGAGATCAACAAGAAGGGCGGCGTGATGGGCAAAAAGATCGAGCCCGTGATCGTGGACGGTGCGTCGAACTGGCCGCTCTTTGCCGAAAAAGCGAAGCAGCTCCTGGAGCAGGACAAGGTTGCCTGCACCTTTGGCTGCTGGACTTCGGTGAGCCGGAAATCCGTCCTGCCGGTGTTTGAAAAGGACAACGGGATGTTGTTTTATCCCGTGCAATACGAGGGAGAAGAGCTTTCCAAAAACATCTTCTACACGGCGGAAGCGGTGAACCAGCAGGCGACCCCCGCGGTCGATTACCTGCTCGATCAGGGCAAGAAAAAGTTTTACCTCATCGGCACCGACTACGTTTATCCGCAGACAACGAATCTCGTGCTGCTGGAGTATTTGCAGAGCAAGGGTGTGCCGGTCGAAAACATCGGCGGCGGCCTCAAGAAGGACGACGCAGGGAACGTGACCAGCGCGGGCAAATACACCCCGTTCGGCCACACCGACTACCAGCAGATCGTCGGCGAAATTAAACAATTCGCCGCCAGTGGCGACGCGTGCGTGATCAACACCATCAACGGCGATTCGAACGTGCCGTTTTTCAAGGAAATCGCCGCCGCCGGCATCACGTCCGCGGATTGTCCGGTCGTCTCATTCAGCTTGTCGGAAGACGAACTGCGCAGCCTTCCGACCAAGGATCTCGTCGGCGAGCTCGGCTGCTGGACTTACTTCATGTCGCTTCCGACGCCCGAAAATAAAAAGTTCGTCAGCGATTTCAACAGCTGGCTGACGACGGAAAAGTATCCCGGTGTGATCAAGGAAAAGCGTGTGACTTGCAGCCCGATGGTCCTTTCCTACGACGGCGTTTATCTCTGGAAAGCCGCGGTGGAAAAGGCGAAGTCGTTCGACGTGGACAAGGTCCGCGAGGCACTCGAAGCCGGCGTCGAATTCACCGGTCCCGGCGGCAAGGTGACGATGCAAAAGAACCATCACGTGACCAAGAATGTTTACATCGGCGAAACCAAGGCCGACGGGCAGTTCAAGATCGTGAAAACGTTCGACCAGGTTTTTGGCGAGCCGTTCCTCAAGGGGACCTTCGCGAAGAAAACCGCCGCAGAGTAACCGTCCGGCTCAAGATAATGTGCAAGGGGCGGGTTTCGCGAAAACCCGCCCCTTCGTCTTTGAATGCGCATGTTTAAAATCAGCCATCACGTTCCGTCTTCCTGCGCACGCGCCATTGCGGTCGGTGTGCTGGCGGCGTTCTTGGTGAGCTGGAGCTTCACCGCGCGTGCGGAAGACACCGCGGCGACGCGCCAGCTTCTCGCGCACGCGATCGTCAGCGAAGGTGACGAGCAGTTGAAATCGATTGCCGCGCTCGCGGAGAGCAATTCCGACCTCGTGCGGAAAGTCCTCGTGGCGTGGCCGCAGGATGCGGTGTTCATTTACCAAAATGGCGACGGCACGCGCGTCCCGGTGCTGCTCGAGGAAGCCCAGGATGCGGAAGGAAAAGCGGGTGCGCTGCGCATCGACAACAACCAACCGCTCACCGACGCAAGCGGTCAGCGGCTGACCTTTGCCGCCGGGGAGTTAAAGGCCGCCGACACTGACAACAAGCTCCGCAAAGCGATCAAGAACACGCTCGACCTGATGACGCTCGCCGATGCCGATCCGCAGGCGCGCCGCAGTGCGGTCATGAAGCTCGGCGGAACGCAAAAAGTCGATTATCTCCCGATCCTACAGTCGCGGCAGGCAAAGGAAAAATCGCCCGTGGTGCTCAAGGCTTTGCAGGAGGCGATCGCGATCATTCAGCTTAAAAGCACTGATTCCGCCTTGCGGATCGAGGCGATCACCCAGCTCGGCAAACTCAACTCCATCGGCAGCCTCGGATTGCTCCAGCAGATTGCCGCCAGCACAGCACCGGGCGACGCGAAGAGCGCCGCGCAAAATGCGGCCAGCTCGATTGAGAGTTACATCTCGCGCGTCAATTTCGTCGGCACGATCTTTCGCGGACTAAGCCTTGGCTCGATCCTGCTCGTGGTGGCGCTCGGGCTCGCCATCACCTTTGGCTTGATGGGCGTCATCAACATGGCGCACGGGGAGATGATCGCCGTCGGCGCCTATACGGTTTACATCGTGGAGAATATCTTCGGGCCCGGTCTCTGGCTTTCGCCGTTCGGCCTGCACATCCACTTTCCCGCGCTCAATCTCGGGGGCTGGCAATACGAGAGTTACTTCCTCGTCGCCCTGCCGCTGGCGTTCCTGACCGCGGCGATTGCGGGATTGATTTTGGAAAGGACGGTCATCCAGTTCCTGTATCGCCGTCCGCTCGAGTCGCTGCTCGCCACATGGGGTGTTTCGTTGATTTTACAGCAAACCTTCCGCCTCATCTTCGGGGCGGCAAACGTCCAGGTGAATTCCCCGCGCTGGCTGAGCGGCAACTACACGATCAGTGACGTGCTCCTCGGCTACAACCGCCTGTTCGTCATCGGATTCGCGGTCGCCATCGTCATCGGCACGTGGATGATTTTGACGAAAACTCCGCTTGGCCTGCTGATCCGCGCGGTGATGCAAAATCGCAACATGGCCGCGTGCATGGGCGTGCGCACCGAGCGGGTGAACATGCTCACTTTCGCCTTTGGCAGCGGTCTCGCGGGGCTCGCCGGCGCGTTCCTCTCGCAGATCGGAAACGTCGGCCCGAGCTTGGGCCAAAGCTACATCGTGGACTGCTTCATGACCGTGGTCGTCGGCGGCGTCGGCAACATCATCGGCACGGTCTGCTCCGCGCTCGGCATTGGGTTGATCGATCAAACCCTGCAGCCGTTCATCGGTCCGGTGATGGGAAAAATCACGGTGCTCTGCGGCATTATTCTTTTCCTGCAATGGCGACCTGCGGGTCTGTTCGTCACCAAGAGCCGGAGCCTTGAAGGGTAAAACAATCGTGGAAGGGAGCACATCATGCCTTGGAGAAAACAGGAATTCGGATGGCGAAGGATTGTCAGGAAATCCTGGGCGGGACTCGTCTCCGTTTGGAAAGGGCTGCGTGGCGAAGGCTGACGGCTGGGTTGTGGTGATGAAATCGTGAGAGCGCCTTGGGGTGTATTCCAGTGAACAAAAAGACGGAGGCAATTTGCGTTGCGGTGACGGCTCTCGTCGCCATCGTCCTCCTGCCGTGCTTGAATGCATTCACGCCGGTGACGGGCGCGCTCCACGTCTCGGATTTCGCGATCAATCTCTACGGGAAATACCTCACGCTTTGCGTGCTGGCGGTCAGCATCGATTTGCTTTGGGGCTACACCGGTTTACTGAGCCTCGGGCAGTGCCTGTTTTTCGCGCTCGGCGGCTACGCACTCGGAATGCACCTCATGCTGATGATTGGGAAGCTCGGCCAGTATCACAGCGATTTGCCGGACTTCATGGTCTTCCTCGGCTACCCGAAATTGCCGGCGCACTGGGTGCCATTTCACAACTTTTGGTTCGCGGCGGCGATGGTGGTGACAGTGCCGGGACTGGTGGCGCTGATCTTCGGGTTCCTCGCGTTCCGATCGCGCATCAAAGGCGTTTATTTCTCCATCCTCACGCAGGCGCTGACTTATGGCGCGTGCCTGATGTTTTTCCGGAACGACTTCACCTTTGGCGGCAACAACGGGCTCACCGACTACAAGTTCCTCCTCGGCTACGACATCCGGAATCCGGCGACGCAGCGGGCGCTCTACATCGGCTCCGCGCTCTTGTTGCTGATGACCTATCTTTTTTGCCGGTGGCTGACCTCGACGAAGTTCGGCAAGGTGCAGCGCGCGGTGCGCGACAGCGAAGTGCGCGTGCTCTTTTCCGGCTACGCCGCGGCAAATTTCAAGCTCTTCGTTTTCGTCGTCTGCGCCATCATCGCCGGACTGGGTGGCGCGCTTTACGTGCCGCAGGTGGGCATCATCAACCCGAGTGAAATGACGCCGGAAAAATCACTCGAAGCCGTGGTGTGGGTCGCGGTAGGCGGCCGCGGGACACTCGTCGGACCGGTGGTCGGCTGCATCTTTGTAAACGTGCTCAAAAGCTGGGCCACGCGCGCGTATCCGGATTACTGGCTGATGATTCTCGGCGGGATGTTCCTGCTCGTCGTGCTGTTTTTGCCGAAAGGAATTGTCGGGCTGGTCACGCAGTTGAAAGCGATGATCGTGGCGCCGCGCGCGAAGGCGGATGAGCCGGCGCCGATGTTGATCGGAACGGCCGAGGAGACTTCAAAATAGATGAGCGACCGGAAAAACTTCGTGCTGACCGCGGAAGGAGTGAACAAAGCGTTCGACGGTTTCAAGGCGATCACGGATTTGAATTTCTACGTGGACGAAGGAGAACTGCGAACGGTCATCGGGCCAAACGGTGCGGGCAAAACGACGTTTCTCGATTTGATCACCGGGCGCTCAAAGCCGGACACCGGCACCATCCAGTTCGGCCGCGAAAGCGTCGAGCTCACGAAACTGAACGAATATCAGATTTACCGGCTCGGCATCGGGCGGAAATTCCAGACACCGACCGTCTATCTTGACCACACGGTTTTTGAAAACGTGCTGCTTTCGATGGAAGGAAGCCGCGGAGTTTTCCCGGCGCTCTTCGCGCGGATCACTCCGGCGCAGCGCGAACGCATCCACGAAGTTTTGCAAACCATCAACCTCGCGGACAAAGCGGAGTCCAAGGCGGGATCGCTTGCGCATGGCCAGAAGCAATGGCTCGAGATCGGGATGCTGCTCGCGCAGAACGCGAAGCTGCTTTTGGTGGACGAACCGGCGGCGGGAATGACGGACGAGGAGACTGCGAAGACCGGCGAGCTTTTGCTCAGCCTCGCGGGCAAGCATTCCATCATCGTGATCGAGCACGACATGGTTTTCGTCCGGCAGATTGCCACCAAGGTGACGGTGCTGCACCAGGGCTCGATTTTATGCGAGGGAACGATCGACGAGGTGCAAAACAACGAGCGGGTGCGCGAGGTTTATCTCGGTCGCAAACAGAGCCACAACTGATGGGCGTGCCCGCTTGGTAAAATGCTCTCGATTCAGAACCTTCAAGTCTCCATCGGCGGTTCGCGCATCCTGCGCGGCGTGACGCTGGAAGTGCCCACGAACCGGCTTGTTTGCTTGATGGGACGCAACGGCGTCGGCAAGACAACAACGCTCAAAAGCATCACCGGTTTGCAGAGCACGTCGGCGGGCGAGATCGTTTTTGACGGCAAAAGCATGATCGGCCGAAAACCGGATGCGCGGGCGCGCGCCGGCATCGCCTATGTGCCGCAGGGACGCGACATTTTTCCGCATCTGACCGTCTGGGAAAACCTGAAGATCGGGCTCGTTGCGGGCAGCCGGAAAGTGAACGGACAGGTGACGCGCGTGCTCGATTTGTTCCCGATCCTGAAGGAGTTTCTCGAGCGCAAAGGGGGCGTCTTGAGCGGCGGCCAGCAGCAGCAACTCGCGATCGCCCGCGCGCTGCTCACCGAACCGAAGCTGCTTATCCTCGACGAGCCGACGGAAGGCATTCAGCCGAACATCATCGACCTGATCGGCGACACTTTGCAAAAGCTGAAAGCCGAGGGCTCAATGAGCATCCTGCTCGTCGAGCAATACCTCGATTTCGCGCAGCAGCTCGCGGACGATTTTTACATCATGGATCGCGGCACCGTGGTCGCTCACGGCGACATCAGCGGCCTCACCAGCGAGGTCGTGAAGCAGCATCTGACGGTGTGAATTTTGCCGCCGCGATGGATTGACGGCGTTGCCGCGCGGTCGTTAACAAAGGCTCCATGCATCTCTCGCCGCGCGAACAGGAGAAATTGCTCGTTGTCGTTGCGGCCGATCTCGCGCGGCGGCGTCAGGCGCGAGGACTGAAGCTGAACTATCCCGAAGCGGTGGCGATCATCACGTTCGAGATTTTCGAAGGCGCGCGCGATGGCAGATCCGTGGCCGATTTAATGAGCTTCGGCACCACGATTTTAAAAAAGAGCGACGTGATGGATGGCGTCGCCGAAATGATCCACGAGGTGCAGGCGGAGGCCACGTTTCCCGACGGCACGAAGCTCGTGACCGTCCACAATCCGATCCGATGATTCCGGGCGAAATCATCGTCGCGAGCGCGCCTGAGCTCGATGCCAATGCGGGACTCGAAACGAAGACGCTGCGCGTCGCAAACACCGGCGATCGACCAATCCAGGTCGGGAGTCATTTTCACTTTTTCGAGGTCAATACTGCGCTGGATTTCGACCGCGCCGCCGCGCGCGGTTTTCGACTGAACATTCCGGCTGGAACGGCGGTGCGCTTCGAGCCGGGTGATACTAAGGAAGTCGAGATCGTGGCGCTTGCAGGCGCGCGTGAGGTTTACGGACTGAACAACAAAGTGGACGGCAAATTATGAAAATGTCGCGGCGGCAATACGCCGAAATGTTTGGCCCGACGGTTGGCGATCGGGTGCGGCTCGCGGACACGGAATTGTTCCTCGAAGTCGAGCGCGACTTGATCGCCGAGAACGGCGGATACGGCAACGAAGTGAAATTTGGCGGCGGCAAAGTCATTCGCGATGGCATGGGACAATCGCCGCTCGCGCGCGACGCGGAGTCGCTCGATCTCGTCATCACGAACGCGATGATTTTGGATGCGGTGCAAGGTGTGGTCAAAGCGGACATTGGCGTGAAAAACGGGCGCATCGTCGGCATCGGCCACGCTGGAAATCCGCTGATTCAAAATGGAATCACGATGACCATCGGCGCGGCGACGGAAGTCATCGCGGGCGAGGGCTGCATCGTTACGGCGGGCGGCATCGACACGCACATCCATTTTATTTGCCCGCAACAAATCGAGCACGCGCTGGCGAGCGGAATCACCACGATGATCGGCGGCGGCACCGGCCCGGCGCACGGCACTTACGCGACGACTTGCACGCCGGGGATCTGGAATATGCACCGGATGCTCGAAGCCGCGGATGAGTATCCGATGAACCTCGGGTTTTTGGGCAAAGGCAATTGCTCGACGCATGAACCGCTGCGCGAGCAAGTGCTCGCGGGCGTGATCGGGCTGAAACTGCACGAGGACTGGGGAACCACGCCCGCCGCGATCAGCACCTGTCTCGATGTGGCCGACGAACTCGACATCCAGGTCGCCATCCACACCGACACGCTCAACGAATCTGGCTTCGTCGAGGAGACGATCCGCGCGTTCAAAGGCCGCACGATTCACACGTATCACAGCGAAGGCGCTGGCGGCGGACACGCACCGG
>JAXDQV010000376.1:0-7845 GCA_034667645.1 Chthoniobacter sp.
ACCATCCAGCAATATCTTGGAGGCCAAACCGGCGTTGAAAACCTCGTCCACATATTTCTTGTAAATCCACGGTGCAGAGAACCAGTTTACGGGTGTCTGGAGGATGACCAAGTCAGCGGCGGCGTGCTTCTGCACCTCTCCATTCGGCTCATAGCCCCGCTCAACCCACGTCTCGACGACCTCATGCCCACGCTCCACGAAAAACGACTTTGCCAGATCCATGAAGGTCAAGTTCAGCTTGCCCTCACTCCAACCGGCATAGGTGAGATGGGTGTTAATAATCAGGGTTTTCATTTGCTTCGGCTTCGCGGACGCTCCACCACACAGCTCTTGAGCCCGCCGCAGCGTTTTACGGTTCTACAGAGTAAAGTGGCCGCAAGCTGGCTAAAAAACGCCACTTTATCGACTCGGAAAATCATTTTCCGAGTCAGGAAAGCCGCTTCCCGAGTCAGGAACGTCACAACCCGAGTCGTGAAAATCGCTTTCCGAGTTAGGGAAGCCGCAACCCGAGTCAGGGAACCCGCAACCCGAGTCGGGAAAGCCACGTCCCGAGTCAGGAAAGCAATGTCCCGAGTCGAGGGGGCGGCAATCCGAGCCGGGGAAGCCGCGGAAGCAATCGAGAAGACACCGCCGTGACCGCGGAGCCTGTTCGGTGCGGCGCATTGGCAGGCGCCCCGTTCATTTGCGGAGGTGGATTCGACCGTCGTAATAACGGATGAGCTCCATGACACGGGTGATGTCGCGAATGGTGCCACTGAATTCACCCATGTGTCCCCGCCGTGTGGCGTCGAAGGTGCCCTCAATGAGGACAAATCGTGCGTCGAAATCCGCGAGTTTGGGCTGCTTGCCTTTTGGGCGGGTGGCCGGTTCAAGGCTTGGATGTTCGGCGTAATCTGTCCACAGCGCGTGCTCGCTGATGATGTTGTCTGCGGCATCCTTGGAAAGGTAGAGCGCATTTCCCTCGAACTCGACGCGCAGGTAGCCGGACACTCGAACTCTCTTGCCGTTGAACTTTTCGGGGGTGGCGAGCAACTGGATCAAGGAGGCGTCCGCAAACTCCTCGTCGGCGAAAGCGAGCGACGCGGCGAACAAGGAAAGGAGGAGGAGCCCTAGCTTCATAGATTGCGCGCAGAAGCGCCTAACAGCATGCTAGTATCCATTGCGACGGTCAAAAAGCTGAGAGGCGTCTTTCGCCCGGGTTCCGGCGGGGGGTCCGAAGTTCTTCCCACAAACGCCGTAAGGCCCGGCGAGTCAGTAGATCGTCACGACGAGGTTCTTCGTGACCATGTTGGCGAAGCGCGCCGCGTCCCAGTTCGCCAAGCGGATGCAGCCGTGGCTGCCGGCGCGGCCAATCGTCTCGGGATTGTTCGTGCCGTGGATGCCGATGCCGCGCTTGCTGAGGCCGGTCCAAAGGACGCCGACGGGATTGTTCGGGCCGCTGGGGATGTTAAAGAAATTTTCGCTGCGCTCGCCGTGCTGGAGCATCGCTTCATCCCAGCGGAACCACGGGAGCGTGGCGATGCCGACGATCGTCCAGCGGCCAGGCGGCGCGGGCAACGCCTTCGAACCGGGCGTGATCGGGAAGGCGGCGACGAGCGCGGAGCCGTCGTAAACGTCGAGCATGTGGTCTCTCGTGTTCACGAAGACGCTGCGCTGCGCGAATTCGGGATGTTCCGGCAGCGAACCTTTCTCCTTCATTTCCTCGATCTTGAAGGGCGCGACGTTTGGCACGCGCACGGAGTCGCCGGCCTTGAGCGCGTCGAGGTTTTTGCCTGCGTTGATCTTTTTCAAAAAATCCGGCGAGACGTGGTAACGCTCCTCGATGAACTCGAGCAGCGAGCTGTAGGGCATCCGTTTCACCTTCGCCTGTTCCGAAGGCTTGCCCGGCACCGGGCCGACCCACTTCGCGTCCTCGTCGGTGATCGCGTATTCCGCGTAAACGGGATAGACGCTCTCCAGCGGAAGCTGCGCGTAAATATCCGGCGTGACGGTGAGCGCATGCGCGCGTGCGTAGTGGACCAGCGCCTTCCCGGTAAATTCTCCCCAGCGGCCATCGATGATTCCCGGCCCGAAGTTTTGCTGATCGAGGAAAATCTGGAGCTGCGTGACGATCTCTCGCTCGTTCACGAGCTGCGCTTTGGCGGTTGCGGGATTGGCGTCGCCCGGCGTCGCGGCTGGCTCCTGCGCAGGGGCATTTCCTCCGAAGGCAAGGAGACTCGCGGCGCATAAAACACGGAATTTATTCACACAGGTTTGGAAACAGGATTCGGCAGCGAGGTCGAGATGAAACGCGGATCGACATGGCGTGACGCGGAGCAGGAAAGTTTGCGTGTTGGCGGCAAACCGCGTTTCGATGTGCCGGTGCGCAAGCTGAACGTTCCACTCCCGCGCGACCCGTGACCTCCGCCGCCAAAACTCGCGAGCGTTACGCCTACGTGCTTCGCTACGCGCGCCCGTATTGGCGCGGGTGGCTGCTGCTCACCACGGTCACCCTGCTCAACGTTCCCTTCGCCCTGCTGCAACCGTGGCCGATGAAGCTGCTGGTGGACAACGTGCTCGGCGATGTGCCGCGATCAGCCGGTCTCACCCATTGGCTGAGCTTTCTACCGGCGGCGGATACCGCGACGGGATTGTTGGGATGGATCGTGTTTTCGGGGATCCTCGTTTTCGCGCTCAACAGCGTTTCGGATATCCTTTTGACCTTTGGCTGGGTGCGCGTGGGGCAGCGGATGGTTTACGATTTCGCGCTCGATCTCTTCGCGAACGTGCAGCGCCGCTCGATGGTTTTTCACACGAAACATTCCGTCGGCGACTTGATGAGCCGGATCACCTACGACACGTGGTGCGTGAACACGATCACGGACACGCTGCTGCTCAAGCCGCTCACGGTTGTTTTAACAATGGCCAGCATGATCTTCGTCATGGCACGGATCGACGGGACGCTCACTTTGCTCTCCGTCGTCATCACGCCGTTCATGGCCGGCTCGTCGTTTTTACTGGGCCGGCCGGTGCGGACGGCAGCGCGAGCGAGTCGCGAAATCGCGGGACGCATGCAGGCGCACGTCCAGCAGACGTTGAGCGGGATTCCCGTGGTGCAGGCCTTTGCGCAGGAAGATCGGGAGCATCAGCGATTCCTCGAATATGCCGGCGCCGCGGTGCGCGCCGAACAGCGCAACACCGTGATGAGCAATATATACAACCTGAGCTCCGGCCTGCTGGTGACGCTCGGCACGGCGGTGATCCTCTGGCTCGGCGCGAGCCATGTGCTCGCAGGCTGGCTCACGGTCGGAACGCTGCTCGTTTTTCTTTCCTACCTCGCTTCGCTCAATGGCCAGTTCAGGGCGTTAACGGATGTTTACCGCGCGTTGCAGAGCACCGGCGCGGGCATGGATCGCGCGATGGAAATTCGCGAGTCGAAAGAAGGCGCGATGCAGGACTCGGGTGCCGCCATCCTGCCGCCGGTGCGCGGACGCGTGGCGATCGAAAACGTGACGTTTGGCTACGATGCCGAGCGTCCCTCGCTGCGCGACGTTTCGCTTCTCGCCGAGCCGGGGGAAACCATCGCGGTGGTCGGTGAGACCGGTGCGGGCAAAAGCACGCTAGTCAGTCTGATCCCGCGGTTTGTCGATCCCTGGAGCGGGCGCGTCACCATCGACGGTCACGATTTGCGTGAAGTGCAGGTGCGGAGTTTGCGGTCGCAAATTGCCGTCGTTTTGCAGGAGCCCTTTTTGTTTCCAATGAGCATTGCCGGGAATATCGCCTTCGGGCGTCCCGGGGCGACGCGCGCCGAGATTGAGGAAGCCGCGCGGATGGCGAATGCAGAGCGCTTCATCGAGCGCCTTCCCGCCGGCTACGAGACGGTTATTGGCGAACGCGGCGGGACGCTTTCCGGGGGCGAGCGCCAGCGTTTGTCCATCGCCCGGGCTTTGCTGAAAAACGCACCCGTCCTCGTGCTCGATGAGCCGACAAGCGCGCTCGACGCGGAAACCGAGTCGCTGCTTCTGGA
The DNA here is from genome assembly GCA_034667645.1 of Chthoniobacter sp. Classification (GTDB taxonomy): domain Bacteria; phylum Verrucomicrobiota; class Verrucomicrobiia; order Chthoniobacterales; family Chthoniobacteraceae; genus JAJPJG01. The sequence continues at coordinate 4,007 of JAXDQV010000376.1, forward strand.
GGCGCTCGAGCGTTTGATGAAAGGCCGCACCACGTTCATCGTCGCGCACCGGCTTTCGACGATTCGAAATGCCGATCGCATCGTCGCGATGCGTGACGGCAGGATCGCCGAAAGCGGCTCGCATGCGGAGTTGATGGAACGCGGCGGCGTTTACGCGAATTTGTATGGCCTGCAATTTGGAAGCTCCAAATGAGTAGCACTCCGCAGCGCAAGCCGGTCGGCTTTTATCGCATCACCGCTCTCGGCTTCGCGTTCGCGTTTCGCCGCTGGCCGGAAATGCTCGCCGTGCTGGTGAGCATGCTGCTCAGCATCGGTCTCAGCATCCTGCAGCCGTGGCCGATGAAACTGCTGGTGGACAATGTCCTCGCCGGCCAGCCGCTCCCGCCGTGGATCGCGCATCTCCCGGTGATGCCGCTTGGCGCGTTTTCGCCTCAGGCTCTGCTTACCTGGAGCGTCGCCGCGACGGTGATTCTCTTTTTGCTAAACTGGGCGGTCGGTCTCTTCGGCGCGTATTTCAGCACCGGCCTCGGGCAGCGGATGATTTACGATCTGGCGGCGCAACTTTTCGCCCATCTGCAAAGACTTTCGCTGAGCTTCCACAGAAGCAAACAACTGGGCGACACGATCCGCCGCGTCACCAGCGACTGCGGTTGCCTCTCCACGATCGTGCTCGGAGCCTGCCTGCCGGTGTTCACGTCGCTTTTCACGCTCGCGGCGATGTTCGCGATCATGTGGCGCATGAATCCGATGCTGACGCTGCTCTCGCTGACGGTGGTGCCGTTCATGGTCGTGATTTTCAAAGCCTACGCGCATCCGATGCTGGACCGCGGCTACCGGCAGCAGGAGGTGGAGGGCGCGTATTACTCGCTCATCGAGCAAAGTCTCACCTCGATCCCGGCGATTCAGGCTTACACATTCGAGGAGGAAAACGAGCGCCGCTTTCGCGCCTGCGCGGAAAACAATCTTGCGGCCTTCCTGGCGAACACCGAAGTGCAGATGAAGTTCAGGGTCTGGATCGGACTGGCGACCGCGCTCGGCACCGCAGGCATCATGTGGATCGGCGGCCGTGAAGTGCTCGCGGGAAATCTCACCGTCGGCAGCATCCTGGTTTTCCTTTCGTATCTCGCGTCGCTTTATTCGCCATTGAACACGCTGATGTATACCGCATCCACGATCCAGGGCGCGGTCGGCAGCGCGCAACGGGTGATCGAGATCCTGGAGACGGAGCACGACGTCACAGACCGGCCCGAAGCAACGCCGCTGGGAAAAACCAGGGGACACATTTCCTTTGAAAACGTCAGCTACGCGCACACTGCCGGAGAGCCGTTCTTGCGTAATATTTTGCTCGAAGCGCTGCCGGGTGAAACCGTCGCAATCGTCGGCGCGACGGGGGCTGGCAAGACCACGCTGGTCGGCCTGATCCCGCGTTTTTTCGATCCATCGGATGGCCGCGTGCTGCTCGATGGACGCGATCTTCGCGACATTCCGCTCAAGGATTTGCGCAATCAGATCTCGCTCGTCCTGCAGGAGCCGTTTTTATTTCCGATCACCATCGCCGAAAACATCGCCTACGGCCGTCCGCAGGCGACGCGGGAGCAGGTCGTCGCCGCAGCTCAGGCCGCCAATGCGCACCGGTTCATCGAGCGGCTGCCCGAAGCTTACGAAACCGTTCTCGGCGAGCGCGGCGCGACGCTTTCCGGCGGCGAGCGCCAGCGGCTTTCGATCGCGCGCGCGCTGCTCAAGGACTCGCCCATTTTGATTCTCGATGAGCCGACGAGCGCGCTCGACGCCGAGACCGAGTCGTTGCTGCTCGAGGCGCTGGAGCGCCTGATGCGCGGCCGGACGACCTTCATCATTGCGCACCGGCTCTCGACGGTGCGGAACGCCACCCGGATTGTCGCCCTGCAAAACGGGGCGATCATGGAATCGGGAACGCACGCGGAGTTGCTCGGGAGGGACGGCCTTTACGCAAACCTGCATCGAATGCAATTCGGCGATGCGGCCTCAGCGCGCGCTGGCGTGGAGCGCGCAATCTCAAGCAACGCATGAAAATCGTTTTGGCAGACAGCACCCTTGCCTCGTATGGGCAGGGCGGCGGCCACTGGATGGTTTACCTGCAATACCTGCTCGGACTCTCCGACCTCGGCCACGATGTTTTTTTATGGGAGCAGATGAGATCGAGCGGCGACGCCGACGAAGATACGGCTCGTGTCCGGTTGTTCTTCGCGCGCCTGGAGGAGTTTGGTTTCAAGACAAGGAGCGGCTTGGTCGTTTTACCAAAGGAAGCTCCGGACGACGTCTCGCTGGACGCGGGGGTCTCTTACGGTAAAAGCGATATCGAGATGCGGCAGATCGCGCGCGATGCCGACATTTTGTGGAATCTCTGCGGCGCGCTGCGGCAGCCGATTCTTTCGCTCTTCAAACGCCGCGCGTTCATCGATCTCGATCCCGGCCACCTGCAGGTCTCGGCACTCACCTGCGAAATGGGACTGGGAGAGCACCAGCTTTTCTTCAGTGTCGGTAGCAAAATCCGCGACGCCGATTGTGAGGTGCCAACGCTCGGCTTCGACTGGCAGCCGTTCTTTCCCTTCGTGTTTCTGCCCATGTGGTGCGCGCAACCAGACCCCGGGTTCGAGTCGCCGTTCACATCGATCACGCATTGGAATTGGGGCGATCTCTGGTATCAAGACCGGCTGGTGAGCGTCTCCAAGCGCGAAAGCTATTTGCGCTACCGCGAACTCCCGCATCGCAGCGGCCGTCATTTTCGCCTCGCTGCGAACCTGCACCCGCAGGATCAAACCGGTGACCGGGAGCTGCTCCAAAGCTCGGGTTGGGAACTGGCCCATCCGTATGATGTCGCGGATTCGCCCTCGGCCTATCAGCGCTTCATCGCCGACTCGCGTGCCGAGATATGCTGCGTAAAACCGGTCTTCCGCGAGCTCAAGACGGGCTGGCTGAGCGACCGGAGCGCCTGTTATCTCGCCAGCGGTCGCCCAGTAATGATGGAAGATACTGGAGTCAGCGAATGCCTGCCTGGAGGCGCAGGTCTGCTGTTTTTTCGCGACACGGAGGAAGCGCTGGCAGCAGTTTCTGAGATCGATGGAAACTATGCGTGCCATTCCCGGGTCGCGCGGGAGCTCGCGGAACACTTTCTTGATTCCAGGAAAACTCTCAGTGCAATGCTTGCAGTCTGTTGACCGCACATAGGCTTAAGTCACTCAATAGGTCCAACCAATGAAAGTCCTCCACATCTGCCCGCTCTGGTTTCCGATCGCCGCCGACGCGCCGGGCGGGATCGAGACCTTCCTGGCGCGACTGATTGGTTCGCTCAAGGAACTCGGATGCAGTTCCACACTTCTCGCCGTCGAAGGTTCCGTCGTCGAGGGGGACGTCGTGCCGGGATTTCCTGTCGGTGTGCGTGAGAAAATGACGCACGGATCGGCAACCGAGTATGAGTATTACCAGCAGCATCAAGTGCGCATGGCGCTGGATCTCGCTCCACAGTTTGATGTGATCCACTCACACGTCGGCGTTGGAGCTTATATTCTTTCGGGCATTCCCAGCATCGGTGAGCGCGTGCTCCACACCCACCACACACCGATCTACGACGACATGATCTGGCACATCGAACGCCATCCGGAGATGTGGCTCTCAATGGTCAGTGACTTCCAGGCGCGCCGACTCGGATATCCGCCCCACTGCGAAGTGATTCCGAACGGTATCGACGTCTCTTCCTTTTCCTTTTCCGCTGAGCCGGGGGAGGGATTGTTCTTCATCGGGCGCATCGAGCACGTGAAGGGTCCGGATTTAGCCGTTAATGTAGCCCGCACCCTCGGCCT
>JAXDQV010000377.1:0-7620 GCA_034667645.1 Chthoniobacter sp.
GGCTCGACGCGGAGAAAACCAGACCGCGCAAATCAGCGGTGTCAGCGCAATCCAGCAGAGCCATTCCTGGTCGAAACGCGGAAAACAAAACGCGGCAAGGCAACCGCTCGCCATCGCCGCGAGCCACGGCCACAGGCCCCTTGCTGATTTTACAAACCGCGCGGCCGACCGGGTTTTTGCAATTTGGGTGGCGGACTCGGAAATCTGAACCCCAGTCATTCGCGCCGGACGCGCCGACTTTTTTTCTCGGGTCGAAAGCGCGGATCGGTGGCTTCCCGCAATGCTCTCGAGTAACCGGAATTCACGTGAAACTCCGCGCGCTTCACGTCGTCATAGCAATGCATCGACTGCTTATCGGCGATCACGTAGCCCATCATGATCAAGGAGTGTAGTGTTTCCAAAAACTCCGCTTCCTCCACGCCGGTAACGCGCTCGATCAAGGTTTCGCCGGACACGGTTGAGCCACCGGTGCCGATGGCTTTGATCATCTGGATTTCTCCGCCGTCGAGATTGATTTCCACTGACATAAAAACAGAACGTAGTTAACCGGCCAGTCGCGTGTTTGCGTCGCTTTGGATTGCGGTCCAAAGCGAATCGAGCGAGGCAGCCACCTCTTTTTTGGCGGCGTTCAATTCGTGGCCGGCAAGCTTTTGGCCGTTGGCCGGAACGCGATGTGCGAAGAGGTAAAATTTGATTTTTGGCTCGGTTCCGGAAGGGCGCACGGCGGCACGACGTCCATCGGCCAGTTCGATGATCAGCATCTTTTCCGGCGGGATTTCGTCGCCTTCCACATCCCGGAATTTCTCGGTGCCGAAATTCTTCAGGCCGCGCACTGCGACCCCGTCGAGGGTTTTCGGCGCGGCTGTCGCGTAAGATTCTGCCAGGCGCTGGATTTTTGCGGCACCCTCGGCGCCTTCAAAGGTCATCGCCGCATTTTTCTCCGCGTAAACTCCGAATTCGGAAAAAATTTCGTCGAGCAACTGATCGAGGGTCAGGCCCCGCGATTTGGCATAGGCGGCGACTTCGGCGAACATCACGGCTGCTCCGTTGCCGTCCTTATCGCGCACAAAGTCCGCGCCGGAATACCCGTAGCTTTCTTCACCGCCGAAAACGTAAAAGCTCGATGCTTCCAGTCGCGCCCGGCGGGTGTCGGCCTCCGTCTGCGATGAGTAATTTTCGCGCGCGGCCGACGGCAGAGCCTTCTCATATTTGCCAAGTTTCTCGCCGATGTATTTGAACCCCGTCAGGGTTTCGACGCAGCGCAGGCCAGCCTTCTCAGCGATGGTTTTTTGCAGGTCGGTCGTGACGAAGGTTTTAATGATCACGCCGCGGCTTGCATTTTCTTTGGTAAGAACACCTTGTTTAAACAACGTCTTCACCCGGTAAAAAGCCATCAACGATCCGATCTGGTTGCCGGTAAAAAGCTGCATTGCGCCGGCAGCGTTTCGCGCGACGACTCCCATGCGGTCGCAGTCGGGGTCAGTTCCCATTACCAGATCCGCGCCGATTTTCTGCGCGAGGTCCATCGCCAATTGCAGTGCTTCGGCGTTTTCCGGATTCGGAGATTTTACCGTTGGGAATCGTCCATCGAACTCGTCCTGTTCCGGCACGACCGAGCACTCGAACCCGAGCCGCTTCAGCATCGGCTTGATGATGACGCCGCCCGTGCCGTGAATGGAGGTGTAAACGATCCGCAGTTTGGTGTTCCGCACCATTTCCGGGTCGAGCACGAGCGTTTCCAGTCGCGCCATGTAAGCCTCATCGATCGCCGTTCCGAGCACTTCGATCCGTCCGCGCTCCGCCGCCGCAACTGGTGTATAAACATCCGCCTCCACGGCGTTCACCTTTTTGATGATGCCGCTCGCGTGCGGCTCCACCACCTGTGCGCCGTCAGCGAAGTAGCACTTGAAGCCGTTGTCATGCGGCGGATTGTGGCTCGCCGTCAGGACCACGCCGGCGTGCGCGCCGACATGGCGCACTGAGAACGAAAGTTCCGGGGTCGAGCGCGGCGCCTCAAACAAGCCCGCATCGCAGCCGTTTTCCGTCGCCACTTTTGCAGCCAACTCTGCAAAGGCCCGCGAAAAATGTCGCGTATCGTGCGCGATCACGATCTTCGGTTTTCCCGTCCGTCCTTCGCGCGCAAACCACTCTTTTAAATAGGCGACCAGCCCCTGCATCGCACGGCTGATGTTGAAAAAATTCATCGCGTTCGTGCCGACGCATGGAAATTCCGGGCGACCCAACTCCGCGGGAGTCCCGCGCTCTGCGGCGGTGACGATTTTTCCAATCGTTCGTCCCCTCAAGCCGCCGGTGCCAAACGCGAGCGTGCGAAAAAAACGGTCGTTCAATTCCGCCCACTCGTCCGCACTGACGAGCTCAGAAACACTCTGGCGATCCACCGGCGAGCTGCTCCTCGACAGAAGTTGCGTGATGTTTTTCGCGCTGCTTTCGAGCAGCTTGCCGGCAGCCACGGCTCTGTCTAAATCCGGGGAGAGATCGCTCATGCGCCCAAAGTCTAAAAAATGAACGTGAGATTGCAAACCATGTTCCAAAAGCTCGCAGCCGCCATCGCGAAGCGCGAGCCGCTGCGGGCGCACGAAACCGACGCGCTGCGAATTGTGGATGGAACCGGAGACGGGTTCGATGATTTGGAGATCGACGATTTCGCGGGAAACTGGCTTGTCCAGACGCGCGACGGGAGTTTTCCGGAATGGCTGCGCGAGGCGGCTGACGGAAATTCGCTTTACTGGAAGGTGCTCGGCTCAAAAGAAGCTCCGCAATGGATCGCCGGACAGAAACTGGAAGCGCCATTCGTGATTCGCGAAAATGGAGTTCGCTTCGAAATCGATTTTCGATCGGGGTATTCGCAAGGGATTTTCCTCGATCAACGCGCAAACCGGCTCGCGGTCCGCCATCGGGTGAGCGGCAAGTCGGTGCTGAACTGTTTTGCCTACACCTGTGCGTTCGGGGTGAGCGCCGCCCGCGGCGGGGCCGCGACCCTGAATCTCGACCTTTCGAAAAACTACCTCGAGTGGGGCCGGCGGAATTACGCATTGAACGGCCTTGCGTCCGGTTTGCATGAATTTGTTTTCGGTGACGTGACAAACTGGCTGAATCGTTTCGCCCGAAAAGGCCGGCGATTTGCCTTCGTGGTGCTCGATCCGCCGACGTTTTCCCGCGACGAACGCGGGCATGTTTTTACGATCGAACGCGGCCTGCCGGAGCTCGTCCGCGCGGCATCCCAAGTCCTGGCCCGAGAGGGATCGATTCTCTGCTCGACCAATCAGCGGAGCATTTCGCCCGCAGGATTTCGAAAGCTGATTTTCAGCGGCGTGGAAGCGCCTGAAAAGTGGCGTTTTGTAGGTGCCCCGATGCCCCCCGACTTCTGTGGTGAGCCGTATTTGAAATCCGGATGGTTGTCGCGGCTTTAAGCCACAAACTGTTGGGGACTAGTAAACTGGACGTCTTCTTACTGGAAACGCGAGTTCATTTGGTGTCAGCCTCCGGCGACAATTCGGATGATCTCGATCCTGTCGGCGTCGCGAAGTTCAGAGCTTCTCCACTCCTCCTTGCGAAGCGCTTTTCCGTTGTGTTCGACGAGCAGCGCGTGCGGCGGAAGCTGAAGCTCGTCGAGCAACTCGCGGACGTTTTTCGCGCCGGCGATTTCTCGCCGTTCGCCGTTCAGCGTGATCGTCACGCGGTGAGAATCGCCTGCTCCCAATCTTTCCAGACCGGTTCGTATCCGCGTCGGCGCAGCAGCGATGCGATCTCATCCGGTGAACGCTCATCGGCAATCGCGAACTGTTCCGTGGCCCGCGCATTTGGGTCCAGATGCTCGGGCGAAATCCGGCTGCCGCGCACCGTGTGGTGCAGCGCGTCGTGACCCTGGCCCGTGTAGCCGCCGGGTTCCGTGTGCGAGCCTGCGCTCATCATGGTGATCCCGAGCGGAAGCAGCGCATCGCGCAATGCCGGCGATTCGCGCGTGCTCAGCACAAGCCCGACTTGCGGGAATGCGATGCGCAGCGCAGCGGTGAGTTGCACGAACTCGCGGTCGGGCAAGGGGTGCGCTGGCTGGAATTCTCCCGCCGCGGGACGCAGCCGCGGCAGACTGACCGTGAGCTGCGCCCGCCAGCACTGTTTTAACAAATGTGAAACATGTGCGGCCAGCATCAATGCCTCTCCGCGCCAGTCGCAGAGGCCAAAAAGCGCGCCGATTCCGAGGCGCCGGAACCCGGCCGCGTAGGCACGTTCCGGACAGGCGAGCCTCCAGTCGAAGTCTTTCTTTGGTCCCGCCGGATGCAGCTGCGCGTAAGTCTCGCGGTGGTAGGTTTCCTGATAAACGACGAGCCCTTCCGCCCCGGCCTGCACGAGAGGCAAATACTCGGCGGTTTCCATCGGACCGACTTCGAGTGAAAGGCCCGGGATCTCCGCGGCGAGGCGGCGCACGCATTCCTCGAGATAGCCGTTGGAAACAAATTTCGGGTGCTCACCGGCCACGAGCAAAACGTTCCGAAAACCTTCGGCAGCCAGATAGCGCGCCTCGCGCAAAACTTCCTCGATCTCCAACGTCACGCGCAGAATGGCGTTCTCTCGAGAGAATCCACAGTATGCGCAACTGTTTATACATTCGTTAGACAAATAGAGTGGAGCGAAAAGGCGGATTGTTTTGCCGAAATGCTTGACCGTGAGCGCGTGGGCAGTGCGGGCCATCTGCTCGAGTTCCGCATCGGTCTTGGGGCCGAGCAGCGAGGCAAACTTCTGCAACGAAGGCGCGCGGAGCGAGCTTTGGAGTGTCTCGGCGAGCAGCATGGGGAACGCTAAGCTGAAGTGTTCCGTTGAGAAACGGCTTTTTCTTTCCCGCTATTCGACGAACTCTTTCGCGACCAGCGTCGCGTTATGGCCGCCGAATCCGAAGGAGTTATTCACCGCGACCCGCACCTTTTTTTCGCGCGCGATCAGCGGAACGAAATCGAGATCGCACTCAGTGTCCGGGGTTTCAAGATTGATCGTCGGCGGCACGATGCCGTCGCGGATGGCCATGATGCATGCCGCCATTTCCACCGCGCCCGCTGCGCCGAGAAGATGGCCTGTCATCGACTTGGTGGAACTCACGAGCATCCCGTTTTTCGCGTGCTCTCCGAAGACGGCTTTGATCGCTCGCACTTCCGCCACGTCGCCGATCGGCGTGCTCGTTCCGTGTGCATTGATATAATCAACTTCGTCGAGATTCACCTCCGCTTCGGCGAGCGCGATTCTCATGCTGCGTTGCGCCTGCTCATGGTTCGGCAGCGGCGCGCTCATATGATGCGCATCGGCGGTCAGGCCGTAGCCCGCGACTTCGCAGTAAATCCGCGCGCCGCGTTTCTTCGCGTGCTCCAGTTCCTCGATCATCAAAACGCCGGCGCCTTCGCCCATCACGAATCCGTCGCGATCCTTGTCCCACGGCCGCGAGGCGCGCTGCGGCTCATCATTGCGCGTGCTGAGCGCTTTCATCGCGGCGAATCCTCCGATGCCGAGCGGCACCACGGTCGCTTCCGCGCCGCCGGCGAGGAACGCGTCGGCTTCATTAAAACGGATCATCCGCCACGCTTCGCCGATCGCGTGACAGGCGGTCGCGCACGCCGAGACGGTTGCGAAGTTTGGCCCCTGCAGACCAAATTCCATCGAGACCAGGCCGCTCGCCATGTTGGAAATCATCATCGGAATCATGAATGGCGAAACGCGCCCCGGCCCCTTATTCATCAGCACTGTGTGCTGATCCTCCAGCGTGCGCAGCCCGCCGATGCCGCTGCCGATCACGACGCCGAATCGTGTCAGATCGCCGAAGCTGGTGAAATCGACTCCTGAGTCGGTCACCGCCATTTTCGCCGCGGCCATTCCGAATTGCGTGTAGCGATCCGAGCGCCGCACGTCTTTCGGATTTTTGAAATACTTCACCGGCTCGAAGTTCTTCACCTCACCGGCGATCTTGCAGTCGTAATCCGTCACATCGAATGCGGTCACGCGATCAATGCCTGAGACGCCGTTGCGGCAATTGTCCCAGAATGACGGCAGATCATTGCCAATCGGTGTGATGACTCCGATGCCGGTGACGACGACTCTTCTTTCTTTCATAAAAAACTCCAGCGGCGCACGCCGGAACCAGCGGGCGAATTGCAACTTTCGAGAATGCCTCCAGCCCGCGCAACCCAAATTCTCGTCGGCCGATTTTTCCGTCGCGACCGATGCGGGGTCGTGGCAATGCTCGCTGCTTCATGGAAACTGCGTTGCAAGATCAGCCCGCCCGCGACCGTTTCATCCGCGAACTGGACACAAATTTCAGCGTCGCCGCCGGAGCAGGCGTTGGCAAAACGACGGCCATCGTGGAGCGCGTTGCGCAACTCGCGTTGCGAAATCCGACGGCGTTGTCGCGCCTCGTCGTCGTTACTTATACGAAGGCGGCGGCGGAGGAATTGCGCGTTCGCGCGCGTGCTCGCGTGCTCGAGCAGCTCAGCGCCTCCGCGCATTTGCGGCAAAATCTGCTCGCGGAATCGCGGCGGGCGTTTTTCGGAACGATCCACAGTTTCTGCCTGAAACTGGTGCGCGAGCACGGCCGGTTTTTAAGTCTGCCTCAGACCATCGATTTGCTCGAAGACGAGGACGAGCCCGAGCTCTGGGCCAGGTTCTGCGAGAGCGCTGCGCTGGACGCGCTGCGGCTGGAGCCGGAGTTGATGCGCTCCGTTTTGCGGTTTCTCTCGTTCGAGGAACTGCTGGCGATCGCACGAAAGATCGATGCGGAAACAGCGGATGAGATCATCGCGAGTCATCGCTCGGTGCCGCCGCCACGGGTCACCTTCGCCCGTTCGCTCGCCGCGCCCGGAACGCATTCGCCAAAATACACGCAGGAGAATCAGACGAAATTGCGCGCGTGGCTTGAAGAGTTTGAGTCCGGCGCGGATTTTCTAAAATTCCCCGACTACGCCACGGGCAGCGCGGCATTCAAGGAAGCGTTCGCCGCCGAACTCGACGAACTCACCGACTGGATTGGCAATGCCGCCGCTCGCTTGGCGGCGGAAATCGCGCTCGGTTTTCGTGATTTCCGGCGCGCCGAACATCGCATGACCTACGCAGATCAGATCGCGTGGGCGCGGCGATTGATTGCAGACGAGCGGGTTCTGGAAAGGCTCCGGTCCCGCGAGTTCATCGTCGTCCTCGACGAGGCGCAAGACACGGATGCCGGCATGTTTTCCATCCTTACTGAAATCACGCGCCCTTTCGGCGCACGAGTGGGTGAATGGCCGCAAAACAGCGCTGCAAGCGGGCCGGCGCCCGGCCGGTTTTGTTTTGTCGGCGATGAGCAGCAGGCAATTTACGCCTCGCGCGCCGACCTTGGAACGTATCGCGAATACCTCGACGCTTTCGCAGCCGGAAGTGGCGGAGAGCCGCTCGAGTTTGCCGTGACGATGCGCTGTCCGCGGCGCGTCATCGGCGCGGTGAATGCGATTTTTCCCGGGCGCCTGTTGCAGTCGCATTTGCGTTTTCGCGAGCTGCTTCCGAAACCGCAGGCAGCCGACGGTGCAACGTGGCTGTTGCCGATCGAACCCACTCCGGACGAGACGCAAATCGATGCGCTCTTCGCGG
>JAXDQV010000378.1:0-8068 GCA_034667645.1 Chthoniobacter sp.
CCAAGGGACCGGACTTTCATTTTGTATCCTGATCTTAACAGCCGCGCTGGATGAAATAGGCCATGAGAATTGTCGATTTCGGCATTGAAGCGATGCATCCCACGCTGCGGGCGGCAATCCTTCCGCTTCGTTGAAGCGACTCGGCAAATGAAAGACTAGCAATCCATGCGGTTTTAAAACCCGTGAGAATTCAGCAAGATACTGTTTTATCAAATTGGGAGCTATGTGTTGAAGGACGATGTTCGAATAAATAAACGAAAATGTCTCGTCCTGAAACAACTGCAGGTCGCGCCGCGCGTTCAGAAAATATCTACAGTTATCCTTGTATTGATTAAGGCGCTCGGCTGTCTCGATCATTGTTGGAGAGATATCGACGCCGGACACCCGTTGGAATTTCCGCGAGAGTGCCTGACTCAGGCGGCCCACCCCGCAGCCAAAATCGAGTGCGGCGGCAAAGTCGAACTCGATTTCATGTAAAACTAGTGTCTCAAATAGACTATCGATTTCATACACACCAGTCTGGAGAAACTCAGTCAGGTTCCACTTGCGTCCAACCTTGTCCGGACCGGTAAGGATAGCCCAAAGTGGGTCCTCCTTGGCATGGTTTTCCCAAACGCTTTGAAGACGCCTCAACGTCTGTTGTTCTGGCTCTGAAGGAAGCATAACTAACTATAGAATCTGCAAATCAGGCGAGCCGAGGCTCTTTCCTTTTTCTAGTAACATTTGTTCGACGGCCTCCGTCAGTATCCGCTCAAGGTGCGTGGACAAAAACGTGATGCGCTGCCGACGCTGGCTGCGGATGAGTGTTTCCCGCATTTTGGGCTCGGTGATTAAAGAGCGCGCGACGGCTGCGACGGCAGCCAGGTCAGTTTTGTCGGTGAACATTAGTGCCGCTTTTCCTAAAGTTTCCGGCACGGCCGAACTCCTGAACGCGAGCACTGGCACGTCGAACCACATTGCCTCAATCAATGGTGCGCAAAAACCCTCGTGTTCCGACATGCACCAAAATAGGTGTGCAGTGCGGTAATACGCAGCCAGTTGTCCTTCCGATACGCTTCCCGTCACGTGCACGGCGTCGGTCAGTCCACGGCGGGTTATCATCTCGAAAAGATACGCAGCGTACGGATCATCACGTTCCGCCGCTCCAATGATGAAAAGCCGTGCGGTCGGATCTAGAGCGAGGTAATGAGCGAAACCCGTAATAAGATCGTCCTGTTTCTTATTCGGCGCTATCCGGCCCACAAAAATAATATTTGTCCGACCGTCAGAGAGTCTACGCATCAACTCGGGCTCTGGCAGGAACGCCCATTTTTCTGGGTTTATGCAAATAGGAAGCACCTTGGGCTTGTGAAAGCCGCTTTGCGCGAGCTCCTGCGCATTGTAGGCCGAGTCACCGTAGGAAAGGAGAAAGTTTGGTGCAAGCACTGGCAAATCTTCCCGTCCCTTTCTCAGGATGTCGGCAAATGGGGGTCTGAAGTCGTCGAAGAACTCGGCAGGCGTTATGTTGTGGTATATCAGGCATTTCGGTCGCGAAAACCGGACCACATGAGGCGTGATCTCCGTTCCAATACTGTGATGGTAAATAGCTGCGTCGGAGGCCTGAAGCGCATCCATGGAGAACGGATGACACTCATGCGCTACTTTAGGGTCTATAAAACGAGCGTAGATATCCGAGCGAAACCCCAACGTCCGAATATGATCTCGGATTGTGATAGCCTCATTTGAGATTGCATCGCCATAGGAAAGATTGGGAAGGAACTGATTGATTGTTAGAGGGGTTTTCGCGCGGATGAACGGGCCTGGCGGGGTTGCCGGAGTAATGAGAATCAACTCATGCTCATAGCGCTGCATGACCTTATCCCAGTCAGCTACAACTTCCGCGTGACGTTTGCCGTTTCCACCTAACCGTTGAAGTTCGTCTGGAGTGGCGCGATCGATCTCCACGAATAATGCAGCCCAGTCATCTTCGTTTTCCGCAATCCATCCGCCGTTCGCCCTCCGGGCTTCTATCGAGGTGGCGAGGCAGCGACCATTGACCGCGACGGGTTTTCCATGATGCCACGCTTCCATCATGGCGCGAGAAAAGCTCTCGTTGACGCTGGGTTGGGCGAGCGCGAGGCAACGGCCGAGCAATTGCTCTTTCTGCGCGTCCGAAATAAGACCGAGATCGGTAATACAGTCGCGGCAACCGTTTAACTCCACGGAACCATGGCCGGCGAAGACGAGTCGCAGCGCCGAGTTGGGCCGCACACGGCGGAATTGCGAAAAAGCCCGGATTAATAGATCTGTATTTTTACCGGCTTCCTTCCGTCCGAGGTAGAGAACGAAGCGGCCCAAGGCGGCAGGCTCCAAGTGTTCGTTAGAGCGTAGAAGGGATCCAGTCTCTACTCCCTCCCCTATGACGACCGATTTAGTTGCTATAGCTGGCCCAAAAAGCCGAAGGGCCAGTTCGGCCTCGCCCTCGCTGTTAAAGAAAAGTTTACCGGCACGGTAGAATGCGTCAGCTACCTGGGGTAAATAAGCGTACGCCTCATCATGAAGGCAAGGTTGAAGGCAAGCGCGATCTCCCACGGCCATGATGCCGTGGATGATGGGACCGTAGAGGTAAGGAAGGAAGATGAAGGCATCGAAGTGTTCGCGTTGACTTACCAGGAATTGTTGAAGTGCCGACGACTTGACCAGTTCGTCGACAAATTTCTGAGCGTCGTCGGGAGAAACGGGTGAGACGCCGGGCTTTAATATCTCTCGAGGGAGGTTCAACAAGTTTGAGCAGGCTGCATCGAAGCTCGCGCGGTCACGTTCATCCACAGGGAATCTGCGTGTTCTAAAACCTTCCGGTTCCTTAACTTCGCCCGGCGGCAGATGGTTCGTCGCCCAATCATCCTGAAATGACCGGCAACACGTCGTCAGGACCTCGACATCATGCTTGCGTGCAGCGAGCCGGCTGGCGATCTGCCATGCCTGTTGTTCCGCGCCGCCTTTCAGATCTCGGCCGAACCAGGGGATAACTACAGCCAGTTTCATTTCCGGTCAGGCTTATAGGCAATCACGCCGTAGTCTTGCGGACCGTAAAGCAACTCGTTTAGGGCCGCTAATTCCTTGCTGTTACCTAGCGACATTCCGCTAACCGGGGATAGGTACTCAATTCGGGTCCTCTCGAATCCGTGGGACGCTAACATGAACTCAGCGGTCTCTGGAAAGACGGGATTTCGGTGGGTAGGGTCGACGTAGAAGTTAGTTGCGCCTACTACGATATTCTTGCAGTTGGGCGACTCGAAAATGGCGATGCCCCCCGGCCTCAGGACACGGATGGTTTCCGCGAGGAGGTCCATAAGGACCTCGAGTTCTAAGTGCTCGATGATATGGAAGCCGGTGACTGCTCCGAGACTGTTCTTCGGCAACGTTCGGAGATGGGAAATAGCATCGGCCTGCACCACCTGCAGTTTACGCTCCCGGCATTGCGCGAGCATGGCGGAATTAATGTCCACGCCGCTGGCTTGCACTTTCTTTTCCTTCAATAACTCGAGCCATTCACCGCGGCCGCAGCCTACGTCGAGCACCCGCGCTTTCGAGACGCCCGCGCCGGCTTCCCGGATCAGTGGTAGATAGATTTCCACTCGCTTCTTGATTTCGTCGCGTGGACCGCGAAAGCGATCCTCGAAGCTGACGTAGAAGGCATCGAACCGGCCGGGCATGTCCGCGCCAGTCTCCTTTCGAGAAGGCGGGAGCTTTTGATTGTTTTTCGGGCCGCGCGGGGAGAACCACTGCCGCAGCAAGGAGGCCTGCTGGGAGAGTTCCATCCTGAAATATGCGCCATCGCTCACGTGGCGTTCGTCCAGCGCTGTTATGGAGCGCCGAAGGTCGACGGTGCTCGCGGCGACCCGATCAAGTTCTCCGGTCATGCGATCGTGGACGGCCTGTAGATTCCGGAGGTGCTGACCCGCCCGTGCAAGGTCGGACTGAAGATCGTGGATTCTGCTACCGGCGGCTTCGCGAAGATCAGCATCACGATCCGACTTCGTCTGCAGATTGAAAAGACGTTCTGCCATTGTC
The DNA here is from genome assembly GCA_034667645.1 of Chthoniobacter sp. Classification (GTDB taxonomy): domain Bacteria; phylum Verrucomicrobiota; class Verrucomicrobiia; order Chthoniobacterales; family Chthoniobacteraceae; genus JAJPJG01. The sequence goes on from JAXDQV010000378.1 coordinate 4,054, forward strand.
TCACTCTGTCTTTGGAGGGCTTGCATTTCTCCTACCAGGGCATCAACGCCTTTTCGCAAAGAGCGCTCCGACTCAAGACTCGATTTTCGAGCAAATTCTTCGACACGGTCCTGTCTTCGCCGGAACTCTGCGAATTCCGTGCCCACCTTGGCAGTGGCCATGTCCAGTTGTTCTCGTGCCTCCTCGCGAAAGCGCTGGACCTGACGGAAGGTCGAATCGAGAAGCCGGCTAGCAGCCTCCATCCAGGTGGCGTGCCCGACCGATCGCTGTTGCACCTCGGCCAACCACTGTTGTTCCACGTCGAGGCAACGAGTCAGCTGCTCTACCCGGCTAGCCAGCTCTGCGTTGGCTTTGGCCAGCGAGGCAACGCCATCCAGCAGAGCACGATTGTAATCATCCTGGTTCCGGAAAAAAACGCGAAAAGGCTTCGGGATCCATTTGCGAACAGCCGTCCTTTCCCGCGCCTCGGTCAGCAGCGCCAGGATTCGCTCTTGCCGCGAGGGCGCCGGCTTGGGCAAAAGCAGCACAGGCTGGAGCGGAATCACGTCCAGCGGCGGTAATTCAATCCGCGGCGATTGCGCGATAGACCCTGCCCCGGACGTCTCGATTTTGTGGATTTCGGCGGCCTTCAGGCGGACCTGTTCCATTAAATCAGACACATTGATTTCGGGAATCGTCGTCTCGATCATTCTGCCCGTATGATATGCACCTTCGAGCGGTGTGCACCAATCAGATTCGTGTTCCTTGAGAGGGGGCGTTCCGCGGAATTGGGCGGAGGCACTTGACACTCGCTCCAGTTGATGGGAGTTCGCTTCCATGAGTGACACATCGTCGTCTTTATCGTTGCGATCACCGCTGAGAACTGCGTCGGCCGTTTTTGCGCTAGTGGTGCTGGGGTCGATTGGCCAGATGGGCTGCAACAGATCGGATCAAAGTCCTTCCGTATCCGATTCTCCGACTGGGGACGTCGTGGGTCAGCGCATTGAATTCAAGGCAGGCGTGAACTCGGAGCGCTACAGGGTCTCGGGTTGGAGCGCGTCGGAACCCAATTTCACCTGGTCGGAGGGAACTTCTGCAAAACTTGCTTTGCCGATATCCGCGGCTGATGGGGGGCTGACTGTAAAGGTGACCATGGCATCGCTGAATCACCTCCCCCAACTCCCCTTTCAACCGGTCGAGCTTTACGCAAACGGGCAGAAAGTAGCGGAATGGCAAGTAGGGGACATGGCTGAATTCGTCGCGACGATTCCGGGCGAGATAACAAAAGCCGGCGGAACACTTACTCTTGAGTTCCGGACGCCGAAGGCTACTTCGCCAAAGACGCTGGGAGTGAATGCGGACCCCCGGGTTTTAGGGGTATGCGTGAGCAGCTTGGAATTGGCAAGAACCACCTAGCTTAGCCACAAGACTTCTTACAAATTAAAAGCGCGTGTGAGTGAGCAGAACGCATATTCGCTCGCGGTCTGCTTCCCGGTATGGAATCGGTGGGATCTTTTCCAGGCCAGCTTTAGCTCCTTGCTGGGCCAGCTCGACGGAGTCGAAGCCGGAATCTGGATTTTCGATAATGGCAGTGATGCCCAAACGCGGGAGCATATCGAGGGCTTGAGCAGCGCTCAGCACCGCCTCTTCAAAGTCTTCTTGCCCCAAAATATGGGGATACCCTTCGTGGTGAATATCTTCTCCCAGATATTGACTCAAGATTGCGAGTATGCCGGCTATCGGGCGCCAACCCATGTGATGGTGGCGGACGCCGACGCCTACTTCAAGAAGCCAATCAAAGACATGATTGAGATTCTGGAGAGCTACAGCCATTTTGGGGTCATTAGCGGGCACGACTCTATCGAGCACGAGAGCGTGGCCGAATTTGCGTATCCGCTTCGTGGTGAAACGACCATGGTTAAGGTGAAATCGATCGAGCGCGGTCTGTGTCTGGTGATGAGAAAGGAGATTCTCTCCGCCTGCGTCCCCTTTCCCCATCATCGCGACAAAGACGTGGATTGGGAGTTAATGAAATGGCATCCCAACTCGATCTGCGCGCGAACGCGCCAGCTGGCGGTAGTGGACTATGTCGCCCACCTGGGCCTTTACGACAGCACCTGGGATCCGGTCGGAGCTCCTTCAAATCCCGCGGAGATCACCGAGATCAACCAGATTTTGGAGCAGGAAGGACTCCTCTCACCCGAGCGGCGGGCGCGAATGGAAAAGTACGGCCAGTTTGATGCAGTGATGGCTACGCAGCGACGCGGGACATGAGCTCGGTGTAGCGGCGGGCGACGTCAGTTGGAATTCCGAGGCCATCCACGAATTGTTTCTGATTCGCGAGGATGGAGTCGCGTTCACGAGAAGATCGTTCGGCGAACGACCACCACTCGTCGGCGCAAGAGACAGTCTCTAGTCCGGCGAAATTGGCGAAGTCCATGCGGCCCTCCGCATCGACCCAGACTGCGGTCGGAACATTCGCCACAACGAAATCAAATAAGATCGAAGACGGCGGAGAGATGGCGAAGTCGAACGCGCCAAGATCCTGTTCATAAAGCGGCCGGCCATTGCGCTCGACCCCATCTGGCAGGGTCAGACCCAGCCGGTCGGTGAACCGCCCCGCGGGATGTGGCCGAAAGTCGATGCGGGCGCCCGTCGCGCAGAATCGCTCCGCGAAGGCCGCGAATTGCGCCAGGAAATTTTCGTAAACGGCCGGAGCCGTAAAGCGGACGGAGTGAAGATTTTCGCATACCATCCCTTTCGTCGCGCGCGTCGCATCGGTTCGCATCGGCGATTTCGGCTCGATCATGATGGGGGGCCCGGCTACGTAAAGCTTGGCGCGCTGGGACGGATGCAAGCTCGCAAGTCTCTGTTCTGCGAACCAGCCTACCACGACATCAGCCGCGAACCGGATTTCTTTCCCGTAGGCGGCGTCGTGAGCGGCATTATGCAAAAAGCCGACACACTCGAATCCGTGCTGCAGCGTCACCTTGAGGAACGAATTCGGCAACGCCTTGAACAAGTCGTGCGTCCAGTAGTGCGGCGGCACACTCGACTCATGCCCGACGAATAGGATCCCCGCCTTGTTTTCCAGGTGACGCCGCGCGTCTTCTGGGGAATCACAGTACGTTGTTGTTAGGTTTAGCTCAGAGCTAATCTTTTCGATTTCGGCGCCTGCACCGAGTCCGATGAGATGTCTCGAGACAAGCAGTTCGACCTGTTTTCCGTGAAGGGACTTCACCAACACCATCAGTGGCCGAAGAACCGCCACGTCCTGCGGCAGGACGACGTGGAAAATAATAGCTGGCCCTGTCATGTTCGCGGTTTCACCGGTCTGGAAAAGCGACGCGCGCATTGATACTCTGCATCTCAAAACCGACGGTCAAAGCCGTCCCCCGAACGTGACCCGGCCATCGCGAACAACGATGATGTCGCCGCTCTTATAGTCCGCGTGCCGCGCCATTATCCTGAGCATTACATCCCTGACCGCGCTCACATCTTGTCCGGCGGCGAGGTCGCCGCCGATCTTTTTCAGCATGGCAGTCCTTGTGGGTCCGGCGCAGACGGTGAAAAACGTCAAAGCGGGCCGATTGCGAGCGAGTCCCTGCATGAAATTGTTGATCGCCGCCTTTGAAGCCGAATACGCCGCATGGCGGCCGTTGGCTGCAAGTCCGGCCGTCGATGATACGCATATGATCCCGCCACCATTGCTCATATGTTTGAGAAATAGCTGGCACAGATGGATGACGGACAACACGTTGACCTGAAACGTGGTGGCTATGTCTTCGGGAAGCTGTTTCTCGAGCATCGTTTCGCTGTCGATAAAACCATGCGCAAAGACCAGCCAATCCAAGTCCATGTTACTGCGTGCGACAGATGCCTCGAGACCGGATATCTCGGCGAACGATGACAAATCGGCGGTTTTACGAATAAGCCTTTCGCTATTTTCAGGCCTCGTTTGCAATTCGGCTGAAGGCGCCGGCCTGGTCACGGCGATGACGCGGTAGGCGTCGTCTGCCGCCAACGCGCTCAAAAG
>JAXDQV010000379.1:0-2840 GCA_034667645.1 Chthoniobacter sp.
GGAATGGAAGGCTGTCATTCACACCGAGATATGGGAAATAGGCGGTGGAAAAGTTATCCGCATCGGTAATGGTGACATGCGAGTTGTCGGTGAGAATGGCGCTCTCCGTTCGGCCTCCGGGCAGCACCGTGCCACTAGTGATGTGGTAGCCGGTCGGGGTGCCGCCGCCGGATTGCTGTTTTGCTCCCGCGAAGTTTTGGTAAGTGATTTCGATGAATTGCTTCGCGGCGCGATCAAAAAGAAAGTAAACTCCGACAGAGGGCGGCACCGCCTGCGCCGGGGCGACCAGCGAATATTTCAGCGTTCCTTTGAAGATAAGTATTTGGTGCTGCACCGCGGCCACTGCGTGGCTCGAAAGCGTGAGTGCAAGAAGGAACGATGCCGTCAGGAGGAGACGTTTCATGCCTCGAGATTGGGCGCATTGAGAGCAGAGGTCAAGGAGGAGGAGAAAGGGAGACGCCGGAAGAGGCGCGAACTGTGGAGGTCGGAAACACTGAGCTGCTCATGGGAAAACCAGACGCTCCGACAGTGCTTCGAGCGAGTTTCCAACGACCCAGTAGCCGAACGAAACGTCCTGAAGGAAGGGTCCTCCAACCTCCGCTTAGCGAATAAGATAACGTGCCAATCGGGACGGATCAGGTTCCCGCGCACTTGACCATCGCCCTATTTGGCAATGACCTCCGCGCTGATCACGTCTTGGGGATTGGCAGAGGACGTGGCGGTTAGCAGCGCGTTTACCTTTGCTCCAGAAGGAGCACCGTTAACGGTAATTTTGATTTTAATTAACCCGAAGTCGCCAGACGCCAGGCTCCCAGTCGAAAAGGTGCCAGCCGTGACCGCGGCAGTAATATCATTGTTTCCCGCATCGAGATACTTAATCAAAAAACCTGAAACACTGCTGGAACCGCTCAACGTGATGGTATCGGCGGTGGGACCGTCGTTCTGAACTAGCGCCACGAAGGTGCTGGATTTGTGGTTACCAATGGTAAAACTCTGCTTCTGATCCGTTCCGTCAGTATTGTAAACGTCGTTTCCAATCGCCCGAAATCCTTGCCCAATTAACATGGCATCCGGTTGTGCCGATGCAGCGGTGCCGCTGGTTACGGCGGTGAGGTCACAAGCAGCATTTGCATCTAATACCAAAGAGTCTGTCTTATCTGGTTTCCCGTTCAATTTGAACTGCACGCCGCTCAGAGCGGTCGTGAGGACCCCCTGCTTCGAAAGGGAGACTTTTACTGATCCCGCCGCACTGACGTGAATGCCAAAGATCACGTTGCTTCCTTTGATCGAACTTTTGGTTACCAAAAATGGCAGCTTGCTCTCTAGATCGAATATGGAACCACTCAGTATCTTGGATCCACCGGGATCTACCTGCTCGATCGCGTCGGCAATTTTGGTCCCGGGTGGAACTGTGAAAGCAAAAAGGTTGGTGCCATGGCAGGTCCCACTAATTAAGTAATCATACTCTTTTGCCGCGACGATCGCTTGTGGAGCAGTGCTTCTGGATTGTTTGAGGCCGCTCTTGAAGGTGACCCCGGACAGGGAGAGGGAGAGATCGGGCGATTGTGCACGGGATCCGGACACCGATCCCCAAAGGGATACAAATACAACCGCGACCATTACCCACCGAAACCTCGCATCTTCGCACGAATAGGGCTTCATGCATGCGTGTTACCGGATTGGAGGAGCAAATTCAAGCGCGTTTCTGAGTTGCTGCGCCCATACCGGAAACAGCTAAACCCGCAAACATTTCCAACTCAGCCGCGGAATGATATCAGCGTCCTGATAGATGGGGCGTAGCATGTCACTTTCTGGCCTTTATCGAAACTCGTCCGTCTTCAGGGCGGCCCGATGGGCAATCCCGAGGGTATTTATGCGGAGGCCAATAAAGCTGTCCGATCCGCAGCCCGCTGGCCTAAAGACATTCCGCGAAGATTAAATCGCTTCGCGGAGCTACGACGATCCAAACTTCCCGAAAGCCGCCGCGCAGACCGGGCAGAAATCCCGCCACTTCATGTCATGCTTTCTGCGAACCGACCACCCGCTACGGTTTCGTGTTCGGCTGCTCGCAACCATAAAGGCAAGTAGGGGTTGCAACTCGCAGCCTCAGATCATTGGAAAAGATGTCTGCAAACATAGGTTAAACCGTTTTCGTGGGCACGGCCTCACCGTTCGTGGCAGGCGGGGGATTGTTGGGAAGGATCACGCGGAAGCATGTGCCGACTCCGACCTCGCTTTCCAGTTCGATGCGGCCGCCCAGTAAGCTCACGAGCTGCCGCACAATGGCAAGACCCAGTCCAACGCCCGGCTCGTTGCCGCTAATGCTGAGAATGCGCTGAAACTCCTCGAAGATGCGTTCCCTGTCTTCCGGCTGGATTCCGGGTCCCGTGTCTCTCACCTCGATCATCCAGCAGCTTCCATCGCAAGGCGCGAAACGCAGACTTACCATGCCCTCGCGCGTGTACTTGATCGCGTTACTGCCAAGATTCAGGGCGATCCTATGAATTTTATGCGGATCAGTGAAAACAGTCACCTTTTCTTCGAGCACCGCATTGAATTTCAGATCCTTGTGCAGGGCCATCGGCTGAAGCGTCGCGACGACATCGTCAAATATTTCATCCAGTCGCGTCGGTTCCCACTTTACGTGTTCTCTTCCCGAAAGGACCGTGGCGAAGTCCAGAAGATCATTCGTCAAAACGATGATGTTCTGAATATTTAGCTTTAGCATCTTCAGATCACCGATTTTATGACTCAGACTGGGATCTTTGATGAAAAGGCACACGATCTGGTTGATCGCATTGAGGTGGTTGCGAGTTTCATGCGCGACGGTGCGGAGCATT
>JAXDQV010000380.1:0-8368 GCA_034667645.1 Chthoniobacter sp.
TCACACCGAGATAGTCGCTTTCATGCGCGGAGCGATTGTTGAATACGAGAACGCCGCTGCGCGATAGAATCAGCAAGGATGCCAAACCAAGGAACCGAATCGCAATTTGAGGAGACGACGATCGACCGTCTCTGTGCGCTCGGCTACCGCTACCAATACGGCGGTGAGATCGAGCGGGATCTGCGCGATGTGGTGATGACGGACTGGCTGCGGACGTTCCTCCACAGCCGATACGCGCATCTGCCGGTGGAGGCGGTCGAGGAGATCGTCGCGCGATTCACGCGGCCAGAGGGTGTCACCACGGAGCAGCGCAACCTGCACTTTCACCAACTGCTCACGCGCGGCCATGAGCAGAAATACCGAAAGGCGGACGGCACCGAGGCATTTGAGCATGTGCATGTGGTCGATTGGGCTAATCCGGCGGGGAACGACTTCTGCGTGATGAATCAACTGCCGATCCGCGGGCAGAATGACCGGAGGCCCGATGTGCTCATTTACGTGAACGGGCTGCCGCTCGTGCTCTTTGAGCTGAAGAATCCTTACGAGGAAGAGGCGAACACGCTCGGCGCATTCAACCAGGTCCAGCACTACCGCTCCGGCATCGCGCAGCTTTTCGATTTCAATGCGCTAGTCGTGGTGTCCGATGGTGGGCTCGTGGGTCATGCGGAGGACGACACGCCTCACGCGGCCGGTTCGACGCTGCACGGGATGTGGACCGCGCCTTGGGAGTGGTATGCGCCGTGGAAAAGCATCGATGGCCGGGCGGTAGTGGAGAGTGCGACGGGCGCGATGAAGACGCTGATCGAAGGGCTGTTTCCAAAGGAGCGACTGCTCGATTACCTCCGGCATTTCATCGCTTTCGAGGTGGTGAACGAGAAGATCGAAAAGAAGGGCGCAAAGTATCACCAGTTCTTCGGCGTCCGCTTTGCAGTCGAGGAGGCACTCCGTGCAACGCGCCCCGATGGCGATCGGAAGATCGGCGTGGTGTGGCACACGCAGGGCTCGGGCAAATCGCTCTCGATGGCGTATTTCGTGGCGATCTTGCGGCATCATCCACTGATGGAGAATCCGACGTTCGTCATCCAGGTGGACCGGACGGACCTCGACGACCAACTGCACGATCAGTTCGTGGCCGTGAAAGCGCTCGTGGGCGAAGTGCAGCACGCGGAGTCGGTGACGGAATTGCGCTCGCTGCTGCGGGGTGAGGGCGGCGAGGTGATCTTCTCGACCATTGAAAAGTTCCGGCTTGATGAAGACGAAACGGTGCATCCCATTTTGTCCGAGCGGCGGAACCTGATCGTCATTGCCGACGAGGCACACCGCACGCAATACGGGCTGAAGGAAGGCTTCGCGTATCAGCTTCGCCGGGCGTTGCCGAATGCGTCGTTCATCGGTTTCACCGGAACGCCGGTGAGCTTCGCGGCGTCGGACACGGAGGCGGTGTTCGGCCAGGTGATTCATACCTACGACATGCTCCAGTCGAAGCGCGACGGCTCGACGGTGCCGATCTACTACGACCCTCAGCTCATCAGGCTGGACTTGACGAACGAGAAGGTAGACGCGGAGCTTCAGGAGATTTTGGAGGAAAAGGGAGCTGACGCCTCGCAGGCTGAACGCGCGCGCTGGGCCGCGGTGGCAGAAGCGGCGGGAACGAAGGAGCGCATCGCCGAACTCGCTGGCAAGCTGCTCGACCACTTCCAAAAGCGAAACGCGATGATCAACGGCAAGGCGATGGTGGTGTGCATGAGCCGGCGTAATTGCGTGCGGCTCTACGGCGCGCTGACCACGCTGCCCGGCTGCCCGGAGGTGAAGATCGTGATGACCGGCAACCTGAGCGAAGACCCGCCCGAATGGAGCGCGGCGGGACACATCACGACTAAGCCGCAGCGCGACGCCATCAAGGCTCGCATGAAGGACATCGACGATCCGCTGAAGATCGTGCTCGTGCGGGACATGTGGCTGACGGGAACGGACATCCCGTGCCTGCACACGCTCTACATCGACAAGCCGATGAAGGGGCACACACTGATGCAGGCCATCGCGCGGGTGAACCGCATCTTCAGCAACAAGCCAGGCGGCGTGATCGTCGATTTCATCGGCATCGGCGATGAACTCAAGGCCGCGACGAAGCGCTACACGCAGGGCGGCGGTGAGGGCAATCCGGCACCGAACATCAACGAAGAAGCAAAGGCCGCGTTCCTCGATGCGCTCACGGAGGTGCGCGCGTTTTTGCCCGAGGGCAGGAACTACGGCGACTGGCGCGCGTGGACGAACATCGAATTCGAGGATGTCTTTCTCAAATGCTGCGGCCACCTCCTCGAGACTGACGAGTTACGCGACGATTTCCTCACCGCGGAAGCGAAGCTCAACTGCGCGTTCTCGCTGGTGAATCACCTATCCGACTGCATCGGCTACGCCGATGAGGTCGTATTCTTCCAGATGCTCCGCAAGCAACTGCGAAAGACCACCACAGGTGGAGGCACCAAAGACGACGGGAAAGAGAAAGCGGTGCGCGATCTGCTCGACCGCAGCATCGAAAGCAAAGGCGTCGTGGACATCTTTCAATCGGCGGGTATTGAAACGCCGGACATCTCGATTCTCGACGAGCCATTCCTCGGCGAATTCAAGTCACACGAGGAGGCGAATCTGCGGCTGAAGCTGCTCGCCAAGATTCTCGCGGACGAAATCCGCAGCCACGAGAAGTCGAACCTCACGAAATACAAATCGTTCAAGGAGATGCTCGAACAGTCGCTCCAGAAATACCACAACCGCGCGATCCAAGCGGCGGACGTGGTGCGCGTGCTCATTCAAATCAAGCAGGACATGGCCAAGGAAGCGGAGCGAACCAATACGCTCAACCTTAGCTCCGAGGAGTTGGCGTTCTACGACGCAGTAACGGCGAATGTCGCCACCCTCTATGACGAGAAGTTCCTCTGCGACCTAGTGCGCGACGTCGTGCAGGCCGTGAAGAAGAATCTAAAAGTGGACTGGACTAAGCCGCACCGTGAGGACGTGAAAGCCGGCGTCAGGGCCGCGGTGAAGACTGTCTTACGCAAGCGTGGCGTGAAGCCAGAACACCTCGAAGCGCTGACGAAGCAGGTCATCATTCAGGCCGAGGCTATGTTCAGAGAGTGGCCGATGGCGGCGTAATCAAGAAGGTATAACTCCATAAATGAAGACTCCACTCGATAATCTCATAGCGAATGGAAAGCAGCTGCTTTCAAAGATCGAGCTCCACTACCAACAAGACCCGAAGACCTTGCCGCCAGACCAACAAGTCATGGTGGTGGAACTCAATGGGTGGTATCGCGGCGTTGAAACCGCCTTGGAGAAAGCTTTCGGCACTAATTCCCACGAGTTGAAAACGTGGCATTTCCGACAGCAGGAAATCACAGAGCGAGAGTGGGAGGAGTGGGAGCGCAATAAGAACTATAATTTTGTCACTTCCCGTCTGGAATACGCACTCGGCACGCTAGCGGAGTTAAAGATTGCCACCACGGAATCCGTCGACGCTGCCGTCGCCAGCCTATCTTTCGACGCTCTTCACCCTAAAATTGTCAGTCGATGCAACGCGCTCTTGAGCGCCGGTAATCTTGAGGACGCGGTATTCGCCGCCTTTAGAACGATCGAAGAAGAAGTGCGTTTACGGAGTGGTTGCGAGCCAACCGACTTGGGCGTGAACCTCATTTCTAAGGCTATGAATCCAAAATCTCCACTGCTTCGTTTCCGGTCTGTTGACTCGGAGCAGGAATCAGTGCATTCCCTGTTTCGCGGTGCAATTGGTGCCTTTAAAAATCCATTGAGCCATCGCTCCGTAGATTATCCTGAACAGGTTCGGGTGCTTGAACTCCTAGCGTTTGCCAGCCTCCTGATGCAGATGCTCGATGCGGCTGATGCTACGCCCCGACAATCCGCTTAATGCCGTCTGCAAGCGCGAACTGAACCATATAAACACTAACGGCAAACAGCCATGCCGCTTGGGTGCTCAGCGAGCCGACACGTTTTTTCCCGTTCTCGGTTACGATGACGTTTCCGGAACTACGTCGATCCATGCGCCAGTAAGAATTGTCCGAAACCTTCGCAGGCACTTGAAACTTGTGTTCACAAAGTCGGCAATCGCGCCTTGAGTGCGTCCTCGTCCCTGGTTGTCATACGAGAAGCGCGAGCGGCTCCGCCGCATCCCGTCAAATACCGACAGCTAAAGAAAAGAGTCCCGCATGAAGCGAGGCTCTCCCCTTTGAAAAGTTGGCGCTAAACTCAGCTCGTGCTGAATTTCTTCGCCAGTCCAACATGGCTGTCGAGCAGTCCGTGGAGTGCTTCCGTCCTCTTCGGGAGTTCAGCCAGGCTCCCCTCCTTCAGAGCAGCGGTGAACGCATTGAACAGCGACCAGACGTTGCGCGTCTCAAACTGCTCATGCTCCGGTTCACGCCATTGATGCAGCACGTTTGGAATCAAACGATTCGAGCACACACCAACGTCAGTGGCTCTAATGATGAGGTCATGGGCTGCGAGTTCGTTGATGCGTTTGTTCTTGTAAGCATCGAACCGAACGTGCTGGTCGTGCCATTTTTCCAGCATCCTTCCAATGCCACGCTCCACCAGCATCGGCAGATCACGAACAATAAACGTCGTGTGCTTGCGACTGAGTTTCATTTCGCCCGAGAAGCTGAGGTTGTCGCAGACAAACACGCTGGCACCAGCAACAACACCGGCCGGGAATGTCTTGTCATGGGAATTTCGCAATCCCAAGACCCAGCAGTAGTCGTCGCTGTTCTCGCCGTTGGTCACTTCCATCAGCCCAAAGTAGCGGGCGCCGTCGTGACTCAAACTGTGGGCGAATGTCCCGGTGGTGAGCTGATTGGCAGCCAACGTTTTCTCAACGCGCTGAATGAGCTGCAGATGTGGAATCGGTGTCCACGTTGAGGTGGCCCTTGGCGTTGGCACCTTTTCCACCTCACGTCGCTCCACTTTGTTGGCTCCGCAGTGGAGGATGAGGTTTGGATGTCTCCGCGTGGAGACAAGTTGTTCGAGTAATTGAACCATGGTGGTTCTCCTTTCTTGTTGAGGAACGTGGTAATCCTGCTTTAGAATTGACGTTCAGGGTTGTGATTGTTGCTGGGAATGAAGTTACGACTGAAGAAAACGCTTCGTTGGTTGCTGTTTCCTTCCTAGTTCAAATCGACTTTGTGATGCGCGAATGGAATACAGTCATGCGCCGCATTGCATATCCGGCGAACTCATGGGACGATCCGAACATGCCAATCAATTGGGACCAATACGGAGAACGGATTAATGTTGGGGTGGATGACGACGAAGAATTGTCGGAGCCAGGCATCATCTACACCGAGGGTCTGGGTCCTTGCATCGGTGCATGCATTGCTTACGGGACGTGGGCCAGAATTGTCCATTCTTCCACGGTCGAACTTGATGGCGAGGAATATGAAACCCTAATTGCTGCTGCCAAAAATTTAATACCCGCCAACCGGGTATCCTCCATTCGACCCGTGCTATGCGGTAATGACCCGGCTGCTGACGCTACTTGCGAGGCATCTAGGGCATGGGCGATCAAAAAACTAAAGGATGCGGGGTTCGCCGATCCAATCTTGCACTGGTGTGCTCAAGGGCAAACTGCTGAATTACGTGTCTGCCTAACTGATAAATTGATCGAAGTGGAGGTGGGATACAAAACTTTCGAATATCCTGTAACCCAAGACTGAGGGTGGGGCATATGCTAGAATTCGCACGAAATCTCTGGCAAATGATGTTGGAATCGGGCCAGTCAGACCATTGCTGATCCAACTGGCCCTGTGTTTCCGTTCCAAGGTTTCAAATGCGCACCTGCTGGAGTTTTTCCAGGGTGGTGCGCACGCTCTGCACTTCTCGCTCGGTGGTCTTCTGTTCGCGCTGGACCTGTTTAAGACAGTCGAACAGGTCGTTGAGACCGTCCTTGGCTGCACGGAGCGAGGTTTTGATGCTTTCGATGTGATCAATGGCCGATTCGAGCGCAGGTTTGGGTGCGGCAGTGGCCTGATGACCGTTGCCGTTGGTTGATGTTGTTTTGGGCATATCAGTGTTCCTTTCGGGTGAAGCTTCAGAGTTCACGGGTTCGGCTTCGCCGTCTCCGTTCGGCTCTGGATCTGCGGTTGTTTTGGCTGTTGCAGTCGAGACTGTTGGCGGCGGACCGTCTGGGCGAATAGGCATGACGATGATTTGGCGTCCTGCATCATCGCTAAAACGCGCTGGAGACAATCCGTCCGTGATCTGCATCCGGAAGAGGCCAAATCCCAATGCTTTGCCGACGATGTTACGGTTAAGGTAGATGACCACATCACTCCCCCTCCCCGTCGCTTCAGTGATCTCCACGCTCACTGGCTGGCCTTCAGTTTGGCCGATGAACGAGATCTTGCGACCGGTTACCTTGATGCCAACGCGCTGATTGATTTTATCCACGCAGGGCAACCGATCGATGGTCTGAACCAGGTCTTTAACTGCTGCCTGCTCGAATTCCACCGTGCTTTTGAATCCATCCTCACGGGGAATCACCTGCCGCCAGTTGGGGTAGATGCCTTCGATTTGACGGGTAATGAACCGCCAGCGCCGACTGCTTATCTGCAGCAACCCGATTTCGTCTTTCTTTTCAGGCTGCTGGACCCGCAGTTGCCATTCGCCATCGATGCTAAATTCCTTCCATCCCAAAAACTTGTGACTCGGGATGATGAGGGATTCTTTCAAGGCCAACGTAAACGAGTTGGACGCGAATAAATGCCGCCCATCGGTGCCGACGATCTGATGGCACTCTTTCTTGGAGACATCGATGTAAGCCCCATTGAGGATAAGCCGCGTCTCATCAGTGCTGGCGCATTGAAAGGCTTCCAGCAATGACGAGCGGATGTCGTTATTGAAGGCCACCGGATCGCTCTTAATCTTCGGCACCGGTGGAAACTCCGCCACGGCCAATGACTCCACATGTTCCTGCGCAGTTTGATTGCCGATGGGGAAACTGATCAGGGCCTTATCCCCTGCTGCCTTCTCGATCGAGATGGTTTCGTTCTTCTGGCAGCGTTTGGTGATCCGGGTAACATCGTCGTATGGAACGAGAATCGAGACCGGTGCACCTTCCGCTGGTTCCTCGAGCCGGACAGTGATGAAGCTGTCGATATCCGTGGAGGTGAGAACAACCCAGCCCTCCTTGGTGCGATCCACTTTGATGCATCCGAGCACCGGCAGTATGGAACGTTTGCTGATGATTTTGCCGAGGCCAGTGAGTGCTGGCTTGAGTTCGGCGATGGGCAAATTGATTTTGCTCATGATTGCTCCTTTCTGTTTTGCGTTAAGCGGACCAGCGCCTGCGAAGGCAGGACTGAGTCCGAAGCTGAAAAAAATCGGCGTTTCTACGGGAAACTTTCTGAAAGCGGCGGTGTTCTACGGAAACAAACCGATCAGACAAACACCATGATGACACCTACTCGCACCATCGCTATCGCAGCCATAACGACCGCACTGACTTTTGGAATGAACGCTCTTGCCAAAGACAAAGAGCACAACGAGGCCAAGAAGAAATCCGCATTCGAGACCATGGACACCGACCATGATGGTTTTCTCACTTTGGCTGAGATCCAAGCGGTCCATCCCGATGCAACTGCGGAAAAGATCAAACGCCATGACCAAGACGGAGACGGCAAACTCTCACAAGAGGAATTCGCCGCTCGTGAGGCGAGTTTCAAAACTGCTGTTGCTGAGGATAAACACGGCAGCAAGTCAGAATTCGACACGTTCGATAAGAATGGCGATGGCTACGTGACCTTCGAGGAAGCGAAAGCCGCCAGACCGAATATGACCGAAGAGCGATTCAAACTGAGGGACACGGATGGCGACGGAAAACTGTCTCGTGAGGAATTCACTCAGAATCGTGCCAAGAAGGAACACTCAGAAAAGGCTGACTAGTTGATAGCGGTTTCGATTACGAACACAGCCATGCGTCCCCAAGTGGGGACACATGAGCTGGATCGTTGGTGATTCAGTTGATGGTTTTGCCTTTACTGGGCAGCCTTTGGACCTCGCTACGGATGAACTGCTTCATGTTTGCTTCACATCGAATGTAGAACTCACTACCCACGCGTGTAAACTTGTGGGAGCGACTTTTGGCAATCAGCCGGGCAAAGGCTTTGACATGCTTTTTGTTGATTAGCATGGCTCTGGCTTGAATTTGAGCTGCCTGGTTGTGCAATCCGAGGCGAGCACATCGTTGCGCTCACCAAGGTAAACCGGCTGAAACACCGATCCACTCTCCTTGAACGCGTAGAGATAACGCACCTCCACGATGACACCGACGCCAGGGATTCTGTGATTCGCTGGAATGGTAACATTG
>JAXDQV010000381.1:0-3658 GCA_034667645.1 Chthoniobacter sp.
CCTTCATCAAAAGCGACGCAGGCGACGCAGGCGCCATTCAAATCAAATGATCACCGAAAGGCCGCGGGGTAAAAATTTTCGGTGGGTCGTTTGCGGCCTTTTGTTTTTTTCGGTCACGATCAACTACATTGATCGGCAAATCATCGGTCTGCTGAAACTGCCCCTCAGCAAAGAGCTTGGCTGGAGCGACACCGACTACGCCAACATCGCGGCGGGTTTTCAATATGCCTACGCTTTTGGCTATCTCTTTGGTGGACGGGCGATGGACTGGCTCGGGGTGAAACTGGGTCTTCCGATCTCAGTGTTTTTGTGGAGCCTCGCGTGCGCCGCGCACGGAGTGATGCGCTCGGTAACGGGTTTCATGGGCGCGCGCATTGCGCTGGGGATCTCCGAGGGTGGAAATTTCCCCGGCGCGATCAAAACCGTGGCCGAATGGTTTCCGGCGAAGGAGCGCGCACTTGCGACTGGCATCTTTAATTCGGGCACAAACATAGGCGCCATCGTCTGCCCTCTCGCCGTGCCGTGGATGGCGACGGTCTGGGGCTGGCAGGCCACATTCTTTCTCACCGGTCTCCTAGGCCTCGTCTGGATCGGCGCCTGGAGTCTGATCTACGAAGTTCCTGAGAAACATCGGCACTTATCCGAGGAAGAGCGGCATTACATCCTTGATGGTCAACCTTCGGTGGTCAGCGACACGCCCGACGAACCGCGTCCTGGGACTTCGGGCTTCGGTTCGGCGTGGGCGGCGACGGGACGAACATTTGCAGAGTGGATCAAGCTTCTTCGCTACCGACCGGTATGGGCTTATCTGATCGCCGGAATACTGGCCGGACCGATCTGGGGCTTTTATTTGTTCTTTCTGCCTGACTTTCTGCAAAAGCGTTACCACCTCAAGCTGACGGAAATCGGGCCCCCGATAGCGGTGTTTTACTTTTTGGCCTCCTTCGGTGGCGTTGCTGGAGGTTGGCTTTCCTCAAAGTTGATCGGGCGCGGATGGAGCATCAATGCTGCCCGCAAAACCTCACTGCTCATTTGCGCCATCTGTGTCGTTCCCGTATTTCTTGCGCCCTATATGACGAATCTTTGGCTGACCGTGGTCATCGTGGGAGTAGCGGGTTCTGCCCATCAAGGCTGGTCGGCGAACCTCTACAGCTTTGTCTCGGATACGATGCGTAAACAGACAGTCGGATCGGTGGTGGGGATGGGCGGTTTCGTTTCTTATTTCACCGGCGGCGTGGTCGCGCAATTGGTGGGTTATTTGCTCAGAACGACTGGCAGCTACGGTTCGATCTTTGCAGGTGCCTCTCTCATGTATGTAATTTCCCTGACAGCACTTCATCTTCTCGTCCCAAAAATCGAGCCCCACGCGTAACGTGTGATGGATGTTACGGCGAAAGCATATAAACCATCACGATCTGTAGAAGCGATGCGACCCCTTCGGATAGTTCATCCATGGGTTCCTGATCGCGGGGATGGGACCTATTGCAATCCTGTTCTCTGCGCAGACTATTCCGATCCAGATGTCATCCGTGTTGGAGAGGACTTTTATCTCATCGCTTCCAGTTTCAACTGCACGCCTGGATTGCCAATCCTCCATTCACACGATCTCGCAAACTGGACGATCATTAATCATGCGCTGACCAATCTGCCGGATCCACGTTTTGCGGAACCGCAACATGGACAAGGCGTGTGGGCACCGGCCATTCGTCATCACGGCGGAGTATTTTGGATCGTGTTTCCAATGCCGGACGAGGGGATTTACGTGACCACGGCAGACGATCCCGCCGGACGCTGGACGGAGCCCCACCTCCTGCTTCCCGGGAAGGGTCTGATCGACCCGTGCCCTTTTTGGGATGATGATGGTCGCGCCTACCTTGCTCATGCTTATGCGGGATCCCGCGCTGGAATTCGCAACAAGCTTCACATCCGTCCCATCTCTCCCAACGCCATGAAGGTGTTGGGCGAAGGGAAAATCATTGCAGAGATCGACGAGCGGTTGCCCGCCTTGGAAGGACCGAAGGTTCACAAACGAAATGGATGGTATTACGTGTCAGCGCCTGCGGGTGGAGTAGCGATGGGGTGGCAGGTCATCATGCGCTCGCGAGATATCTACGGACCCTACGAAGAGAAGGTGGTGCTGGCGCAACGAGGCACGCCCGTCAACGGCCCGCATCAGGGAGCTCTCGTGGATACTCCTGATGGAGAAGAGTGGTGGTTCGTGCACTTTCAGGACGCCGATGTTTACGGCCGGATTGTTCATCTGCAACCGGTGCGCTGGGAGGACGACTGGCCGCTGATCGGGATTGATCAGGATGAATCGGGAGTAGGCAGGCCGGTTCTGGCTCATCGAAAGCCGGCGATCGCGCGGCCCATCAAGATGGCTATTCCGCAAACCAGCGACGAATTTTCCTCTCCTCATCTCGGGCTGCAGTGGCAATGGCACGCGAACCACAGCGAGGATTGGTATTCTTTATCCGAACGTCCGGGAAATCTGCGGCTCTACCCGCAGTTCGTCGCTGGTCGCGATTTTCAAAAAACGCCCAATCTTCTCCTGCAAAAATTTCCGGCGCACGAATTCAGCGTCAGCGTGGAACTGGAAATTCCGTCGGCACACGAACGGTTGCACACCGGGTTGATCGTGATGGGGCGCGAATACTCCGCGCTCGACGTGCAGCGGAGTGCGGGCGGTTACAAAGTGTGCTTGCTCCATTCCGCAGAAACCCGGGGAGAGACGTTCGTTGCAGGAGAAACAATCCGCCTTGGAGTCAGGGTCGGAGAAGGAGGAGTATGTCGTTTCGGATTCATTGTGAATGAAGAGGAGTTCAGCCAACTCGGCCCCGCCTTTCACGCACGCCCTGGAGTTTGGATCGGCGCAAAAGTCGGAATTTATTGCCTTGCCGAGGAGCCCGGCTCGCGCGGTCATTCGGATTTTCGTTGCTTCGAGTTCTCGGACGGTTCTAGCTAGTCTGTGCTTTCTCGCAACCCCTTGGTTCATTTTTAGAGAATGAAGACATTTATCACTGAAGACTTCCTCCTGCACTCCGACGTCGCGCGTGAACTTTATCACGACCACGCGGAGCCGCAGCCGATCTACGATTACCACTGCCACCTGCCTCCCCAGCAGATCGCGGATAACACCCGCTTTGAAAACTTATACCAAGTGTGGCTGGCGGGGGATCATTACAAATGGAGAGCGATGCGCTCGGATGGCGTCTCCGAGAAATACTGCACGGGTAATGCGACGCCATGGGAGAAATTCCTGGCCTATGCGAGAACGGTCCCGCAAACCCTGCGCAATCCGCTTTACCATTGGACTCATCTCGAGCTCAAACGCTACTTTGGCATAGACGAACTGCTGGACGAAAATACCGCAGAGTCGATCTGGAATCGCGCCAACGAGCAGTTGGCAACCATGACGGTCCACGATCTACTTACGAAAAATAAAGTAGCAGTCGTCTGCACGACTGACGACCCAATCGACCAGCTTGCGGCGCACAAAAAAATCCATTCGGAGGGCACCCTCGCCACTCGAGTATATCCGGCATTTCGCCCGGACAAGGCGCTCCTCGTGGATCAACCGGAGGTATTCAACGCGTGGGTCGATACGTTGTCCGAAGTAAGCGGAATTGAATGCAGCAGCTTCGCTGGCTTTCTATCG
>JAXDQV010000382.1:0-5597 GCA_034667645.1 Chthoniobacter sp.
TGAATGCTTCGCAGCCGCTCGCGGTCTGGCAAAGGAAGGGCTGGATTTACAAAGAAGATCCGCGTGGCTGGTTTCAATGGTATTGCCGCTATTACTCGGGGCGCCGCTGCGCAGATGATGTGCGGCAGATCGCCAGGTGGCGTGCGGTGCGCCGTCATCTCGCGCAGTTGTTGAAGAATTGCCGTCACGGCGACCTTTCCTGCCGTCCGCGGCAAAGGCAGGCGCTGCTGCATTGGGCTTACGACACGCGGCAGGGTTTGCTGGCGCAGCCGTCGCTATAGAGGGAGAGGCAAAGGAGAAGGGCGATGACATGGATGTCGCTGAAATTCGTGCGGGGCTACGCTCCTGGGCGTCAATCATCCATGCTTGACATGCAACCACATGGTTGCGTATATTTGACCGGTTGGATGCAGTCTTCAAAGCGTTGGCCGATCCGAGCCGCCGGAAGTTGCTGGATGTGTTGCGCACGAACAACGGTCAGACGTTGTCGCAGTTATGCGAACATCTGGAGATGACTCGGCAGGCAGTGACGAAGCATCTGCTTCTTCTCGAAGAAGCGAACCTCGTCGCCACGGTTTGGCGCGGACGCGAGAAGCTGCATTTCCTCAATCCGGTGCCGTTGCACGAGATCTACGAGCGCTGGATCGCCAAATATGAACGCTCACGCCTTCGGGCGCTGGGCGCCCTGAAAAAAAGTCTCGAACAAAACAAAACGACAAAAACCAAAAACAAATAAAGATCATGGAAAAGAGCACATTCGTTTACGTCACCTACATCCGCACGACGCCGGAAAAACTCTGGGCGAAACTAACCGAGACCGAGGTTGCGCGGGAGTTCTTCTGGGCCACCGCGTTGCACGCCGAATGGAAAGTGGGCGGGACTTGGAACAGCACCGCGCCTGACGGCACGCTGGTGGATGGCGGGGAAGTGCTGGAGATCGATCCGCAGAAGCGGCTGGTGCTGCGCTGGCGCCACGAAATGCAGCCGGAGAAAAAGGCGGAGGGCGATTCCCGCATGACCTACGAAATCGAGCAGAAGGAGGGAATGGTGAAGCTGACCGTCATTCACGAAATGGATCGAGGGCAATCGAAGTTCATCGAGGCGGTCTCGAACGGCTGGCCGACCATTCTCTCCAGCCTCAAGAGCCTACTGGAAACCGGCGAAGCTTTGGAAGACACGCGAACCTGGTAGTCATAACGAGCGGGCAGCTTCCGGCGGTGGATTGACGGCGCGGCTTCCATATGAACTATGAAGAGCGCGGTTGGCATCCATCCCAAGTATTCGGCCCGTCATGAAAATCCTTTTCGTTGCCGATCTGCACTATGCGCTGAAGCAGTTCGACTGGCTCTCGGCCCACGCGGCGAACTATGACTTTGTCAGCATCGGCGGCGATCAGCTCGACCTGAGTTCCGCGCTCGATTTCGACGTGCAAATCGTGGTGGTCGAAAAATATCTCAACAGCCTGCGGCTCAAGACGCAGCTGCTGGTTAGCTCAGGAAAATCACGACGGCGACAGTCGCAATGAAGCCAATGAGTCTGTCGCGCATTGGCTCGCCACGGCCAAGGCGGACGGACTCTACGTCGGAGAGTCAGTGTTGTTCGCGGGTCACGAGCGAGTAAATGGCAAAAGACCCGCGAGGTGGATGATCGTGCAGACTCAAGAAGGCGAACGGCTCACAAGGTATGTCAGCTCGGGAAAATCTCACCGTGCCGGCACACCCCGGCCACTTTGACGCTCGTAAGCCTCCTGCCGCTGAACCTGCGCGGCCTTCGCCTTTTGTTTGGCCTTGGCGAAGACCGGAAGCGCGACGCCGAGGAGGATGAAGAACATATAGAAAGTCATCACCGCGCCGATGATCCCGTAGCGCGCGCCGGGACAAAACAGAGCCAGCAGATAGGCGAGCGCGCTGCGAGCCGGAGGCGGCGTGACCCGGCCATTCCGGATGTCGAGGAGGTCTGCGACGCGCTTGCTCTGGGTCGGATAGCCGGAGAAAAGCTCGTGCAGCGAGACAAAGAACCCGCGAGCTGCGTAATGCTGCGCCGAGAAAGCCTCCGGCGTCAAAGACCGCCCGGCATTGCGTCCGCCCGAAAGCACCAGCATAGCCCGCACTGAGGCATCCGCATCTCCGCTCGCGAGTGCGCCGTGCCGATCACACGAGCTCTCGCAAGCGCGTGCATACGCGCTTCCGAGCAGCGGCAGAAACATACCCGGAATCACCAGCATATGTTTAAAAATATGCCGGCTGCGCACATGACCGATTTCGTGTCCGAGCAGGAACTTGATCTCGCCGCTTTCCGGGCCGTAGGTCTCAAGCAAATCAGAAAACACGACCACGAAATCCCGCGCCGCAAACCGCGTGGCAAATGCATTCAGCAACCCGCCCGCCTGCATCACGTAGAGTTCCGGGACTTTCGCGACCTTTAGCTCCCGGCAAACGGTGGCGAAAGAAGCCGCGAGCTCCGGCAGTTGATTCTCATCCACCTTCACCGCGTCCGACTTGAGCCGCGCGATCAGGAGCCCGTGCGCCAGCCACACAACGAGCCCGCCGATCGCCAGGCCGATCAGCGGAAAAATCGTCACCACACAGACCAGCCAGACGACGCAGGAAACGATTGCGAGGATCGTGAAATAAGTCCGCTCCTTGGGCAGCGTGACATTCTCCGGCGTGAGCGTCGTGTTCATTCGCGGATCATGCGACGGCATCCATCTTTGGCAAGACCGCGCCGACGACGAATAAGCGTCACCGCACAGAACGGATTGCCCTCTGGCGTTTCCTTACCCGAACAACGGACTCGCTGAGTCGATCCTTCTAATTCTTCGACGGAACCAACATGGTGGGGCGACGCATGGGAGCCAAATCACGTCTCGTTTTTTCGCTATC
This sequence comes from Chthoniobacter sp., assembly GCA_034667645.1. Lineage (GTDB taxonomy): Bacteria > Verrucomicrobiota > Verrucomicrobiia > Chthoniobacterales > Chthoniobacteraceae > JAJPJG01. The sequence goes on from JAXDQV010000382.1 coordinate 2,883, forward strand.
CTCGATGCCACGGCTGCCGATGTTTTTCGCGCCGATGCCGATCGGTTGAACATACGTTGACTCATGGACGTTCGCGTTTCGCCGCCGCACATCCCGGATCACGAGATGCTCCGCATCATCGGGCGCGGGGCCTATGGCGAGATCTGGCTGGCGCGCAGTCTCACGGGAGCTTTGCGTGCGGTAAAGGTGGTGCATCGCAGCACGTTTGAAGACGAGCGCGCGTTCAACCGCGAGTTCAAGGGCATGTCGGCGTTCGAACCGTTCTCGCGCGCGCATCGCGGCTTCGTGGATGTGCTCCACGTCGGGCGCGGCGCGGATTTTTTCTACTACATCATGGAGCTTGCTGATGACTGCGAAACAGCCCAGCGGATCGATCCGGACAAATACGTGCCGCGCACGCTCAAGACCGAGCTGCAGTCGCGGCGACGCTTGCCGGCCGCCGAGTGCATCGAGATCGGCGTGCTCCTCACGCAGGCGCTGGAATCCCTGCACGCGCAAGGTTTGACGCATCGCGACATCAAGCCCGCGAACATCATTTTCGTGCGTGGCGCGCCGAAGCTCGCGGACATCGGGCTGGTCGCCGCGACGGGCCAGCACTCGTTCGTCGGCACCGAGGGTTACGTCGCGCCGGAAGGTCCTGGGAGCGCGCCCAGCGATCTCTTCAGCCTCGGCAAAGTCCTTTACGAAATCAGCACCGGCAAAGACCGGCTCGATTTCCCGTCAGTCAACACCGACCTCGCCGAGCGCGACGACAAAGGACTGCTCGGGCACTTGAACGATGTGCTGCTGCGCGCGTGCGCCAATGATGTGGAGGCGCGCTACGCGAGTGCCACGGAAATGCTCGCCGATTTGCACCGGGTCCAGCGCGGCGAACCGATCCCGCGCCGACGGCGCATCGGCCCCGGCGCGTGGGCCGTCTTCGCGGTCGCCGTGATCGCAGCAGCGCTGACGCTGTGGCACTTCTTCGGCGGCTCGTTCCAAAACGCGCAACACGCGCACGGCGCTCTCGCACTCTCCACGCAGCCGCCCGGAGCGATGATTGTGGTGGGCGATCGCGTCGCGCACAGCCCGGCCGTCCTCGACAATCTCGATCCCGGGAAAGTCTCCATCCGCGTGATGCTGGCGGACTTCGAGCCGGTCGAAAAAACCGTCGAGATCAAACGCGATGCCCGTCTCGATCTCGGCACGATTTCGCTCGTGCGCAGCTCCGGTGCGGTGGCGCTCAGCAGCGATCCGGCCGGCGCGGAGTTCGAGTTGCGCCTTGACGGCAAAAGCGTCCGCAGCGGCCGGACGCCCGCGACTTTGACCGGCATTCCGACCGGCGAGTATGAGATCGAAGTGCGGCGCGGCGACTGGAAGCTGCACGACGCGGTGCAGGTCGAGCGCGGGCAGACGGCGACGCGCACGTTTGAGTTTGCGAACGGCGCGCTGGCCGTTTCCAGCGATCCCGCCGGCGCAGAGATCGCCGTCGATGGCACGCCGCGCGGAGTCGCTCCGCTGCAGATCGAGCTGCCCTCGGGCGAGCACGAGGTGGCGGCGGCTTATCGCGATTGGCCGACCGAGCGGCGGGTCGTGACGATCGAGAACCATCACGAAGCCACCGCCGCCTTCGATTTCCACTACGGCAGCGTGAAGCTCACCAGCGCCCCCGGCGGCGCGACCGTGCTCAGCGGTAGCGCGGAGATCGGGGAGACGCCGCTCCTGCTCGAGGATGTGAAGCCGGGCGCGGTGGAATTTGAGCTGCGCCTGCCCGGTTACCAGTCGGCCACGGTGCGCGGTTCCGTGCTCCCGCGCCAGCAGGCGTTCCTCGCCGCTCGGCTGGAAAAAAAGCTCAGCCCGGAGCCGGGCCAGCGCTGGGAAAACAGCCTCGGCATGCAGTTCGTGCCGGTCGGGCCGGTGCGCTTTTGCATCTGGGAAACGCGGGTCCGGGACTACGCCGCCTTTTGCGAGGCGACCGGCGCCCGGGTGCAAAAGACCGGCTTCGCGCAAAGCGAGACCGACCCGGCGGTGAAGGTGAACTGGTATGACGCGGAGGCGTTTTGCAAATGGCTGACGGAGAAAGAGCGGTCGGAGAACCTGCTCGAGGAAGGCCAGCGCTACCGCCTGCCCACTGATCTCGAGTGGAGCGCCGCCGCCGGGTTGCGCGATGAGGTCGGCGGCACGGCCGAGGAGCGCGATGGCAAGGTCCGCGACCTTTTCCCGTGGGGAAAACCGTGGCCGCCGCCGGCCGGCGCGGGGAACTATGCAGACGTGGCGGCCAAACGCCCGCGCGGGAAATTCATCGAGGGCTACAACGACGGCTTCGCCCAGACCGCGCCGGCCGGCAGCTTCCCGCCCAATGAACTCGGCCTCTGCGACCTCGGCGGCAACGTCTGGGAATGGTGCGAGGAGGGCTACAAGGGCGGCACGCGCGACTGGGGCGTGCTGCGCGGCGGCTCCTGGGCCAACAGCGCCCGCGGCGAGCTGCTCACCAGCTACCGCAATGTCGTGGACCGCAGCGAGCGCGATGTCATCTACGGCTTCCGCTGTGTGCTCGTCAGCGAGACGGCGCCGTGAGGCGAATCAATGCTGTCACCGCCTGCCCACGGGCGCTGACCTTATGGTCGCAAGAGCCGGATCGCTGCCTGTGCGTAATGCCACTCCGCCAGAAAATCGAACGAGGCGGCCTCGTAAAGGGCAACGATAGTCCAGAATGCGACCTGATACCTCGTCTTG
>JAXDQV010000383.1:0-26300 GCA_034667645.1 Chthoniobacter sp.
ACCACCCATTATCACGCAGGCGCTGGTGGCGACGGCGGGACCGGTGGGCTGGGCGGGTCCGCTTTCGGCGGTGGTGTGAGTAACGGAGGAGACATCACAGACGCATCCTTCACGCTAGGGAATTCAACCATCTCTGGAAATACCGTGACCGCGGGCGGCGGGGGGAGTGGTGGAAGTGCCGGGGATGGCACGTTCACCGAAGGCGGCATCAAATATGCCGGAGCTGACGGAGGTGCGGGCGACGGAGGCTCGACCGCAGGCGGTGGCATTCACTCGGACAGTGCCACGATGGCCCTGACTCAGGTCACAATCGCATTCAACAAGGCTGCCACCGGAGCGGGGATCTTCATCGGAACCGCCGGCTCAGGGGACGTTACGATCAACAACTCGACCATTGCCGAAAACACGGCAACGATCCAAGGCGGAGGGATAATGTCCATCGGGGGTGCGTCCAACGATTCCATCACGCTCATCAGCACGATCATCGCCGCCAATCATGCGCCCACCAACTCGGACCTGAGTGGAACTTTCACCGTGGATCATGATCTGATTCAGTCCGTCGGTTCCGCGACGCTCGTAGGCACCGATTCCGACGCCCCGACGGACATCAGCACTACACTTACCGGAATTGATCCCTTGCTCGACGTTCTAACGAACAACGGGGGCACGACGGAAACGATGTTGCTGAAAACGGGCAGCCAGGCGATCGACCATGGCAGTAACCCATTGAGTCTGGCGACGGATCAACGCGGCACCGGTTTCTCGCGTTCCCTTGGCACGGAAGACATCGGCGCCGTCGAAGTTGGGACAGTGGCTGCCTCCGGGTAGCGCTGCGGGCTACGGCTCATAACGTGCGGATCGCGCACGCACTCTTGCTTTCGTCGGTTCGGTGTTATCCTTTTTGCGCGCCGGTAACGGCGGCGGAATGCTGACCACACGCAGAAAACCAATCTATCCGATCGGTGCGGAGCTGCGTGAATACCTTGCGCGCTACGGTCGCGAGGTAAAGCTGCCGATCACCTACGCGGAATTGCGTCATTTTCGTGAAAGCATGCCCCTCGTGGACAAGGACGAGAAGGACACGCTCTGGCACACGGTCCTTTACTACTCGTTTGAAATGCAGCGCATCCACGATGGGCTGAAAGAAATCTACGCGCTTCTGAAATGCGGCGGAGAGCGCTCGGTGATGGAGCATCTCTACGTCGATCGGATCGACTTCTGCAGCTTCGGGAACTCCGAACCGTTTCGCATTCGGATCGTGAATTCTCTCAACGACAATCAGGATTATTATTACGTAAAAAAGGCGGACGCCTCGCGAATCTACGGGCTGGAGCTGGAGCACCTGCTCTCACCCAATCGCATGCATTTTTTGACGTGCGAAGAGACGTTGATCGAGGAACACGTGGCGGGCATTCCCGGGGATGTTTTCATCAAGGACTGGCTGCATAATCCGCAGGTAAAGATCGTGCGGCTTGCCAAGGAGCTGGTGAAATTTAACGAGCGCTGCTTTGTGCGGCTGCTGGGCGACATGCGATCGTGCAATTTCGCGATGGATATGACTCCCGATGTCGAGGAGGTGCAGATCCGCATTCGTCCCACCGACTTTGACCAGCAGAGCTACAACGAACGGAAGAACTTCTACCTGCCGCAGTTTTTCAAAGAGAATCGTGAGCTTGTCGCGTATTGCTTGCGCCACTTGAACGCCACCACCGCGCGGCAGTATCAGCGTGAGGAGCAGTCGTTGATTTTACGTCGCATGCATCTCGGCGCCGGTCGCTTGCGGACACTTCTCGATGTCATGGCTGTTGAGCAGCTTTCATTTCCGGAAAAGGTGGCGCATCTCCGCGCAGACCTGGCGATTCACTATAAGGACGAGCGGCTGAATCGATGCGAAACGATGGGCGCCCTCGTGCGGCACAATCTCGAAACCTTGAACGAGCGCCGGCACAAGGCGGGCCTTTGATGATGCACTTCATCATTGCGCGTCGCAGACGAAAGTCGAAAATCCGCAAATGTCGTTGAAGCAAATCGTCGAGGCGCTGGTCTTCGCTTCGCAAAAACCGCTGATGCCACAGGAAATCGTGGCGGCGCTGCGCGGTGCAGCGGAGGACTCCGACGACCTTGATGCAGCCGCGTTTGCGAAAACCAAAGAATCTGAAGTGGCGGCAGTCCTCGAGCAGTCGAAAATAGAGGGCATAGAAGCAACGCGAGGCTTTCAGCTCGTTGAAGAAGTGAATGGCTGGCATTTCGCAACCGACCCCGCGTTCGCGAGATGGGTTCGACAGCTCTACCCGGAGGCAAAACCAGCCCGGCTCAGCGGACCGGCGCTCGAGACGCTCGCGATCATTTCATACCGTCAGCCGATCACTCGTGCGGATATCGAGGCGGTGCGGGGAGTTGCCGTTGATGGCATGGTCACCATGCTTTTGGAAAAACAGCTCATCCGCATCGCTGGCCGCGCAGAGGTTCCCGGCCGGCCCCTGCTTTACGAAACAACCCAATTTTTTCTCGAGCATTTTGGTTTGAAAAACCTTGATGAACTCCCGAACGCAACGGAGCTCCGGCGCGTGAACTTGCCGACTGCTCCGTCGCCCGAGACGAAAAAATCACCGGAGCAATTGCCGCTGGTGGAAGTGGCGATCGCCGGGGACGAACCGCCTGCCGAGCCAGCGCAGGAGACTGCTCATGCGTCCGATGCGTTTCCCAGCCAACATTCGGAAACTGTAATCGAATGACGCTCGCCGAAATGCGCAAACGCATCGACGAGCTCGATGCGAAGCTGATCGCGCTGCTCAACGAGCGGGCCGATCTGGTTCATGAAGTCGGACAATTAAAGAAGCGCGACGGGCTCGCGATTTACGCACCGGAACGCGAGGAAGCGCTGCTGCGTTCACTCGTTGCGAAGAGCCAGGGCCGGCTTCCCGAGACGGCGATCCGCGCAATTTATCGCGAAATCATGTCGGCCTCGCTCGCGCTCGAGAAGCATCTCGTCATCGCCTATTTGGGACCGGAGGCAACCTGGTCACACCAGGCAGCCCGACAGAAATTTGGAGCCAGTGTGGAATACGCAGCGCAGTCGAGCATCGCCGAAGTGTTTAATGTCGTCTCACGTGGCAAAGCCGATTACGGCGTGGTGCCGATCGAGAATTCGACCGAAGGCGCGGTGAATTACACGCTCGATGTCTTCATGGATTCCGAGCTGAAAATCTGCGCGCAGTTTTTGCTGAAAATTCAAAACAATCTGCTCGCGAAAATTTCACGGGCGGAGATCCGGAAAATCTATTCGCATCCGCAGGTTTTTGGGCAGTGCCGCCAATGGCTGCGCCATAATTTTCCTCAAGCCGATCTGATTGAAGTGGCAAGCACCACCCACGCAGCCGACCTTGCCGCCCAGGAACCAGATGCCGCCGCCATCGCGGGCGAAATGGCGGCTGAGATTTACGGCTTGAAGGTCCTCGAAGCATCCGTGCAGGACAGCGCGGACAACACCACGCGCTTCCTTGTGATCGGTCATAATACGTGCCCCCAGACAGGGGCCGACAAGACGTCATTGATGTTTTGCGTGCAGGACAAACCAGGGGCGCTGCTGGCCGCGCTAGAGCCGTTTGAGCGTCTCAAAATCAACATGAGCAAGATCGAGAGCCGGCCTTCAAAGCGGAAAGCGTGGGAATATTTTTTCTTCGTGGATGTCGAGGGCCACGCGAACGACGACGTGCTTGTCGAGGCGCTCGGGCAATTGGAAAAGCACTGCACGTTCCTGAAGATTCTCGGAAGCTACCCGAAGACTCCTGTCAGCCAGTAACATGCCTCGCGGTGGTGCGACAAAGGTGCCTATTTGACGTCCTGAGTTAAGAGTTCCAAGTGCGACATGGTGGCGCTGCGCGCCGCGAAACTGGTTTTTTGTTATGTTGTTCTAAGCGGCTTGTTTATAGAACCTTGTGCAGATTTATTGTTTTGGAGACGGGGTGGGCATGACGCAAGCTTAAGATGTGGTTGTTAAACAACATTCACCACTAGAGGAGGGTAAAAATATGAGCTTAATTCGTTATCAATCACCTGAACTTTCAACCTGGACCCCGTTTGATCGCCTTTCATCGGTGCGGGACGATCTTAATCGTCTTTTCGATTTCTCGTTTCCCGGTTCTCAACGTGACGCCGGTCTCTTCAGCGGATGGACGCCCGCGCTCGATGTGCATCAGGACAAGGACAACGTCTTTGTAAAATGCGAACTGCCGGGTTTCAAAAAGGAAGAAATCGATATTTCGCTCCATGACGGAATGCTGACCATCTCCGGCGAACGCAAACGCGAAACCGAGCAGAAGGAAGGCGAATCATTCCGCACCGAGCGGTTTTTCGGGAAATTCCATCGCAGTGTGTCCCTGCCGACAGCGGTGAATTCGGGCGCGGTGAAGGCCGGCTACAAAGACGGAATTCTTACCGTGACTCTGCCGAAAGCGGAGGAAGCGAAACCAAAACAAATCGAAGTAAACGTATCCTAAACTAGAACAGCGGGCGGGGGAAAAAATAGCCCGCCCAACCACACACAGGAGATTTCAAATGAACACAATGACGAAAGCCGAAAACCGCACGCCGGCAAATGGCACCCGGCCGGTGAATTACCTGAGCCCTCTCGCGAACATCCATGAACGCACCGAGGGTTACGTCCTCGAAGCCGAAATGCCCGGCGTGAACAAAGAAGGGCTCGAGGTCACCGTGGATAACAACGAACTGACGATCCTCGGCCATCGCACCGACGAAGCACTTGCCGGTGAAGTCGTTTATCGCGAATCGCGCGCTTGGGATTACAAGCGCGTGTTCGAGCTGGATCCGGAGATCGATGCGTCGAACATTACGGCGAAAATGGAACAGGGGATTCTCACCCTGACTCTTCCGAAAACAGAGCGCGTGAAACCGCGCAAGATCAGCGTCGAGTAAAACTGAACGGTTCGTTCAAATAACCCGCGGGCTTCACAGCCCGCGGGTTATTTTTTTTGCGCAGCGCACGACGGCTCTGATAGCTTCTGCCTTCCACCTCACTGGGAGCAAAATATGGCCGTAAAACTCGAAGAGAAACCGCAGGAAGACAAACTCGTCGCCGCGAATCGGAAAAATTTGGACCTCGCCATCCAGCAGATCGCGAAAGACTACGGCGAAGGCGCGATCATGAAGCTCGGCGACGCGCAGGTGGTGGACATCGATGTCATCCCGACCGGCAATATTCTGATCGACCGCGCGCTCGGGGTCGGCGGCGTGCCGCGCGGCCGCGTGGTGGAAGTTTTCGGCCCGGAAAGCTCGGGAAAAACGACGCTGACTTTGACCGTGATCGCGCAGGCGCAAAAGCGCGGCGGGCTGGCGGCATTTATCGATGTCGAGCACGCGTTGGATCCGCAATACGCGCGCAAACTCGGCGTGAATCTCGATGAGCTGCTCGTGTCGCAGCCGAGCTCTGGCGAGGAAGCCCTGCGCATTTGTGAAACACTTGTTCGCTCAAACGCGCTCGACGTGATTGTGCTCGATTCCGTGGCGGCATTGGTCACGAAAGCGGAACTCGAAGGCGAGATCGGCGATGTCACCGTCGGCGCACAGGCGCGTTTGATGAGCGCGGCTTTGCGCAAGCTCACTTCGCTGATTTCCAAAGCGCGGACGACGTGCATCTTCACCAACCAGATCCGGGAAAAAATCGGTGTGATGTTTGGCAATCCCGAGACGACACCGGGTGGCAAGGCGCTGAAATTTTACGCGAGCGTGCGCATGGATATTCGCCGCATCGGTGCGATCAAACAGCCGGACGGAGTCGTGGTTGGAAACCGCACGAAAATTAAAATCGTGAAGAACAAAGTCGCGCCCCCGTTTCGCGAAGCCGAGTTTGACATCATGTATAACGAAGGCATCTCCGTGACCGGCTCGCTGCTCGATCTGGCGCTTGAAAAAAACATCGTCGAGAAACGCGGCTCCTGGCTCAGCTACAAAGGCGCTCAGCTCGCGCAGGGCCGGGATGCCGCGAAGGATGTTTTGAAAAATGACCGCGCGCTTTACGAAGAGATCGAGGTCGCCGTGAAGGCTGCTCTCGACGCCGATAAAAAATAGCGCGAAACCGCACTGTCACTTGCTTCGCGGGTCACGCCCCGCGATATTTCGCGCGCTGTGGATCTCGACGCGAAACTCGCCATCCTCGCCGACGCGGCAAAATACGATGCATCGTGCGCGAGCAGCGGTTCCACTCCGCGCAACTCGCGCAATTCCGCCAGCCTTGGCTCGATCACGGGCAGCGGAATCTGCCATTCCTACACGCCCGATGGACGATGCGTTTCCCTGTTAAAAATCCTGCTCACAAATTTCTGCATTTACGACTGCCTCTATTGCATCAATCGGGCGTCGAGCAGCGTCCAGCGCGCGCGTTTCACCGTCGAGGAAGTCGTGCAGCTCACACTCGATTTCTACCGGCGCAATTACATCGAAGGCCTCTTCCTGAGCAGCGGCATCATCCGCAATCCGGACTACACGATGGAGCAGGTCGTCCGCGTCGCTCGCGCGCTCCGCACCGAGCACCAGTTCAAAGGCTACCTCCATCTCAAAACGATCCCCGAGGCTGATCCCGCCTTGATCGCGGAGGCGGGGAAATATGCGGATCGGATCAGCATCAACATCGAGTTGCCGCGTCGTGAAGATTTGCAGCAGCTCGCGCCGGAAAAGAATTTCGCAAACATCCACGGTGCGATGGCGGGGATCAAGACGCGCATCGACGAGGCAAAAAGTGCGCGAAAGGAAAATGCGAAAGCCCCGGCATTTGCGCCGGCCGGACAGAGCACGCAGATGATTATTGGCGCAACGCCTGCAGATGACGCGGCAATTTTAGGAGAAGCTTCCACGCTCTATCAAACGCACCGCTTGCGTCGCGTTTACTACTCGGCCTTCAGTCCGATCCCCGACTCGTCGAGCGCGCTGCCGCTCATCGCGCCGCCGCTGGTGCGCGAGCATCGGCTGTATCAGGCCGATTGGCTGGTGCGATTTTATGGATTCAAAGTGGAGGAAATAACCACGGTGGAAGCGCCTAATCTCGATCTGAAAATTGATCCAAAACTTGCGTGGGCATTGCGCAATCGTGCGGTGTTTCCGATCGACGTGAACAAAGCGCAACGCTCGTTGTTGCTGCGCGTGCCGGGGCTCGGTGTGCGGAATGTGGATCGCCTTTTGCGCTCGCGCCGGTGGCGTAAAATCCGGCTGGCCGATCTCGCGCGCCTTCGCGTGCCGATGAAAAAAGTGACGCCATTCATCGTAACTGTCGATCACACTCCTCATCTGCTGCGGCTCGATTCCGATGCCGTTGCCGCGCGGATGCTGGCTCCGGTGAGACAGCTCGAGCTCTTCGGGCCCGAGCCGTCCGTTCTTACCGGCGAACTGTGAAACAAATGACGGTTGCGCCGACGTTTGCCGGCTGGCAACGCCACGCGCGGAGCGGACTCCAGCAAGGGTTTTCCCCAGATGAGGTGCATTGGCAGGAACTGGCGGCCGAGCAACCGGCACTCGATCTTTTCGAGGAAAGCGAGGCGCCCGATCCAAAACTGGAAGCGTCTTTTCGCGTTCCGAAATCCTTCGTCCCCCTTGCGCAAACCGTTGCCCTGCATCGCGACGAGCGCCGCTGGGCATTGCTTTATCGAGTGCTCTGGCGGCTCACGCACGGCGAACGGAAGCTCCTCGAAATCGCCGTCGACGAAGACGTGCGGACTTTGGCGGCAATGGCAAAAGCGGTCCGGCACGACATTCACAAAATGCGCGCCTTTGTGCGCTTTCGCGAAGTGCGCGGCGAGGATGGCCCCTGGTTCATCGCGTGGTTCGAGCCGGCGCATTACATCGTCGAGGCGAACGCGAAGTTCTTCGTCGATCGTTTCGCGAACATGCGCTGGGCGATTCTGACGCCGGATCGCTGCGCGCATTGGGATGGCAAACAGCTCGCATTCACCGCCGGCTTGACTCGAAGTGCCGCGCCGGAGGGCGACGAAATGGAAACGCTCTGGCGCACCTATTACGCGAATATTTTTAACCCCGCCCGCGTGAAGGTGCACGCGATGCAGGCGGAGATGCCGAAGAAATACTGGAAGAATTTACCGGAGGCCGCGTTGATCCCTGCGCTGCTCAATGAGGCACCGCGTCGCGTCGAGACGATGATCCGCAAAAGCAAAACGCAAATGACCGACGAAGCGAAATTCGAGGCCGCGCCGGTGCCGAAAACAACGAGCCTCGAAAAACTGCGCAAGGCCGCGAAGGGTTGTCGCGCGTGCCCGCTTTGGAAAACAGCGACGCAAACGGTGTTCGGCGAAGGTCCGCGCAAAGCCCGCGTGCTCATGATCGGCGAGCAGCCGGGCGATCAGGAAGATCTCGCGGGCCGGCCGTTTGTTGGGCCCGCGGGGAAACTGCTCGACCGCGCGCTGGCGGAAGCGGGCGTCGATCGTGATGCGGTTTACGTCACAAACGCGGTGAAGCATTTCAAATGGGAACCGCGCGGGAAACGGCGCCTGCACAAGAAGCCAAACTCGCGGGAGATTGCGGCGTGCCGGCCGTGGCTCGAGGCCGAGTTGCACATCGTGCAGCCGGAAATCCTCGTCTGTCTCGGAGCGACTGCCGCGGGAACGATATTCGGTCCGCAGATCCGTGTGACCAAGGATCGCGGTGAGTTTTTGCAGACCGAGTTCTCACAAAAGTCGCTCATCACCGTGCATCCGTCGTCGTTGTTGCGGGCGCCGGATGAGGAGACGCGTGCCCGAGAATACGCGCACTTCGTCGCCGACTTGAAATTGATCGCGACTGCGCTCGCGCAGTGAAAGCGTGCGCGCTTTACGCCCGATGCGCCGCGCACTAAGTTGCCAGCCCTTTCCGCCCATGACCTCCGCCGAAATTCGCCAGTCCTTCCTCGATTTTTTTCGCGAGAAACGGCACACGATCGTGCCGTCGAGTTCGCTCATGCCCGACTCGCCGAATTTACTTTTCACCAACGCCGGCATGAACCAATTCGTGCCGATTTTTCTCGGCGAAACGCGATGCCCGTATTCACCCGGCCGCGCCGCCGACACGCAAAAATGCATCCGCGCCGGCGGCAAGCACAACGACCTCGATGACGTCGGGCTCGACACGTATCACCACACGTTTTTCGAGATGCTCGGGAACTGGAGCTTCGGCGATTACTTCAAACGCGAAGCGATCGAATGGGCGTGGGAGCTGGTTGTCGGGCGGTGGAAATTTCCCGCGAACCGGCTCTACGCCACGGTTTACAGCCCGGACAAAGCACTCGGCGACCCGAGCGACTTTGACCAGGAAGCGCACGATCTCTGGGCGGAAAAATTCCGCGCCGCCGGCCTCGATCCCGCCGTCCACATCGTCAACGGCACCAAAAAGGACAACTTCTGGATGATGGGCGACACCGGCCCGTGCGGCCCGTGCAGCGAGTTGCACGTGGACCTCACACAAAACGGCGACACCGGCGGAGCGCTCGTGAACAAAGGCAGCTCCGAGTGCATCGAAATTTGGAATCTCGTCTTCATCCAATTCAACGCGAATCCCGACGGCACCTTCACGCCGCTCCCCGCGCAGCACGTGGACACCGGCATGGGTTTCGAGCGCGTGACGAGCATCATGCAGTGCACGAAAAACTTCACCGATTTCGGCACCACGATCTCGAATTACGAGACCGACGTTTTCCGCCCGATCTTCGAGGAAATCGAAAAACTCAGCGGCAAAAAATACGCGAGCACGTTGCCGTCAAATGACGAGTTATCGCGTTTCGAACATTTATCTCTTTTGCCCAGAGAAGTGATTGCAGGCGAAATCGGGGTTTTGGATGAACGAGAAAAAAAGATTGTTTTTTCACATCTCGGAATTGACGGCGGTTCTCCAAAAACCCTGACGGATGTTGCCAGAAAGTTTGGAGTGACTCAGGAGCAAATTGATGAGATTGCGGCTGCGAGTTTTAAAAAAATCTCCGCATCGTATAAGCAACGACAAAACGCTGACCTTGCCTTTCGCGTTATCGCCGATCACATCCGCACGCTCAGCTTCGCCATCGCCGACGGCATCCAGCCCGGCAATACCGATCGCAATTACGTCCTCCGCCGCATCCTGCGCCGGGCCGTCCGCTACGGCCGCACGCTCGGCTTCCACGAGCCCTTCTTCTACAAACTCGTCGCCGTCCTCGCCCGCACGATGGGCGATGTCTTCCCCGAAATCCGGGCGAAGCAAAAGCACGTCGAGGAAACGCTGCGCCGCGAGGAGGAGGCGTTTAACAAGACGCTGGATCGGGGCCTTTCAATCTTCGACAACAAAGCCTACTTCGGCGCGGTGCAACGACTGGCATCCAAGCGAGGCATAATCTTCGGTGGTGGTGCAGACTTTGGGTTGATCTCCGATTCAGAAGGAGAAAAACGCCCGTTGGAAACGACGAGCGTTGCATTTCAAAAAGGCGACCATTTCATTGATTTCACCTTCGAACAATTTCTTGCTGGCGAATGGCGCACGCTTCTTTTGGGAAGCCCCGAGGTTTCAGGCAAACACGCCTTTGAACTCTACGATACCTACGGCTTCCCACTCGATCTTACCGAGTTAATGGCTCGCGAACGCGGCCTCACTGTGGACACGGTTGGTTTTGAAAAGCTGATGGAGGAGCAGCGCGCCCGCGCTCGCGCCGCGCAGAAAAAGCAGGTCATCGAGCTTTCGCAGATTGAGACTAAGGAGCCGACGCATTTTCTTGGCTACGATCACAATCACACCGGCGCGGACGTGCAGGAAGTCGTCGCGCTCAAGGACAAAACCGCGGTCGTGCTCAACAACTCCGTTTGCTACGCCGAGATGGGCGGGCAGGTCGGCGACACGGGCGAGTTGACCGGCTCGGGAAAACTTTGGCGCGTCGTGAACACGCAGAAGAGCGGCGCGACGTGGCTGCATTTCATCGAGAGCGATGACGCGCCGAGCCCCGGCGAGCACGTGACGGTGGAGTTTGACGCTGCGCGGCGCGCGGCGATCCAGCGGCATCACACGGTGACGCATTTGCTGCACTGGGCGCTGCACGAAATCGTCTCGCGCGAGGCGACGCAGAAGGGGTCGTTCGTCGGGCCGGACAAGCTGACGTTCGATTTCAACAGCGCCGCACTCACGCCCGCGCAGGTGCGCGATGTCGAGCGACTGGTGAACGAGCGCATCGTGGAAAACGCGGGCGTGACCTGGAACGAAGTCGCCTACGCCGACGTGCGCGGGCGCGCGGACGTGATGCAGTTCTTCGGCGACAAATACGGCGAGACGGTCCGGCTCGTGGAGGTTGGCGATTATTCGAAGGAACTCTGCGGCGGGACGCACACGCGCGCGACGGGCGAGATCGGCCTCTTCCGCATCGTGAGCGAAGCGGCGATCGCCGCCGGCGTCCGGCGCATCGAAGCCGTCGCGGGGTTAAACGCCTACGATTTCGCGACGACGGACACCGAGCGTTTGAAAAACTTCGCGACGAAACTCAACGCACCGATTGGCGAAATCGAAAAGAAACTCGAAGCACTTTTGGCGCAGCAAAAGGAATTGGAGAAATCGCTCAAGTCCGCACAGCAGCGCGAGGCGGCGGGTCGCGCGAAAACTTTGCTCGCGAGCGCGGAGACGATCAACGGCACGCCCGCAATCATCGAAAAAGTGGACGGCGCAAGCGGCGATGATTTGCAAACCATCGCCGACGCATTGAAGTCGCACGGCTTTAAAGGCGTGATCGTTTTGGGCGTAGCGGCGAATGGCGCAGTTGCGCTTGTCGCGAGCGTTTCGCCCGATTTCACCGCGAAAGCGCAGGCCGGAAAAATCATCCAGCAGATCGCGCCGCTCGTCGGCGGCAAAGGCGGCGGCAAGCCCGACAACGCGCGCGGCGGCGGCAAAGATCCATCGCAGCTCGACGCGGCGCTGGCGCACGCGAAAACACTTTTGTAGTTCGCGAAAGATCGCGGTCGACAATCCCGGATGCGGCGGAATTTTCAAAGAAGCGCCGGCCGCCTGACCGAAGACACGTCCAGACGGCCCGTGAGAAGAGTTTTATGTGCGATGAAATTCCATTGGTTTTTAATGTTATTTGTTTTGACGTTCACGCTCGCCTTGAGCGGCTGCGGCGGTGGGTCGCCGGTCACGCTGACGCAGGATAATCTCGACAAGATTCACGACGGCATGAGTGCCGCTGAGGTGAAAACGATTCTCGGCGCGCCGACTGATTCCAAAACCGAACCGATCCCGATCGTCGGCGGAACGAAGACAACTTATGTCTATTCCAACGACAAAGATCGCGTGGTGATCGTGCTGAAAAACGACACGGTGCAGTCAAAGGAAGGCCACTTCACGAGCGCGAAAGAAGTGCGCTGACCCCGCCCGTCCTGAGGCCGCCTATTTCAGCGCGGCCCAGACGCGATGCACGTCGTCGTGATCTTCGAGCATTTGCAGAAATTCGGCAGCTTCCGCGTGGTCTGATTCGCTTAACTCCGGAAAGTTCTTGGGCAAATAACCCAGCTCGCTCGTCACCACCGTCCAGCCGTTTTGCGAGAGCCATTGCGAGACCGCATGCAGGTCCGTGCGCTCGGTAATAAAACGCGCGCCCGTCGCGTCCGCCGGAATATCGTCGTTCGTCGCATGTGCGAGCGGCTCGACGTTTTGCGCGCCAGCCTCGATCGCCGCGGCTTCGATGTCCACCGCCGCATCGGGGTGATGCGCCTCGACGAGCCCGACGTGATCGAAGAGGAACTTGTTGGAGCCCGGCGCGCCGAGCTGGCCGCGTTTGAAAAGGAGGCGCAGTTCCGGCGCGGTGCGGTTGTTGTTGTCCGTGAGCACCTCGACGATCACCGGCACTTTGTGTGGCGCGTAGCCCTCGAAAACGATGTGATCCATCGTGAGCTTCTCGCCGCCGACTCCGGCGCCTTTTTTGATCGCGCGCTCAATCGCTTCGCGAGTCACGCTCGCTTTCCGCGCCTTTTCCACCACGGAGAAAAGGTGCGCGTTTCCATGGGGATCAGGTCCGCCGAGTTTCGCGGCGACCATGATTTCTTTCACGAGTTTCCCGACGACCTGGCCTTTTTTCAGACCGGCGACTTCGCGTTTTGCGTGGAGCCATTGACGTCCCATAGGTTTTTAGGAAAGCAGGAACGCGGCGAAATTGAAAATAGCTTTCGGCTCGCGCAAACCGTCCGTTAGCCTGCGCGGATGAAAGTTCTGGTCACCGGTGGCGCCGGTTTCATCGGCTCCCATTTCGTCGAGCATTTGCTACGCGCAGGCCATGCCGTCGCGGTCATCGATGAGTTCAACGATTTCTACGATCCGCGGATCAAGCGCGCGAATCTCGAGTCGGTCCGCGGTTCCGTCGAGCTGCATGAGGCCGATATTCGCGATGCTGATCACATGTTAAACATCGTTAAAAACGGCGCGTTCGACACGATCGTCAATCTCGCGGCGCGGGCCGGAGTGCGGCCCTCGATCAAAGAGCCGCGTCTTTATATTGAGACGAACATCATCGGCACTTACAACCTGCTCGAAGCGGCGCGGCAGGCGGGCATCGAGCGTTTCATCTGCGCTTCCAGCTCCTCAGTTTACGGTGTCTTAAAAACCGCGCCGTTCCGCGAAGACATGGCGCTGACCGCGACAATCTCCCCCTACGCCGCGACGAAACTGGCCGGCGAGCAGCTCTGCTCGAACTATTCGCACCTTTACGACATGCGGACGATCAACCTGCGCTTTTTCACCGTCTACGGCCCTCGTCAGCGGCCGGATCTCGCGATCCACAAGTTCACGAAGTTCATCAACGAGGGAAAAACGATCGACCAATATGGCGACGGTTCCACACGGCGCGACTACACTTACATCGACGATATCGTGCAGGGCATGATGGTGTGCCTGACTTACGAAGGCGAACGATGTGATGTCTTTAACCTCGGCGAAAGCCAGACGACGACGCTGACGGAATTGATTCACGAAATCGAAGTCGCCGTTGGAAAAAAGGCCGTCATCAATCGGATGCCCGAACAGCCCGGCGACGTGCCGCTGACCTACGCCGATATCTCGAAAGCGAAAGCGCTCCTCGGATACAACCCGACCACCAAGATCAAAGAGGGCATCCCGAAATTTGTGGAGTGGTTCCTGGACTACGCGCGCCAGTGAGCGCGAGTGTTTCCGGGGACCAGGTTGCAAATATACCCGTGACCTCTCAGTCGTCTGTGGCTGAGCTTTGCCAGGCGCTCGTGCGAATCCCGAGCGTCAATCCCGATGGCCAGTCGGGCACGGACGAAGTCGGCGAAGAGGCGTGCGCGCGGTTTGTCGGCGAATTCCTGGAAAAATGCGGAGCGTCGGTCGAGCTGGAGTTCGTCTTGCCTGGACGTCCAAACGTCCTCGGAAAATTCCCCCGCGATCGAGTGGGAAAGCCGCGGCTGATTTTCGCTCCGCACACCGATACCGTCAGCGTTGCGGGGATGACGATCGAGCCGTTTTGCGGTGAACTGCGCGAGCGAAAAATATGGGGGAGGGGCTCGAGCGATACCAAGGGCCCGATGGCCGCGATGCTCTGGGCGCTCTGGGAAATGCGCGAAAAACTGCCGGCGCTTTCACACGAGATTTGGTTTGTCGGGCTGGCTGGTGAGGAGGCAGGCCAGCACGGAGCGAAAGCTTTTGTAAAACAACTCGACGTCGAGCCGCCGGCGATCTCGAAGGATTTCGCGATCATTGGAGAGCCGACGAATTGCGACGTGGTCCACACCCACAAAGGTTCCATTTGGCTCACGCTGCGTGCGCGCGGAACCGCGGCGCATGCCTCGACTCCAGAACGCGGTGACAACGCTGTTTACAAAATCGTCGAGGCGGTGCGCTGGTTGAGAGAAGAGTTCCAACCGGGACTCGCGCACTTCACTGATCCGGTTCTCGGAACGCCGACGATGAGCGTCGGCACAATTTCAGGCGGGACAAAAACGAACATCGTGCCGGACTTTTGCGAGGCGACGGTGGACATCCGCACCGTGCCCGCACAGTCCGCGGATCGAGTCGTAGCCGAGATCGCTGCGGCACTTCCGGCCATCGAAATCTCCGCTAAAAAATCGCAGCCACTGCGCACCGAAACGTCCCATCCGATGATCGGGCTTCTGGAAAAAGCCGGGGCCCAGTGTGTGGGCGCACCCTGGTTTTGCGACGCGGCGATCTTCTCCGCGGCCGGCATTCCCGCGGTCGCAGCGGGGCCCGGTTCCATCGCACAGGCTCACACTCCAGACGAGTGGATCGCCATCGCCGAACTCGAGCGCGGCGTCGAGTTTTTCAAAACCCTCCTCGCCTCGCTCTAACGGAGCACAGCTTCAGCGCGAAATATCGGTCTGGCCCAGAGTGCGAAAGCCGTGGCTGCTCAACACGGCACACGCGCATTCCTCATCCTCGACATGCAATGCGAGCGCGGCATTTCCGCGTGGGCGGGTGAGCAGGGGATAGCTGCCATGAATGTTCACTTCGGCCATCAGGAGCGCGGTCAGCAGTTTCGTCAGTTCGCTCGCGCCTTCCTTCAGCTCCACCACCACAAGCTCGCAGGTCGAGCACGGGATTTCCTGCATCGCGAACAGCTCCTGCACGCGCTCGGGATCGCTGACGACGAGGCGCACGATCGCCGCATCTGCGGAATCCTGCACGCTAAGGGCGAGCACGTGGACTGCGTGCTCATTGAGCATTCTCACCACGTCGAGAAGCGCGCCGACCTTGTTTTTGAGAAATATCGCGAACTGTTTTACGCGCGGGCCGTCGGTTTTTTCCGTGGTGCGGGATTCGGTCGGCATGGCTATTTATAGGAATAGATGAGGCAGAAATTGGCCGGCTCGCCCGCGGTTTCCTCGATCCGCACGTAGTAGGGTCCGCTGGCCTCGGGCGAAAATCCCGCCGCCGTTTTCGACTCGTCCTGATAAGGCTCCGAAGTCTGCGGCTTTCCGGTTTCGTCGTAAATCGTGAGGCCGAGTTTCTTCGCCTTGTCATTTGCGCCGACGGAAAACCAATACTCGTTTCCGGCGTAAAGATTGACCTGCACGATTACGCTTTGTTTCGGCTGGATCGCGCCTGTGAAATTGCCGTCGCGCAGCTTGAATCCGTCGTTTGAAAAAGCGCCCGCGAGATCGAGGACGGCCTTGCGCGCCGCGGTTTCGTTGTCAGTGCCGGCGTGCAAATCTTGCAAGAGCGCGGCCGCGAAGAGGCAGAGATAGATGGCGCGATTCACTTTTTGGAAAGGTCCGTCATGATCTCGCTCGCCGCGGCCTTGAGCTTTTTGACGTCATCGCGCGTCGGCGCCTGTTCGCGCGGGAACGAGACCTGTTGTTCGATCTCGACCAGTTTCTTTTCCACGCCTTTGACGATTCCCTCGGCGCGCATTTTTTCGGGCAGCGTTTCCATCTTGGCATGGAGAAAACCGACGACCGCAGGCTGGCGCAAGAGCTTCGCCGCGGCCGGCGAGTAATTATCGACGATCCAGCCGCTGACGACCTCCGTGCCGCGCACCCAGCCGCCGAGCGTCACAAGCGTCACCAGCGCATCATCGTGCTGCTCCTCCATCGCGAGTTTTACTTCGTTTTGAGTCGCCTCGAGTTCCTCTTTTAACGCGCTCCAGTCGTTGTTTTCCGAGAAATCGGTGATGCTTTTTCCGCGGCGCAGGACGTTCTCGCTGACGCCCAACGTCTTCGCGAGACTGACGATGTCTTTGCCAATATTTTTGACCTGCTGGCTGTCCGTCGCTTCGACCGCGAGGTAGCCGTCGGCGATCAATCCGCCGAGATTCAGTGCGATCTGAGGCCGGCTGGTGAACGCTGTCGGGATCGGCTGCCGATAACGCTCCTGCCAGTTTGGCTTCGCGATCTTGTTCAGCGCCGCCATGAGCTCGCCCGGCGTCGGCACGGTGAGCGCATCGATTTTCCCCGCCTTTGCCATCTCGGCGGCAGTGAGCTTTTTTGGCTCGGGCGCGGCGCCGCGCGAGAGGGGCGTCACGAGGACGACGATCAAGGCGCACCAGCGAAAAAGCATCCCGCGACCATAAGCGAACGCTCGCGAATGTGTCAGCAGCTAAACGCGGCGCGGGGTGGAAATCCGGGCGTGGTCTGATACGCTCGCGCAAATGTCCGCCGACCCGAAGCTGCTCAGAATCGCCGATCGTGAATTCGCCTCGCGGCTCCTGCTTGGCACAGGCAAATTTTCGTCGAATGAAACGATGGCGGCCGCGCTCGCGGCCAGCGGCACCGAGATCGTTACCGTTGCACTCCGCCGTGCTGATCTATCGGGAAAAGGCGACGCGTTCGCCAACATCCTCGATTTCATCGATCCCAAAAAATATCTGCTTCTGCCGAACACGAGCGGCGCCATGAATGCGGAGGAAGCAGTGCGCCTCGCGCGCCTCGCCGCAGCCGCCGGTTTGCCCACTTGGATCAAGCTCGAGATCCATCCTGACCCGCGCTATCTGCTGCCCGATCCGGTGGAAACGTTTCGCGCGGCCGAGATCCTGGTCCGCGAAGGCTTCACGGTTTTGCCCTACATCAACGCCGATCCGGTCTTGGCAAAACGCCTGCAGGATGTGGGAGTCGCGACCGTCATGCCGCTCGGCTCGCCGATCGGCAGCAATCGCGGTATCGAGACGCGCGCCCAAATCGAAATCATCATCGAGCAAGCCACCGTGCCCGTGGTCGTGGATGCCGGCCTAGGTGCGCCGAGCCAGGCGGCCGAAGCGCTGGAGATGGGCGCCGACGCGGTGCTGGTAAATACGGCGATTGCGATCGCGAGCGATCCGGCGCGGATGGCAATCGCTTTCAAAAAGGCGGTCGAAGCCGGCCGCGAAGCCTACGAATTGGGCGTCGCCGAACCGCTCGGTGAAGCGTCTGCGACGAGCCCGCTCACCGGGTTCCTGCGGGCGCTGCCGTAGTCTGCGAAGCTTGGCGTGACCTGAGCGCGAGCATTCCCACGGCGAGGAGGATCAACGTGGCGCTCCGAGGCTCCGGCACAGATTCGACATTGTATCCTATGAGGTCCATGGCCCGGAAATCAGAATCCACCACGCTCTCGAAGGTTCCATCGGAGAGCGTCGGATCCATGATTCCGATGAGCGGCCCGATCGTGATGTTGCCGTTTTGCTGGATAAAATCGTCCTTCCAATGGCTGGCCTGCCGCCCGTCACCTTGATTCACGCCTGTGGACATCGCGTGACCCACGGAAGTATCCGTCAGCAAACTCTCCACTCCCGGCCTCAGTTCCCGCGCGAAGTTCTGAAACTCCACCGGATTCGTCGGCGAATGCGACGCAGGGAAACGGTAAAGATCGAGTGTCGTAAGGTTGTCCTCGCTGGCACCGACATCGAAATCGTCCACATCCGACTGAAAGCCCAGCACGTGCCCGATCTCATGCGCAGCGGCTGTCTGAAAATCGATCTTTCCGACTGAAACGCCATCGGACCGATCAAAGTCGAACGCGAACCCCGAGTTGAAGACAATCGCGCCGTCCGCCCGTGTGTCGTCGTTGGCAATCAGGCCGAGCGCCCGCTGATTCGCGCGCACGACGCCGAGGCTGGTGTTAATGAAGGTGGCCCCGGCGGGCACTTCGGCCGTGACTTGCAGCGAGGTCGGTAAAAACGCCAGCACCGCATCGCCCGGGCGGGCCGCGTGCTGCACCAGCGCCGTGCGGACCGTTTCATATGGCAGGTTGATGTCGGAAAGATCGTTGGTGTAAGTGGTAAAACTTGTCTGGCCGATTGTGTTCGGAGCGAAGGGGTTGTTCCCGAGGCTCGTGGACCGCAAGTCGGCCGTGATCTGGATAGTGATCGGGCTGGAGATCCGCGCCTCCCACTCCTGCGCTGCGCGCTCAAACGCGGCCAGAGCATCGGCGTTTGCGGAAAGACCGGACGCGGGGTTGAGTTCAATAGTGAAGCTGCCAACTGCGTTTGCGCGCTCCTGTTCGAGGCAAAGCAGGATCGCTGCAAAGCACGCCGCTCTGCGAAAACGCAAGACACTCCTTTTCCGGCTCATCAGGGCGTCAAGGTCGGCTACTTTCGCAAAATGTCATCGCTTTTTGGATGCGCTGATCCAGGCGCGTCTTTCGTGGAAGCAGGGGAAATCGTGTTGGTGTAAAGCCGGTCACGTGCTAATCCAACATCATGAGTGCGTTTTTGAAATCGGGTGCCGTTTTCGTCCTTCAACTCTCGCTTTTGGCCGTTTCCGCGAAAGCCATCCCGCCGGCGTGGGCTGATCCCCGCGCTCTGCATGAGGCAAAACTTGCGGAAAAGAACAGGCATTTTTATCCAACGAGGGCGCTGCCTGATCTGGTGGTGACGGGATTCAAGCTGGTGGAGGGTCCGTATGACCAATGGCAGTTTTGGGGGCCGATCTGCGAGATCACGATCGAGAACGCCGGCGCCGGCTCGGCGGCAGCGTCGGACTTTATCGTGCGTGTAGATAAAACCGCAGGACTAGGACCGTTGTGGGATGGCGAGCCGTGCTGGGATTTGGAGAAAAAATGGCATGTCAAAGCACTGAAGCCGGGTGAGTCGCAGACGATCAAAACTGGGGTAGCGGTCTCCGGCACATGGTGGGTGAAAGAGGCAGTCTTTCGCGTGGTGGTGGATTCAGACCAGTGGGGGAAAAGCTCAGTGCTCGAATCGAAGGAGTGGAATAACACCTCGAAGGCACTCCACGTTTCGCATCCCAACTGGGAGGCTCATCTCCAATAGCGAGGGCCGTTTTCCATGCCGCTGCTCGAAGTCAAAAATCTCAAAACGTATTTTCCCGTTCACGGCGGAGTGTTTCGGCGTCATGTGGATGACGTGAAAGCGGTCGATGACGTGAGTTTTTCAGTCGAGGCGGGGACGACGGTGGGGCTGGTCGGAGAAAGCGGGAGCGGGAAGACGACAGTCGGGCGCACCATCTTGAAACTAACTCCGGCGACCAGCGGAGAGATTTTTTTCGATGGCAAGGAAATCCTCTCGATGAGCGAGGGAGCGTTCCGCCCGATGCGCCGCGAAGTGCAGATGATTTTTCAGGATCCGCTTGGATCGCTCAATCCGCGCATGACGATTTTCTCGATCATCGCCGAGGCGCTGGAGATTCATTTTCCTGAAATGTCCCGCGCGGATCGCGAAGCGCGCGTTGTGGAGTTGCTGCGGCAGGTCGGCTTGCAGCCGGAGATGATGTGGCGCTATCCGCACGAATTCAGCGGCGGCCAGCGGCAGCGCATCGGCATCGCGCGCGCGCTGGCGGTGAAACCGAAATTCATCGTGTGCGACGAGCCGGTCAGCGCGCTCGACGTGAGCGTGCAGGCGGCGATCGTGAACCTGCTGCAGGACCTCCAGGAGGAACTCGGCCTGACCTATTTGTTCATCGCGCACGATCTGGCGGTGGTGGAGCACATCAGCGATGAAGTGCTGGTGATGTATCGCGGAAAAATCGTCGAGTCGGCGAGCGCGGAGGCGATTTATGCGAACCCGCAGCACGATTATACGAAAAAGCTGCTCGCGGCCGTGCCGCAGTTTGCGTGACAACTAGCCCGCAATGACTCCGCTTCTCCGGAAATTCCTCGGCATGAACTGGGTGCTGTTTGCGCTCACGCTCGCGCTTGCCGGTTTCGGCGTCGTCGCGATTTACAACGCGACGTTCTTTCGCGAAGACCTTTACTGGCGGCACCAGGCTGCATGGGTGGCAATCGGGATCGTCGCGTTTTTCAGCGCAAGCCTGGTCGATTACCGATGGGTGCGTTGGGGCGCGTTGCCGATGTATCTCGGCGGCCTTGCGCTGCTCGTTCTGGTGCTGGTGATCGGGCGCAAAGTCTCCGGTGCGAAAAGCTGGCTCGTCGTGGGCCCGGTGAACTTCCAGCCCTCGCAGCTCGCGGCAATCGCCGGCATCATGGTGCTCTCGCTCTTCCTCAGCCAGTTCCGGAACATGCACCCGCTGCTGCGGCTGATCTTTTGCGGCATCATCGTCGGGGCTCCGGCTCTTCTGGTTTTAAAACAGCCCGATTTTGGCGTGACGATGATGTGGGGGCCGGTCGTGCTGGCGCTGCTCTTCGTGGGCGGGATCCCGATGCGCTACATGATTTCGCTTTTTCTCGGCGGCTTGATTGCGCTGCCGGTCCTCATCAATTTCGTTTTAAAACCGTATCAAAAAGCGCGTATCACCGCTTTCCTCGATCCCGAAATCGATCCGCATGGAGCCGGCTGGGCGATCAATCAATCAATGATTGCCATCGGCTCGGGCGGCTGGGCGGGCAAGGGATTCAAGGCGCCCAACACGCAGCTCGAGCTCGGCTTTTTGCCCTCCACCACCGTGCACAGCGACTACATTTTCGCCGCCATCGGGGAGACGTGGGGCTTCCTCGGCGGCGTCGTGATGCTGGCCATTTTCGCCATGCTCATTCTCGTCTGCCTGAACATCGCGCTGCGCGCGGCGGACGATCTCGGCGTGCTGCTTTGCGTCGGTTTCACGACGCTGCTTTTCGCGCACGTTTTCCAAAACGTCGGCATGACGGTGGCGCTGATGCCGATCACCGGTGTGCCGCTTCCGCTGGTGAGTTACAGCGGATCGTTCGTGCTGATGATGATGTTCGCGCTCGGCATTGTGAACAGCGTGTTCATTCACCGGAAAGCGCTGCTGACTTAGCGCAGATCGATCCGCAGGTAATCCTCCGGCGCGACTTTCAGGAAGAGTGCGTCGCGGTCGTTTGGTTCGCTGGAGCGATACACGTAAAACTTCCCGCCGTCGTCCATTCCCGCCTTTCTCATGCGTGTGTCCCGCGCTTTGATGCGCTGCGAAGCGACGAGTTTTTTCCCCTGAAAGCGGCCGAGCACCGCGTCGCGGCCGGCCGGGGGCTGGATGAAATCTGAGTCGCCGACGGCTGTTGGTTCGGTGACAGTTTCGAGCTCTGGGCGATGGAGGTGATCGTAGCACGTGAACGCCGCGACGATCGCAAAGCCGCCGATCAGCGCGGCTCCGAGCCCGCCTGCCCATCGCAGGCTCAGTGCATTTTTTGCGGCGTCAGGCATCGCAGTTTTATGCGCTAATCCGGCCGCGAGAGCGCCGCGATGCGCTCCATCACGCGCTCGCTGAGTTTTTGATAAAGGTCGCGACCGCTGCCGATCAGATCCTCTTCCGTGAACTGGATCGGCTCGCCGACGACGACAGTGATCGGATGCATTTTCGGCCTTTTCGCGCCGCGCGGAAACGCCTCGTAGGCGCCAAAAATGCGCATCGGCACGACCGGAGCGAGCGTTTTCGCGATGATCAAACCGAGACCCGGCTGCGCGGGCTGGAGTTCGCCGTTTTCGGTCCGCCCGCCCTCCGGAAAGACGGTCGTGCACTCCCCGGATTTCACGAGGCGGATCACGGTTTTGAGCGCGCTCATGTCGGCCCGTTCCTGATCCACCGGGACCACATTGAGTTTGGGAAAAATCGGGCCAAGAATCGGCCACTTGAGCAGCGTTTTGCGCGCGAGAAAATGAATTGGCCGGCGGCAACAAATCCCCGCCAGCGGCGGATCGAGAAAGCTTTGGTGATTCATCGCGAGGATGGCGCCGCCGGTTTCCACGATGCGTTCGCCGTGGACCACGCGGAACCGAAAAAAAATCCGCGCGAGGACTTTCGAAAGATTGTATCCGAACCAATACCAGCGGCTGGTTTTTTTACTGGCCGACATGGAAGCCCTTCAGTTTCAAGCGGCCGATGATTTCGCCGACCACGCCGTCAATCGTCAGGCTTGAGCTATCGATGACGTGCGCATCCTCGGCGATCACGAGCGGCGATGCCTTGCGCGAAGAATCGCGGCGGTCGCGCGTCGTGATCTCGTCGCTCTGCCCTTGCAGCGCCCGCCGGCGCGCACGCACGTCGATGGAGGCATCGATGTAAAACTTGAAGGGCGTTTCCGGAAAAACAACGGAGCCGATATCGCGGCCCTCCATCACGATGTCGTCCGCCTGCGTGTAGCTGCGCTGGAGCCGGACCAGCATCTGCCGAATCTCCGGCACGCTGGCGATCGTGGAAACGTTCTGGTTCACCGCTTCTTCGCAGAGAAAGGGCGTAGGGTCCTCGCCGTTGATCAGGATGGTTGATTCCTTATCCCGCAAGCCGCACTCGAGTTTCATCGAGCCGATCGCGGCCAGCGCGGTCGGAGTGTCGCGGGCGTCAATCTGCCGTTGTAAAACAAACCACGTCACCGCGCGATACATCGCCCCCGAGTTCACATAGACAAACCCGAGTTGCTTCGAGAGCGTGCGGGCGACGCTGCTTTTGCCCGAAGCCGCAGGGCCGTCGATCGCCACGACTGTATGCACGGTCTCCACTATTTCTCGTCGGTGCCGTCGTGCGAGGGCAGGCCGCCGATCACGCGCGTTTGCGTTTCACGCTTGGGTTTCATGATTAGCTCCAGGGTGTCGTGAAAACCGGGATAGGAAGTTTCGACGCACTCCACGTCGTCGATGATCGTCTCGCCATCGGCGAAAAGGCCGGCAATCGCGAAGGCCATGGCGATGCGATGGTCACCAAAGCTCTTCAATCTCGCTCCGCGCAACGGACTGCCGCCGATGATTTCCAACCCGTCCTCGCGCTCGGTGACCTCCACTCCCATCACGCGCAGGTTCGTCGCAATCGCGGCGAGACGGTCGGTTTCCTTTACGCGCAATTCCTTCGCATCGGCGATGACGGTGACTCCGCTCGCGAGCGCTCCCGCGACGGCCAGGATTGGAATTTCATCGATGACGTTCGGGATTTCCCGGCCTTGAATCGTCGTCCCCTTCAGCCGCACGCCGTCGATCTGCACCGAGCCGCTCGGCTCGCCCTCGTCGGTCTTTTCGATGATCTCGCGCACGTGGGCGCCCATGCGCCCAAGAACCGCGAGCACGCCCGTGCGCGTCTCGTTGAGACCGACGTCCTTTACGAGCAAGTGTGAGCGAGGCTGGGAAGCCGCGGCGACGAGCCAAAACGCCGCGCTCGACATGTCGCCCGGCACCATGAAGTCGCGCGATTCGGGCGTTTGCACGCCAAAGACTGAGACAGCGAGATCGTCCTTGTGCGGGCGCACGAGAAAATAGCTCAGCATCCGTTCCGTGTGATCGCGGCTTTGGCTCGGCTCGATGACCGTCGTTTTCCCGCGTGCAAAGAGCCCGGCGAGCAGGATCGCGCTCTTCACCTGCGCGCTCGCGACCGGCATGAAATAGTGGATCGGCTGCGGTTTCGCGCCTTCGATCACCAGCGGCGGCGTCTGCTTTGCTCCTTCCGCGGTAATCCGCGCACCCATTTCGGAGAGCGGCTCGATCACGCGTTTCATCGGTCGCGCGGAGAGCGAGGCATCGCCGATGAGCCTGCTTTTAAAAGGCTGTGCCGAGAGGAGGCCCGCCAGCAGGCGCATGGTCGTGCCGGAGTTTCCACAGTCGATCTCGCCTTGCGGCGCGGTCAACTTTCCTTTGCGACCATGCACCACGAGCGTCGTCGGCTCGGGCTGCTCGATCTGAATCCCCAGCGCGCGCATGGCCTCCACGGTGCGCATGCAATCGTCGCTCGCGAGAAAGCCGGTGATCACGCACACGCCGTTGGCCAGCGAGGCGATGATGACCGCGCGATGCGAAATGCTTTTATCGCCCGGCACCACAATTTCGGTCTGAATCGGTGGCGCCTTTTGGACTTTCCAGTGCGTCATTTGAGATCGGTTTTCAAAGCCTCGCGTCGCTGTTTTGCCGCGATCAGGAATTGTTCGATCGCTGGCGCATCTTCGGCGTCGAACAGTTTCGATGCGTCGCGCATTTTTTCAATCATTGCGTTGATCGACTTCACGACTGGGCCGCGGTTGACGTGCAGAATCTCGGCCCACATCGCCGGCGCACCCGCTGCAATCCGTGTCATGTCGCGAAAACCGGGGCCGCAAAAGTCGAGCGCCTGGGGATGGCAACCGGCGGCGAGCTCAACGAGCGTCGCCGCGAGGAGATGCGGCAGATGGCTCACGTGCGCCACCAGCCGGTCGTGTTCCTCCGGAGAAAGCTCTGCCACGCGGCACCCGAGCGATTTCCAAAACTCGCTCAGTTCCGCGACCGCGGCCTCGTCGCTGGCGGAAGGGGTTAAAATGCACATCGCGTTTTCAAACAAATCGGCGCGCGCTGCGGCGAATCCGGTTTGCTCTGAACCCGCCATGGGATGACTGCCGAGGAAGCGGCCGCGCTCCTTGAAGATCGGCGCGAGCGCGGCGACGACACTCGATTTGACGCTGCCCACGTCCGTCACCAAGGCACGGGCCGGAATCAGCGTCACAATTTTTTCGGCGACGGCCGGCATGGCGCCAATGGGCATGCAAAGGATGATCAGCTCAGCCGCGGAGACGACTGGCGCGAGATCGTTCGAGACCGTTTGCGCAATCTGTGCGGCGCGAATCTCGGCGAGCGCAGCTTCGCTGCGTCCCCAGATCGCCACCTCGACGGACGGAGTCTTTTTTCTCAACGAGAGGGCGATGGAACCACCGAGCAATCCCGGCCCCAAGATCGCGATTTTCGAGAAGTTCATCGGACAAAAAAGAGACGCGACGCTTTGCTGCGTCGCGCCTCCATGAGCTTGCGTTGCGTCGGGTGGCGCTACGGAACGAGAAAGATTTTACCCGTATAGGGATCCTTCACCTCGGTGCCCGGCGGGAAGCCGCGCACGTCCACGTAACCGGAGTAAGGCGCGTGCGGGCTGGTGACGAAGCCCGGTTTGCCGGGGATTGGAGTGCCGTAGGGATAATCCTTTCGCTGAGTGGACACGTTGGGCGCGGTCTTTTCCGGCTTCACCGGAGGCGGCGGAGGCGGGGTGGTGTCTGGTGGTGCCGTGTTTTCCGTTTGATCCGTCGGAGGTGGCGGAACCTGGTCTGTCATGGTCTGAGTTTCCGTGCCTTGGTAGCCAAATTTGTTCCCCGGCGGCCGGCGCCGCTGCTGTGTCTCGCATGCCGCGAGCGCGAAGAGAGCGACGAGTGCCGCGGTATTGGAAAGAAGTCGAATCATAGTTCCCGTAAAAAGGATTGCTGTATTATCGGAACGAATTTGGCCTGACAACTCGAATTGTCACGGGATATCGGCCTGCCAGGATCGCGCCCGTTACACGATCCGCAGTTGGGTTTTCAACTGCTCTCGAATGGCGGCTGCGACTTCCTCCGGCGCTTCCAGCGCGGCCAACGCGCCCGCATTTTCCAGCATCGTGACGCTCGCGTTCCGCATCAGGTCGCGGAGCCGCTGCGCCCACCCCGGCGGTGCTGCGGGGACGGAATCGCTCCACAGCAGCGTCACCGGTTGGGTCAGAGTCCGCGCGCGCGCTTCG
>JAXDQV010000384.1:0-14478 GCA_034667645.1 Chthoniobacter sp.
CCGCGAGTCCGGATCGCATTCTGCAGAACATCCGGGAAGTGGAGGAGCCGCTTGATGAGGCATTGCTCGCGGGTGTTTTGGAAATACTCAAACCAATCCACAACGTCACGTGGACCTCTGGCAGACCGGAGAACAACTAGGCGCTCCATGAGACTCCTTGATCTATCGCAACCTATCTTTGACGGATGCCCGAATTGCCCAGTGCATCCTCGTGTCACGACCGAAATCACCGCGCGGCATGAGAGCGACGGCTGGCAGATGGAACAACTTTCACTGGCGTCGCACACCGGGAGCCACATTGATGCACCACTGCACAAGATAGCGGGCGGCAAAAGCATCAGCGATTTCCCCATTGAATCCTTTGTCGGTAGGGCAGTGATTGCCGACTTGCGCGACTCGGCGCCGGACTTTGCGATAAATGGGAATTTACTGGCTTCGCGCATCTTAGGTTCTCCTGAAGAAGCTATCGTGCTGCTGGCTACTGGCTGGGGGAAGCGCCGCGCGGCGAATGATGAGTGGCACTTTCACTCACCTTATTTAGCTCCAGATGGCGCCGAGTGGATCGTCCAAAACAAGGCGCGAGCGGTAGGCATTGACCATTACTCGATTGGCGGCAGTCGTGATCCGGATAACAGCCGCACCCATGAGATTCTGCTTGGGGCAGGACTCTGGGTTCTCGAAGACCTGCATTTCCCCGATGAGATCTTCGCGGCGCGACAACCGCTCCAGCTTTGGGCGCTGCCCATCAACTTTGCCGGATTCTCCGGCGCGTTTTGCCGTCCCGTCATCGCTCTGCCATGAAAGCGATCCAGCTCAACGAACCAGGAACACTCGCTTCCATCCTTGTGCCCGAACCTTCAGCACCGGCTGCCGGGGAAGCGCTCGTGCGTGTGCATCGCATTGGAGTTTGCGGCACGGACATTCATGCCTATGGCGGCAAGCAGCCCTTTTTTTCCTATCCGCGTATCCTGGGTCACGAACTGGGTGTTGAAGTCATCGCGTTGGGTGAAGGAGTAACTAATGTAAGACCTGGCGATAAGTGCTCAGTGGAGCCTTACATCAATTGCCAGAAGTGTATCGCCTGCCGGCGCGGAAAACCAAACTGCTGCACCGACATCAAAGTGCTCGGCGTGCATACCGATGGTGGAATGCGCGAGCAGTTCAATGTGCCCGCATGTAAGCTGCATCCGTCCACGAAGCTGCATTTCGATCAGCTAGCCTTGGTTGAGACTTTGGCAATCGGCTGCCACGCAGTCGAGCGGGCGCAGGTGGAAAAGGATGAGTTCGCGCTTGTCATCGGCGCGGGGCCGATCGGTCTCGCCGCGATGCAATTCGCGGTGGAACGCGGCGCACAAGTCATCGTGCTCGACATAAACGATGCGCGGCTCGAGTTCTGCCAGCGGGAGCTCGGCGTGTCGCATGCAATCAATGGTCTGAAGGAAAACGTGCTCGATGCCTTAAAGCGGATCACGTCGAACGATCTGCCCACTGCCGTCTTCGACGCGACCGGCAATCCGAAATCAATGATGGCTTCCTTTGAATTTCCCGCGAATGGCGGACGACTCGTCTTCATCGGGCTTTTCCAGGGCGAGGTGACTTTCAACGACCCAAACTTTCACCAGCGCGAGCTTACCTTGATGGGCAGCCGCAACGCGCAGCCGCAGGATTTCACCCGCATCATCAGCTTGATCGAAGCCGGACGGATCAACACGACGCCGTGGATTACACATCGCGGTTCTTTCGATGAAGTGGTCAAGGAATTCCCCGCGTGGACCGACCCAAAGACCGGCGTCATCAAAGCGATGATCGAACTTTAGTCCTGTTACTGAAAGTGAGTGACCTACGACCGCACAGATCAAGCTTATGAACGAAATCATCGCCATCGCGCTTACCCTTCTCTCCACAACTGCAATTTTCGCTCAGGAGCCGCTTGCGGTTCCTGAGCGGGGAGCTGCCAGCAAGCAATCGACCCGCTACTGGGAGTATGGATTCCTCACCGGTAATGGAACCATGGGCGCGGATTATTTCGGCAACCCCGGCGACGAAACGATGGTGCTGACCCACTGCAAACTCTTTCTCCCGCTGGGCAGCAACGAGAAGGTTCCAGATATTGGCAAGTATCTCCCGGAACTCCGGGAGACAATCAAGACCCGCGGCTATCCCCGCGGCATGGGTTTCATGATGGATAAAGCCAGGGAAGCTGGCTGGCCGGGGATCATCCAGAATACCGATCCTTTTCATCCGGCATTCTTCTTCAAAATCACCACGCCGGCCGGCGGAGCGCGGGACTATCTGCGGACGGAAGATTTTCAAACCGGTGAAGTAGCGGCACAATGGAAGGCGGGCGATACAGTATATCAGCGAAGGCTGTTTATCTCGCGTGCCGACAATGTTGCCGTGCTCTCGATCACCGGCGGAAAGGTAAGCTGTGAACTCACCGTGCCGCCCGTTGATCCGAAGGCGCAGGTTCGTGCTTATCAGCTCAATCATCCTGATGAGCCGAAGGAAAACTCGGCCGTCAATGTATTGCTCCAGGAGGAGCGAAAGGTCGCCAAAGACTGGATCACGCTGCACAATACTTACAAGTTCGGCAAAGGGGGTTACGACGCGGCGCTACGGGTGATCGTCAAAGGTGGGAGTGCGGAGAGCGATGGCGAGAAGATCAGCGTCAAAGATGCAAGCGAAGTGCTCGTGCTGATGCGGGTCGAGCCTTTCAAACAAGGCGAGCCTGGTGTGCTGGAGAAAGTAAAGGCCGAGCTGGCGCGGCTGCCGGCGGATTACAAGCAACTCCTTCCGCCGCATGCCCGGGCGCATGGGGAGCTATTTAATCGTGTGAGTGTGGACTTCGGCGGAGCCGCTGAGCGCAAGCTCACCACCGACGAGCTGCTCGCCCGTGCTAAGGAGCAGAACACCATCCCGCCGGCACTGCTGGAAAAAATCTACGATGGCAGCCGTTACGTGATCCTTTGCGCCAGCGGCGATGAGCGTCCGTCGAACTTGCAAGGCATCTGGACCGGCACATGGACGCCCGCATGGTCGGGCGACTACACAACCAATACCAACCTTGAACTCGCCATCGCGCATCTGCTCAGCTCGGGCACGCCGGAACTGCTGAAAGGTTACTTCAAGCTGATTGACGACACGATTGAAGGCTGGCGTGAGAATGCGAAAGGCTTTTACGGCGCACGCGGGGTCATGGCGCCGAGCCGGGAGTCTAATTCCGGGACACAGATTCACTGGAGCAACCGCTTCACTGGTTCATTCTGGACTTGTGGCGCTGGCTGGCTAGCGCACTGGTATTACGACTACTATCGCTACACGGGCGACCGGGATTTCCTCGCGAAAAAGGCCGTGCCGCTCATGAAGGAGGTCGCGCTGTTCTATGAAGACTTCCTGTTTGTTGATCAAAGCGGGAAGTATCGCTTCAGCCCATCCAACTCTGCGGAGAATGGCGACGGCGATAACTCGACTCAGGATATCATGGTAGCGCGTGAGTTACTCACCAACCTTATCGCGGCGTGTAAGGAGTTGAACATCGAACCGCAGAACATTTCCAAGTGGCAGGCGATGATCAGCAAGCTGCCGCCTTACCTCGTGCTGCCAAATGGCGAGCTTCAGGAATGGTCAACGCCCGGCGTGCAGAACAAAAACAATCACCGGCACATGTCGCATCTCTACGCGATCTGGGAGAGCTATGAATTCGATCCGGAGAAGACGCCAGACATGTGGAAAGCATCCGAAGCGGCATACGACGCGCGCATGAACACCTGGTTCCGCAACCCGGAAAACACGGGTGACCAGAAAGGCAATGAAACAGCATCGCACGGGCGGATGCACCTTGGACTCTCCGCAGCGCGACTGGGACGAAGCGAAGAGGTCTGGGAACTACTCAGCCGGATGGCGACTGGCGTTTCCATTTATCCAAGCATGGGCAGTGCGCACTACGAGAAAGGCAAGACCTTCAATATGGATGCGAACGGTGCCATGCCGGAGATCATCAACAATGCGCTGGTCTTCTCGCTGCCAGGTCAACTCGACTTATTGCCCGCGCTTCCAAAAGCGATGGCCAGCGGCACAGTCAAAGGATTGCTCGCGCGTGGTCAGATTAGACTAAACTCCCTGCATTGGGACGCCGGCATGGTGGAGTGCGAGTTGGTCTCCGGCAAAGATCAACGAGTCCGTGTGCGTCTGCCAAAGGCAGCGGCAGTGAAGTCTTTTGAGGTTTCGAGCGTTGGCGCGAAGATAGCGCCAGACAACGCACACCTTCTGTCGCTCAAGACCGGTCAGCCGACAAAGCTTCGGATCACCTTTGCAGAAAGCCCCAAATGACTTCAGATAACCACAACCTATGAAAAACACCATCCACCTCATCACAACCGTTACAGCCATCCTGACTACTTCGGCCATGGCACAGACCTCAGAGAAACAAGTCGCGCTTCGCTGGGCAGCAGACATGCGATATGTCACTGCGTTCCGGGGCAACAAGATGAACGTCACCGCCAGCAAAATCGGCCCAGACCAACTGCTGACCCTGATCGACGCCAATGGCGGCGATCTCGCCGACGGTGATGACGTGCAAATCAAGTATGTCAGGCCAGATGGAAACATCACCTACTGCTGGGAAAATGGAGACGCCTTTGCCCGAACTCCAAAAGGCACTGATCCGGCCACCCACTTCAAAATCAAGAAAACGGAAAAAGGAATCTCACTTCAAACCGCGAGCGGCAAGTTCATCGCGGTGCCGCCGGGAACCAAGGATCTCGCCTATGCCGATGACGCAGCAAAGGCGGTAGTGCTTGAAGTCATCGAAAATCCGACCGTTGAATCGTCCGAGCCGAAGCCAGCAGTAAGCGCAACGGCGCCTGCGGGAGGAAAAGCGGCAGAGTAACACGATTCAGCCGAGATGTTTCAGTTCCTTCGGTAACTGCGAGTTCGAGAATGTGCTTCAGGTGGTCCGCTGAAAAAATCCCTGTCTCGGTATCCCTCTCACCTTCCAATTCTCCTTCGGTGCTCTCATTCTCCGGCAGATACGAATGCAACTTCGCCCGCGAAAAAGTAAGTGCGAATGCTCGTAAGAACCGTGTTTCGAGTTCGCGAAGCCATTTCCTTTTCGCGCAACCACTCGTCGATCTGATCTGACTTGATGTGAAGGATGGAAAAGGCAAGTGTTCTGCGAACCGGTTCACGTCGCTCCGCAAATGAATATAGACACCGGTCGCTGGCGCTATCTTGTTGCTGTGGAATTCGTAGTCGCCGGTGGCAGTGCTGAAGATGAAGTATTC
The DNA here is from genome assembly GCA_034667645.1 of Chthoniobacter sp. Taxonomy (GTDB): domain Bacteria; phylum Verrucomicrobiota; class Verrucomicrobiia; order Chthoniobacterales; family Chthoniobacteraceae; genus JAJPJG01. The sequence continues at coordinate 5,283 of JAXDQV010000384.1, forward strand.
AACCGGTCAGCGGCGGCGTTCAACTGGGTTTAGTTGGTCACGTTGGTGGCGCCGCTGAATTCGCTGGTTGAGCCGAAGTCGGCGCCGTTTTTGCGCGTGGCGGTGGCAGTGATCACCTTGCCGCTATAGTCGCCCTTGATGATGCCGGTGAAGGTAAGGTTGCCGTTGGCGTCGGTCTTGCGCTCGAGGTAGCCAAGGCTCTGGGCGCCTTCGCCGAAGCCGCTGGGGTCCGCCACGTCGCTCGCGTAGAAGTCGAAAGCGAAATTCGTGTTCACGGCGGCGCTGTTAAACTTGACCACGACATTGGTCGTCTTCGCTCCGCCACCGCCGGTAACGACCGCCGCGGTCTGGATGTCGGGATGATTCAGGCCTTCGTTGGCGTCGGTCGCCTTGGCGGTGCCGTTGAAGTTCACGCCGTCACTGGTTTCAACGCCGCCGTTGTCGGGGTCGACCTTGAGATCGATACCGATCTTCCCGTTGCCGAAGATCGAGTTGCCGCGAATGCTGTTGCGGTAGCCGGTCAAGTCCTGCGAGCCCGAGAGTTTGGCGGTATCGATCTCGACGCCGAAGCCGGTGTTGAAGGCGATGATGTTGGCACCCGTGCTCTTGCCGTTGAAGCCGATCACGTTGTCATCGCCGCCGAGGATGTAGACACCGGCCTTGCCGTTGGCGCGGGCAAACTGGCCGGTGATGTCGGTCCCGATGTAGTTCCCCTGAATCACATTCCGGTGGGCCACGATGTGCACGGCGTCGTGCGCATTGCCCGAGATGATATTGCGCGAATCCGCGGTCGTGCCGCCAATAATATTGTCATGCGCATTGTCGAGCGCTATCCCATTGTCACCGTTCGGGACCGCGGTGTCGCCGAGCGCGTCGAGGCCGATGATGTTGCCGACGATCCGATTGTGGGCGGTGCCTTCGTCGTTGAGGCTGAGGCCATTGTAGTTATTGCCGGAGATCACGTTGCCCGCGCCGGGGTCCGTGCCGCCGATGAGGTTGTTCTGCGCGCCGTCCCGGATCTGGATCCCCAACTCATTACCCACCGCCGTGGTGCCGAGCTCGTCCACACCGATGTAGTTGCCCTGCACCAAGTTGCCGTCCGTGTGCGCGCCGGAGATGCTGATGCCGCCGAAATCCAGGACCGAGAAATCCGCCCCCGTCCCATTGCGGACGATGAAATTGCGCTCTTTCGACGATCGGCCGCCGACGAGATTTCCCTGCGCGTCGCCCTTGATGCAGACGCCGGCGTCAGCCATGCCCACGGACGCGCCTCCGAAGACGTTGGCGAGGTTTTCCAAGCCTTCGCCGATCAGATTCCCCTGCACGAGGTTCCCGTCGCTGCCGTCGCCGCGGATTTCCACGCCGAAGCTCCCAAAGGTGACAGTAAAAGCCGCGTTCTGGGCCATGAAGTAGTTGCGGTCCGCGGCTTCCGTTCCGCCGACGATATTCTTATGCGCGCCGGCCTCGATCAGCACCCCGGCCTCGACGTTGGCGAGGAAGGAGCAGCCGCGGATCACGTTGCCCGTCGCGCTTTTCCCGTTGAGCCGAAGGGCGGTTTCCATGTCGTAAAACGCCAGGTGCTCGATGCGGCAGCCACTCGAGAAAATGTCGAGGCCGATGCTCACGTGTGGGGTGTGCGGATGGGCGAGATGCGCGTCGTATGAATCGCCCCTGAGGACGACGATACCTTCGGTTGTTCCCGAGAAACGCTGGTAGTCCGTCTGCGTATTCCCATCGATGGCGACGTTGTGGAGGGCGATGGGCAGCAGGCTCGACTGGAGCGTGATCGTCGGCACGCCGGAGTTATAGTTCGGGTCCGTCGTGGGAATCTCGAACTTAATATCCGGCGCTGGGTTCTTCGGCTTTAGGATCTGGGCGCTCAGGTTGAAGATCGCCTGTCTTAGTGAGCCCGTGCCCGAGTCATTCGTATTCGTGACGAAGAAGCTGTTCTTCGGGTTGCTCGCCTTGATTACCGCGGTAACTGTGTCGTGAGTAGTTCCGTCGGCATTCGGAGTGCCGGTAAGGTCGAAACCGCCGAGCTCCCCCTCTGGCGTTGCGACAGCGACGCGGCTTTTCAGATAGAAGGTATAACTGTCGAGGTGATGAATATAAGGCGTCTCGATCGTGACAAACGTGTCCGCCGGCGCCGCCGGAGTCACGTAAGGATCAAACGTCACGTCCGTCGCCGCCAGCGTGCGGAAGTGCTCGCCCATCGCACTACGCGGAATCTTTACCGTGAATTTGTCGAGGCTGCCCGTATTGGTAACCTTGACGGCCAGCAGCCCAGTGCTGCCGCGCTCCACTTTCAGCGTATACGACCGTTTGAAGTCACTGGTCCGCACCTTGGGCGTGGTGTCCACTACTTCCGCGACGCGCATGTCCAGGAGGTAGACCGGCGTTTTGATGTTAAAAGGCCCGACGTCCTTGGTGATCTGATCGGCAAAATCGTTAGAGGAAGCGATGACCCGGAAATACCGCATACCGGGCGGAATACTGGTCGCCACCAGGTTCCATTTGTTGACGCCTGACTTGATCATGTAGCCGCCACCGGGCAGGTCGGTCCAGCTTCCCTCATTGGCTGGGTCGAGGGTGGATTGCACGCGCAGTTTCAGTCCCGTCGCGGTGGAGGCGAGCACGGTGGAGAAATTGAAATCCCAACCGCTGATGAAGCCGTCCAGCGGCTTGGTATCGCCGGTCACCGAGAACTTGAAACTCGTTGGCGCCGTGACGCCGCCCAGCGTGAGATTCAGCAGGACGCCGGCCGGTTTGGCCGCCAAGTCGGTGGCGGTGAAAATGTCGCGTTTGCCATCCCCGTCGAGATCGTCGAAGGCCAGCGCACGGATCGGCCCGCCGGCGATAAAGATGACGCTGCGGGTGAGGAGCGACGCAAAGAACGAGCTGTCACCAGGGTCCTTGAGTGTCTTCAGCGTGAAGATTTTGCCGATCTTACTCGCCTCGCAACCAGCGACAATGTCCGCCTCGCCGTCCAGGTTGGCGTCGCCGACGGCCACGCTGCACGGGAAGTTGAACGCCGCATTCGAGAACTCCCCGGTGGCGACGGGGAATTGCAGCGACGGGACGAACGTCGCGTCTCCCTGGTTCCGGAGGACTTCCACACCCCACGCCAGCCCGTTCTGGTCGAATCGAACCTCCCCGACGACGATCTCCGGATAGCCATCGCTCGTCACGTCTCCCAGCGCCAGGCCGCGCGTGTAGCCCCCGAGGTCGTAGGACCCGTCCAGGCTGAGGTGACCCTCGCTGTCACTCGTGTATACCTCCACCTTGTTTTGTTGGCCCACACGACCAGCCAGCACAACGTCCGCATACCCGTCGCCATTGAGATCGGCGACCTGGATGTTGTATAAGAAACCGGTGAGGCCGGAAGAGATGAGCACCGGCGTGGCAAAGCCACCCGTCGAGCCGTTCAGGTTCAGGAAAACGGCGATGCTGTTCTGCCCGGCGCCAAACGGCGTAGCGGTCGAGACGATGTCGTCGAAGCCGTCGTCATTCAGATCGCCCACCGCGACATACTGCGTGTAATAGCCACTGTCGGCGGTCACCGCCAGGTCCGTCTTGGCAAAACTGAGCACGTCGCCGGTCACCCCCTGGTTGGTCATCACCGAGATTTGTCCGTTGTTCGCGACCACCAGATCGGGGAGAGCGTCGTTCGTGGTCCCGCCAGCTTTGTTCGTCAGCAAGCCGCCGGCAGCCATATCCAGGCTATTCTCGAAAAACGGCACATCCAAATCCGTGAAAGTCTTGCCATCGCCTTCCGTATTGCGGCGGATCTTGAGGACGCCCGTCTCGTGGTCGCCTGTCACCACGTCGTTGTTGCCGTCGCCGTCAAAGTCGAATTTGGCCACCACCCGATTCACCGTCGTCCCGCCGGTGAGGAGCTTCTGCGCGGCGCTAAACCGCGGCGAGATCACCGGCGTGATGGGGAACGGCGCCTGGTAGCGTCGCACCTCGGCCGGGGAGCGATTGCCCGCTTCGTCCACCGCGCGCACCTCGAACTGAAACGACGTGCATTGCACGGTAATGGTGAGTGGCTGGTCAGCCCCGTCAGTGTAGGGGGCCCAGGCGTCGAAGCCGGCTTGATCGTTGCTGATGTTATTGACGCGGGCTCGGTATTCGATCGCATACGGCGACCGCAGCGCTGTCTCGTCGGCGGCCTTGATGTAATACGTGAAATGCGTGGTGCCGCCACCTGGCGAGCCGCTGATGATGCTCGCAACGATCTTGCAGGTTGGTGGTGTGGTGTCGGCCTGGCCGAACGCCGGGCGGAGGAGGGAACCGAGAGCGAGGAAGAGAACTAGGAGTGTGCGCATGGGGTAAAGGGCCAGATGACGCCGATCATACGCTAAATTTCTGTCATTTCTAGAAACTTCCGCAACCGCTTTCCCTCAATGATCTCGCAATCCACTTCCCACCGGATTCCCTCCAAATGAGCGAGTTTCCGCTTTCGGATGGTCAAGGTCTTCGCCCGCGGCACAAAACCCATTTTCACCGTTCCCGTTCCGTTACCGCTCAAAATTGCACGAATGGTGCATTTATCGGTTTCTGCTTGGCGGCGCGCACCGGAAAACAAATCGCATTGGAACCGGCTCTACAGCTTGATTCCAAGGCCAATCAAAGTGGTTGCGGGGGTAGGATTTGGCCGCTTTTAGCCTCGATTTAGGAGATGATCGAGCCAGTCACGAGAGTAATCAACCCATATCTTTCACTACTCGCGCCGACTCTTCCACTGCCATTTGCTGACAGTTTTGCTGACACCTCAACGCAATGGTTTGAACGCGTGAAATTGAGGCGGAGCAGGCATTTGCCTCCTCAATCGACGCGTTGCCGCGACCGATAAAATGAACGGTTCGCGAATTCCAAAGCGCAACACTCCTTAAAGCATTCAGCCTTGCAGACCACTCTTCAGCGATCTCTCAGCCATCATCTCCCGAAACCGCGTCGCATTCTTGGGAGCAAAATCTGAGCGGTTGTTGTTGAAAACCACATGTACGCGCTGCGCTTCTCTAGCCAGATCCCCCACCCGTTCGTTGAGCCCCGCCAGTTCGTCATCGGAATAATCGTAGTCGAAGCGTTCAGCGACCGATTTTCCTTTGAGATATCCCTGCTCATTCATCCCGTGCAGACGCAGGTATGCCTCTGAGGGATTCGTCACCAGGTCCACTGCAGGCATGACGTTAAAGTTCTCAGAGCGCGGTGCGTCCACGGAAACGAGCGTCGCATGGTGACCGCGAAAGAAATCTACGGTCTGCTCAATTCGATCATCTTCCACCCAATTTCGATTTCGCAGTTCAACGGCAACCGATCTCGGCGCGAGCCCGTTCAACAGTGAATCCAATTCGGCGAGTTGATTTTTGCGCGGCGAGAAACCAGGCGAGAGTTGCAGCAGCAGCACGCCGAGTTTTCCTGCATTCTCAAATGGTTCCACCGCTTCGAGGAATTTCTCCGACGTTGCCGTTTCGATTTCAGGCGTCAGGATCACGCGATCGTTTGGGGTCGTTCTGGCTGCTTTTTGCAGATCCACCGGCAGCATTTTCTTCTCGCACGAGTGCCGCGAGAGGAGCTTGTGGAGTTTCACATTGAAGACGAAGCCTGGCGGCGTGACCGGGATCCACTGCTCAACCTGGCGGCGTTGAGGAATCCCGTAAAACGACGAGTTCAGCTCCACCATGTCAAACTGCTGCGCGTAAAATCTGAGCCGCTCCGAAGCGGGTAATCCTCTGGGATACCAGTCGCGAACGAATTCAGGATCGCTCCAACTCGCAGTGCCAATGAGGATTTTTGCGGACATAGATCATCCCCGCTTTCCGGCAGGTTCACACCATCTCACATCGTCAAACCCAGCACTGTCACGACGGATAAAACAGCCAGTGCGATCTTCCAGTCGAGAACGCCCCCACATTGGACAGTCCTCGAATCCTGCCAGATACGAACTGAGGGTGAAACCCGAAACACACCATGAACGAACTTACAGGCAAACGTATCGCAATTTTAGCAGCTGATGGATTTGAACAGGTGGAGCTTGAGAAGCCGAAGAAGGCGCTCGAAGAAGCCGGGGCAATCACCAACATTGTCTCACCCTCTGAAGGTGAAATCCAAGGGATGAATCATGCTGACAAGGGCGACAAATTCCAAGTCGATCTCTCTCTGGACGACGCAAAGCCGGAGGAGTTCGATGGCTTGATGCTGCCGGGAGGATTGATGAATCCTGACACTCTGCGCACCGATGAGAAGGCGTTGAATTTCGTGCGCCACTTTTTTACGGCGGGAAAACCGGTCGCCGCAATTTGTCATGCCGCTTGGATATTGATTGATGCGGGCGTGGTGAGCGGTCGAAAGCTCACCTCATGGCCTGCAACCAAAACCGATGTGAGAAATGCCGGTGGCAACTGGGTGGATGAGGAGGTCGTGGTGGACCATGGACTGGTCACCAGTCGCAAGCCTGCTGACATTCCCGCCTTCAACAAAAAGATGATCGAGGAATTTGCTGAAGGCATTCACTCCGCTGCCGGAGGAAACGGAGCGTAACCAAATCGCCTCTTATGATCTATACGCACGATCTGAAAAATGGGCAGATCCTAGAGATCGACAACGAGGGAGAAACCACGGGGATCGGCTTCCGCAGCGGCAGTTCCAGTCAACAACAGAGCCAGTCGAGAGGATTCACCACGGGCGGGTAGACCCAAGATCTCCTGCTCTATCGTGTTGAAAACGACTTGATCCTAAAAGTCAGCACCAACGGTGGACCGATGTTTCTGCGCATCCATGGAGATCATATCAGCCGGATTGAAGCTGAAGCGGATTTGCAGAACGCGGAGAGCATCCCGCTGAACAAATTGGCCAGACCTGTTCTCGAACCAATGGAGCGGATGAAACCAATGGAGCCCATGAAACCGATGCGTTCGATGAGGCCCATGGAAATGCGCATGGGCAACATGGAGATGAGAATGGGCGGCCACGAGGAAGAGCGACCCGAACGGAAGTTCTGCACAAAGTGCGGCAAATCTTTAAATGCCGAAGACCGTTACTGCGCAAGTTGCGGCTCCAAAGTGTGAGAGCAAAGAAAAAGCCCGACCATTGCTGGCCGGGCGTTGAGGCTAAGGAACGAACGTTAAAAGTGTGTGGTGAATTAAGTGTCTTCCAAGCTCGCATTCATATTAAGCAGGCTCCGTGCCAGCCACTTCCGATAATGCGTCTCTGCATTCGTCCGTCAGTCTAATCGCCTCTTCGACATCGTGCGAAACGCTCTCGTAAAGAGTGCTGTCAGATCGGGAGAGACGATCCAGCACCACCCGGAGCTCAGCCAGCTTTTTTTGTGCTTCGAGATTCTCCATCTCGAAAACTGTTTCGGCACTGAACGCGCACTTGGCTGGAAATTATTTAGACGCTGATCAATTGTGGAATTATTTGACTCCCGAATAGGTTGCGACTCCTCGTTGGAGATAGTCTTTGCTCAAGGATCCACAAAAGAGTTCAGCCCCCTTGTGACCGAGTGATCAACAAGAGGGCTGATGTTCCCCCCAGAACAGCTTTTGCGCGTTTAAATATTAAGAGAGGGGCGACGGCTCCAATTCGCTATTGATTGCTAGTATCTGGTGCTACCGGAGCTGGTTTGGCTGCCTGGTCTTCAGGCTTTTCCTTTTTGTCCTCACCCTTTTTTTCGCCCGTAACGGGACAGACACCCTTGTCGCAATCTGAGCTTTCGTGGCACTCTTTCGCGTCCTTCTTCCCTGCATCGGGTTTTTGTGAGGCTTCATCTTCCGCTTGGGCGGGGATCGAACAGAAAAGTGCGATGGCTGATAGAGCGGAGGTTAAAAGAAGGGCGGGTTTTGTTTTCATGGTGTGCGTGGTTTGACCACCCGAAGCTCAATTCGTTGCATTAAAATTCTGAAAGCTTTGCGGTTCACCAAAACGTCAATGTCTGCTGCCCTTTACCCCTTGGTCAATTTCTGTGGGACCGTCACTTCCCAGGGATTGACAACATCTCGCCTCGTCAATCCTCCTGTGTCCTGAAGATTGGGCCGAGTGGCGGGCACCAGGTGACTATGCGCCTTTAGGTTGTCGCAGCTTATAGATCAGAAAGATGAAAATCCCGACGTTAACGACCAGGAGGGTGATTTTGAGAGCCGAGCAGTGCTGGATCACTTCGTAGAGCTCAAATGGAATAAACGAGCCAGTGGCGATCACGGTTAAATACTCTGACCATCTCTTTTCATAAAAGAGCCCCATGCCCTCGGTGAGGAACAAGGCTGCATATCCAAAGGTCAGTGCACTCAAACCCTCCAGCTTCTGATCGGAAACCTGACTCGCCTTCTCGACCCCAGTCGAGACGTAATGGTTGGACGGGTCGATGCGCAAGGCCATGATCCATTGCTCAAGCACGTCTTCCACATCTTTGTGCAAAAGTTTTAAGAGCCCGACGGCAAGAACTAAAAAAAGAAGCCCGTAGACCATTTTGAGCACGGCAATAAGGAAAAGCCCTTTGTCATGTTGTCGCCGCTTCTTCATCAAAATATCCTAGGATGGTAGTGTGGCCAAATCATCAAAAGGCAGTCGATCGAGATGACGTCTCGAAACCAATCACTCGAACGTTCGCTAACGGATGTGCAGCGATTGCATCACCTGCCGCAATATTCTCATTATCTCACCGAACCCAGGGCGATGCCCCGCATTAGCCGCCGCTTGATGAAGGCGATAGTCCTCCACGACTGCATGACTTATCAGCAACAAAACGCAGCAGAGAATACCCAAACCCATCAGCACCGTTAGAACTGTTAAAACCGTGGACCCGGCAATCCTCTCATACGTCGATGAGAAGAACGAAGTGTCCATTCTTTCTCAGGATTCGGTCGATCACGAGGGAGTGGATGGACAACGCCTGATTAAATTCTTGATCTCAAAGCCCGTATAGTGTTCATCTGAACACATGCCGCGTTTTGTCTTTCAAATTCGGCCTCTTTCACTGGAAGAGGGGGTTGAGCTGCTCGGGGACGGTGTGCTGCCGCATCCATTGCGATACCGTCTATTGCATGACGCGGTGATCTATTCCTTCCTCGTCGGCCGGGATTTGGATGCGGAGATCAAAATCCTCGACTGTGAAGGAAAAGTGGCCGACCTCATTCCCATTAACCCGCCAGGATTTGTTGCGTGGGATCTGCAGGAGAGGAATGCCGCATGAGCG
>JAXDQV010000385.1:0-28980 GCA_034667645.1 Chthoniobacter sp.
CATCGCGGCCCGCTGGACTGCCTCGTAGGCCTCTTTGCGCTCCAGACCGCGCCGCGTTAGCTCGAGCAGGATGGTTTGACTGAAGTAAAGTCCCTTCGTTTTCTCGAGATTGCGCTGCATGTTTTCAGGATAAACCTGCAGGCCTTCCACGAGCTTCGCCAGCGTAACGAGCATGTAATCGAGCAATATGCACGAGTCCGGCAGAATGAGGCGTTCCACGCTGCTGTGTGAAATATCCCGTTCGTGCCAGAGCGCGACATTCTCGAGCGCTGCCACGGCATTTCCTCGAATCACGCGCGCGAGGCCACTCAGTTTTTCTCCCGTGATTGGATTGCGCTTGTGAGGCATCGCGGAAGAACCTTTCTGGCCGCTGGCGAAAAACTCTTCAACCTCCAGGACCTCGGTGCGTTGCAGATGCCTAAATTCCGTGGCCCATCGATCGATGCTGGATGCGATCACGGCGAGGACCGTCATGAATTCGGCGTGCCGGTCGCGCTGAATGATCTGCGTGGAGATGGCTGCAGGGGTCAAATTCAACCGCGCGCACACTCTCGCTTCCACGCGAGGATCAAGGTGTGCATGCGTCCCCACGGCTCCGCTCAGCTTTCCGACGCGAATGCGCGGACGCATCTCAGTGAGCCGCTGAATGGCACGCCCAAATTCGTCATACATCAGCGCCATTTTCAGCCCGAAAGTGATCGGCTCCGCGTGAATCCCATGACTGCGCCCAATCATGGGCGTGTGCTTGAATTCGACGGCGCGCTTCGCTACCGCGGACCGGAGATGGTTCAAGTCATCGAGGAGAATGGCGCAGGAGCCGTTTAGCAATGCAGCCAGCGTGGTGTCGAGGATGTCCGACGAGGTGAGCCCCTGATGAATCCAGCGCGCGGAAGGCCCGACGTGTGTTGCCACATTTTCCAGGAAAGCAATGACGTCGTGGTTGGTGCGCTTTTCGATCTCGGCAATTTCCGAAATCGAAAATCCAGCCTTTTCTCGAATTACGGCTGCGTCGGACGCCGGAATATGTCCGATTTCAGCTAGCGCCTCGCAGGCAGACACTTCGATTTCGAGCCAAGTTTCAAACTTGCGCTGCTCCGACCAGAGCTCGCGCATTTGGGGAAGCGAATAGCGATCAATCACAGCCCGGAGAGGATTCGCAAACTCTCCGGGGATGAAAAGGGTTAACTGCGATCTTTTAGCAAACGCGGGCGCGCACTTTCCGACCGGCGGATTGGAGCCGGACCTGTCCACTTTCGAGCAGATCGGCGACTGCCGCGACGGTTTCCCGATTATTTTTGCTGCAGCTGCTGACCGCAAAAATGAGGTCACCAAGGCTGTAGCTGCTGTTGCGACTGACTTTCTGGGAATGTTTTTTCATAATATAGAAGTCCGGTTCGGGATCTCAGGTTTGATTAAGCAGGCGGCATGCCATTTCTGAATGCGCTCCTGCAACCCGGCGGAATTTGGCCTTTCGCTGCGTAAAGCCGTCTCGCAGGCGTGCCAAAGCAGACACGGGTGTCACACCCCCGACACGTCAGGGGAAGAGACGTTCGATTGTCCACCCACCCCCGCTCGCCAGCCGATAACGCAGCCGATCGTGCAGGCGATTCGGACGGCCCTGCCAAAACTCGATCGAATCGGGTGTTAGTTTATATCCACCCCAGTTCGGCGGCAGTGGCACTTCGCCATCTCGAAATTTATCGGCGACTGCGGCGAGACGGGCTTCGAGCCAATCGCGATTCCCGACTACTGAACTTTGCACCGAAGTCTGGGCGCCCAATTGACTACCGAGCGGACGCGAATGAAAATAAGCCTCGGACTCCTCTCGGGAGACCTTCTCGACAGTGCCCGTCACACAAACCTGCCGTTCCAAGGCGGGCCAATGAAAATTCAACGCCGCACACGGGTTTTCGGCGAGCTCGCGGCCCTTTTGGCTTTCATAATTCGTGAAGAACACGAATCCGCCCGCATGAAATCCCTTGAGCAAAACGATGCGCGTCGACGGCCGTCCGTCCCGCGTCGCCGTCGCCAGCGTCATCGCGTTTGGATCCTCTGGCTGAGCGACAAGAGCTTCCCCGAACCACTTTGCGAATTGGCGCAGTGGATCGGCTTCGAGATCGCGCTTCCGCAAGCCGCGCAACGTGTAGTCGCGCCGAAGCGCGGCCACAGCTTCTGGAGTGAGATCAGGCACGCGTAGAGGGTGCGAAAAATCCGGCGATGATGCCGAGAGAAAACCGAGCTACTTCCCGCGGTTCTCCAGCTCGTAGTAAGTCACTTGGTGCCCGAGCTGCGCGGCGAGCCGGTCGGCTTGGAGATCAATTTTTAGATCGCGGCCAAAGACACGGCGGTAGGCCCGGTGAATTTCCTCCGGGGTAAAGGTTGCAAGCCGTGGATCGTTCAAAAAGGCTTTGATCGTGCCGGCATACGCGTTCCCCGTGAGCTGGCCCTGGCGCCATTTCGCAAGCTGCCGACAAAGGCTTTCGTAACGCTCCTCAGCGAGTTGCTCGGGAGTCCGCTTTGCTGCTAAAGCCTCGGCGCTCAGGCGCTCGGTCTGGACTTTGCCGCCAATGCTCAGCGTATCGCCAACCAGTGACATGCCGACTGGTTTGTAAGGGGAATACTGGTTTTGCAACGCGACAAACGTGTCTGCGTGTCTCGTGGTCACGAAGTCGGGATCACGATAAGGTGCAGCGCTTCGGAGCACGGCTCGCGTTCCAGTATCAGTGGCTGTGTTAAGCGCCTCCCCCGAAAAGCGATTGTGCACCTGCTTATCCGAAGTTGAAGCTGGTGCGCTGAGGTAATCACCGGCGATTTCGAGAACGAGACGCTGCACAGGATCCTCTGAAAGCGGCGCGGCGGTCGAGCTGACGGGGCTTCGCAACAGGTATTCTGCGATCTGCCGCGGGAAGAGTGTTTGCAATATCTCGAATTTATCCGGCGCGCCCGCGCGGATTTGGTCCAGCTTCGCGATCTGCTCAGTGGTCAGCCGGTCACCGAAACTCTGGGTCGTGTATTGCGGCTCGAGGCAGAGGGAAACGTCCTGTGCGGCGTTCGTGCGCAGTGTCACATTGAGTGGGCCTGCGTGGCGCAACACGGCGATGCTTTCAGGCAATTCCGCGGCGGCGCCCGATACAAACAGCACAGCACCCGGGAACAAACTCGCTTTGAGCAGCGTCGAGATGGGCATCGCAGATGTTTTTGCGCTGCTGCATCTCCGTCAAGAAAAACCGATCCTCGAACTGAAAGCACCGTGTCTGCGTGTGGGCACATCGTTTGCTACGTATCCGCGCAAACGCCCGGTCAGTCGGTGGCGCTCAGGTCCATGCTTAAAGAAGACGTTGATTCCCTACTCTCATCGATGATTGAAAGCGCCGACGGCGTTTCCGATCTCTTTTTCGTGGTCGGAAAACCGCCGCAGGTGGAGTGCTTCGGACGTTTGCACGCATACCCGGACGCTTCCGAAGCGGCTATTTTGTCTGCCAACAAAACGGAAGAGCTCGCGAATTTCCTGATGGCCGGGACCGAACGTCTCCAACGCGATCTCGCCACACATGGAGCCTGTGATTGCAGCTATTCCATTCCCGAATTCGCGCGCTTCCGCGTGAACATTTTCCGCCAAAACGGAAATCACGCCATCGTGATGCGGAAACTGAATTCGAAAATTCCCACGATGGCATCATTGAATTTGCAGCCCATTTTCAAGGAGATCGTGAAGGAAAAAAACGGACTGATTTTCGTCACCGGCGCGACGGGCAGCGGAAAAACGACCACCCTCGCCGCGATGCTGAACGACATTAATCAGAACGAGGAATTTCACATCGTCACGCTGGAGGATCCGATCGAATTCATGCACCAGCACGCGAAGGCGACGTTCAGCCAGCGCGAACTCGGCCGTGATTTCTCGGAATTTTCCCAAGGGCTGCGCTCCGCCTTGCGCCAGGCGCCAAAGGTGATTCTCGTCGGTGAAATCCGCGATCGTGACACGATGGAGATCGCGCTCACTGCCGCAGAAACCGGCCACGTCGTTTACAGCACCCTGCATACAATCAACGCCGGCCAATCCATTAACCGGATTCTGGGGATGTTTGGCAAAGATGAGGAACAGCAGGTTCGCGAGCGGCTGGCTGACACCTTGCGCTACGTGGTGACGCAACGTTTGATCAGTAAAGTGGGTGGCGGCCGGCTGATGATTAACGAAATCCTGGGGAGCAATCTGCGCACGCGCGAAGCGCTCCTGCTCGGTGAGGCCGATGGCCGCACCTTCCAGGAAATCATTGAGTCCAGCAACACTTACGGCTGGCGGTCATTCGACCAGGCGCTCATCGAAGCTTTCCGGGAGGGATTGATCCTCGAGGAGACGGCGCGGATTTTTGCGACGAGCAAAAGCAAGGTCAGCCAGGGGCTCGACGCGGCAAAGAAAGAAATGCGCCCCGAGGAATCAGCGACGCCATCCGGTTTCCGCCTCGCGGCCGCGCATCGAGCCTAGGAATAGCGGACGTCCTTGCCAGGCTCCATCTCGTAGTCGAGCGAAAGCTTTTCGGAGGTGTAAGGTTTGATCACGTCCTCGAGGTATTTTAGGTGCAACGGTTCATCGCGATAGATCGCGACTTTGTCCATCGATTCAAAATCAACGGCGATGAAGAAGGGCCATTCGTTTTTCGGATCGATCTTCTTGCCGCACTTGACGGAAAGCACTTCGGGAATCTTCAGCAGATTGATGCGGGTGTTCATCATCATCTCCTCGAGCTTGGCCGGCGTGACCTCGGGTTTGAGCTTGAACAAAACGATGTGATGAACCATGGGGGCGTCCTTTTAGGGAGTCACTCAGAGGGACGCAAGGAATATCGCGGGCACTTGTGCTCCCCGCGTTTGAGTCGGAACGACTCGGTTGAGCGCCACTACTTTTTCCAATCCAGCGCGCCCTTCATGATCGCGTAAACGTAGCCGACCGTGAGGATCGAGACGAAAGAAAACATGCTCCAGAAAATCAGCGCTCCATTGGTGCGGAGAAGATCGCGATACACGACCGCCCACGGATACATAAAGACGATCTCGATATCGAAAAGGATGAAGAGCATCGCCACGAGATAGAACTTTACGCTGAAGCGCGGTTGCGCCTCCCCCAGCGGGACCATTCCGCATTCATAGGCAGTGTCCTTGGTGGGATTGCGGCGGCCATGACGGCCTAAAAGAACGCTGGCAATTAGCGCACCAGCGGCAAACCCCACCGCGACGAGCACCTGAATCAAGATAGGCAGGTAGTCTTTAACCATAAATGAAACAGCCGCTCACAGAGAGCGGCTGTTATCGTGGATACTTAGCTTACCGCCGCTGCCGCGACGATTGGCGGAGGAGTGTTGACGGTGGCGAGCACCGAGAGAACGCCCTTGTATTTCTTCCCCGTCTTCTTCACCGCACCGCGTGCGACGAGATTCTGGAGCTTCTCATAAGCGCGCAGCCGGAGCATCTCCTCGCCACCGCTCGCCGCATTCCGGGCCCGCAGATTTTCATGCACGACCTCGAAAAGTTGTTTGAATTCGAAAGTGCTTTTTTGAGACAGAACCGCGACGAGCTCCTCGGTTACAAGGTCAGGAACTCGACGGGAAAACGCGTTCTTCTTTTGCATAACCATAAGGCGCGAAAAGTAGCAGAAATATTCCCGCGCGCGAGGAGAATTTCGCCCTTCGAAGGCCTATTATGGCGTGGTGAGTGGGACCGCGCCGGGAGTCGCCAGCGGAGGTGTCATCGGCGGTGGACTGGGCGAAAATCCGGCAGCCGGGGCGGCGGATGACGGGGTCATTGCCTGGATTTGCTTCTTCACCAACGGCACCGCCGCTCCCATGGATCCCGCGCCGATGGCGAACAAGGCCTGGGTCATTGTTACCGGGCCGATTGATTCCGACAGGGCGCCGTCCTCCACGGAACTCTGTGAGTAAATCACCGGACCCAAGTGTTTGCTGATGGTCTCAGTGGCGGGCAGCTTGGTCACGTCCACGTAGTCGCTGGATCCTTTCATGAAACCGGCCCACATCATCGCGAAAGGCCGGAGGGGTCCGTAGATTCGTTCGAAGACCTGCCGGGATTCGATGTAGCCAAAGCCGCCGCTCGGCGCATGGACACTGTCAGCCGCCTTCTGAAACGCGGCCGTTTTATCCAGTTTCGGCTCACCGGATTTAAGCCGTGCCAGCGCCGTCCTGACACTGTCGAAACTCATTCCTGCCACGAAAAATTTGTCGGTTATCGCGAGCGTGACGCTGAGTTGGAACATCGCAATTCCCGTGGGCTGGAGCTGGTAAAATGAAGTCCCGTCGATCACCTGTCGCGTCCAGGCCGGGCCCGCTTTCGGCTGCGCAAGCACCTCGGCGAAGCGTTGCGCTTTCACCTTGTCGCGGATGTCCAGCACCGCGATCGGCGCCGGAATCTGCGCCGTCGCCGGCCACTCCATCAGAAAGCTGCATTCAGGCCCGAACGCCGACCAAAAGTCTTCCGCGCTCAAGCCCTGCGCGGAAAAATTATCCAAAAAACCCTGCGCGCTTCGCATCAATCCACTTGGATCCACTGCGGGATTTGGCCATCGAAAATTCGCCGGCTTTTGAAACATTCCGGCGTAGTAAATCAGCGAGTTGGTGGAAGTCATCGCGAGCGCGCTGCGCACCATCGGTTCCTTTTTCTTCTCGCCCGGAGTCAGCACAAATATCGTTTCGCGAATGTTTTCGCCCTCAAACTTCGAAGTTCCGGCGAAAGCTTCCACTTTTTTGAGCTCATCCATTTGATGCGGGTCGCCAGTGGGATTCGTCATCAGCATCAGCGAGATCAGGCGCTCGGAGAGAGGACGCACTCGCACAAAGCCGAGTGCATCAAAATCCAGGGGCATCCGGGAAACCGCGGCCCGGAAGTTCATGTTATCTCGCAGTGCACTTCCTGCTTTTCCATCAAAACGCTCGAGCGCGGTTTTCAGAACGGAAAGGTCGTTCCCCAGAAAAAGCCAGTCTCCTTTCAAGACAAGCGCAATGGTGGTGTTGCCGTTGGTCCACGTTTCAATTTCATCCCCAGCCGTCTGCACGATATCCGTTTTTCCAGCCGGCCACTGTGTCTGGAGCGCTTTGCGGAGGTCCGCGACCAGTGCCGTCACCTCTTCTTTTTTGCCGCGGTAGGAAAAGCCGCAGAGCAGTGATGCGCTGTTGTCTGTGACGGAAGTAACGGCGAGAAACGCCTCCCGCGGATCGATGCGTCCCACCTGATCCATGCGCCGCGCGATCTCTTCATTTTGCGGGATCTTGCTGCGCGGACGCTCGAGAAATGCCTCGACCTCTGGCTCATGCAGAATCTGGGAAAGCGCCGTTTTCGCCCACCGCTCCCGCGACCGCGGCACATCCGGCAAATGGACGAGGGCCACGGTTTCCGGCGGTAAAAATTCCGCAACGCGCGTCGAGTGTGGCGACCGCTTTGTGAGCAGCACGATGATCGCGAGCAGCGCGACCACGGCCAGAAGGGCGGCGATAAAAATACGTTTCATAAGCTGCGGCGGGAAGACGCGGGATAAATCAACGCGAGGAAGTCATGGCTGACCAATACAAATTTAGAAAAAGGCGACGTCGTTTTTGGCGGCGCCTGCTCGAGGAGGGCCGCTGCCGCAATTAGCTCGCCCGCGGTGACTCCGCTCCGTAAATTACAGGGGATGATGAACCGGGATTACCTGATCATCGGCGCCGGCATCGCCGGAGCTTGCGCCTGCGAGGGAATCCGCCAGCACGACAAAAAAGGGAGCGTTTCACTCATCGGACGCGAGGCGTATTTGCCTTACAACCGGCCGCCGCTCTCGAAGGCATTCTTGAAAACGCCGCAGGCGAATGTCAGCGAATTGTTGCACGCCGACGCCGCGTGGTTCGCCAAGCAAAAAATCGAGGTTCGCACCGACACCCTCGTGCGCGCCTTGAATCTCGAGCGGCGGCTCGCGGTCTTGGAAAACGGGCAGACGATCCAGTTCAAAAAAGCTCTTTTCGCCACCGGAAGCCGCCCGCGCCGTCCGGCTGTCGCCGGCGCAACGCTCGGCAATGTCTTTTATCTCAGCACCATCCGGGATGCTCTTGCCATCAAGGAATCGGGGGCAGGTGAAAAAAGCGTCATCATCGTCGGGGGTGGGCTGCTTGCGGTCGAGGCCGCAGCCTCCCTGACGCAGGCAAAGCTGAAGGTGACACTAATGAACCGCCAGCAGGCGCTCTGGCAAAAGTGGCTCGACCCGGAAACCGCGCAGTGGCTCACCGGCTATTTCCGGAGCCGGGGCGTGACGTTGATGCTCGGTCAGGACTTGAATGGATTCGAAGGCAAGACCGTGCTGAAAAACGTGCAGACAAAGAGCGGCGAACGCTTTCCCTCCCACCTTGCGCTGGTGGCCGTCGGCTCCGAGCCAAACCTCGATCTCGTCCTCAACACGCCGTTGAGCAGTCCGGCCGGCACGCCGGTCAACGACTACCTCGAAACCGATGAAAAAGGCATCTTCGCCGCGGGGGATGTCGCTCTTTTCCCTGATAAAATCTCCGGCGCGATGCGGCGTTTGACGCATTGGGACAACGCGCGCGAACAAGGCAAGGTTGCCGGCCAGAACATGACCGGGAAAAAGCGAATCAAGTTTGATTATGTCCCTTATTTTTTCAGCGATCTCTTCGATTTGAACTTCGAGTTCTTTGGCGATTTCACGCTGCCGCCTTCCCGTTTCGAATGCGAAGGCACGCGCGAGAAGCGGAAATTCCGCGCCCGCTATTTTCGCGGCGACAAGCTCGTGGCGCTGGTGCATTGCAATCAGGATCCGGCCCTCGGAAAGGCTGCGCGCGAGGAAATCCGTCACGCTGCGCGCTCCTAATTCCGCAGTGGCCATTTGAACCTCGAGTGGTTAATTCCACGCGATGATTCAAGGATTTCAGAAAATCCATTTCCTCGGCATCTGTGGAACGGCCATGGGTTCCGTGGCCGCAGCGCTGCGCGAGCGAGGGCTCACCATCACGGGCTCGGACGAGAATATTTACCCGCCGATGTCGGATTTTCTGGCGGAAAAAGGGGTGTCACTCAGCAGCCCCTACCGCGCCGAAAACCTGCCTGCGGATGCCGATGTGATCGTCGTCGGAAACGCGATCAAACGCGGAAATCCCGAGGTCGAAGAGGTGCTCAACCGGAAGCTCTATTATCTCTCCCTTCCGGAAACGCTGAAGGAGTTCTTCCTGCGCGGCCGACACAATCTCGTGGTCACCGGCACGCACGGAAAAACGACGACCACTTCGCTGCTCGCCTGGATTTTCGAGTCCGCCGGCCTCGCGCCCGGCTACATGATCGGCGGCATCCCGCGCAATCTCGGGCAGGGAGCGTGCCTGCGTGATTCGAAGTATTTTGTGATCGAAGGAGACGAATACGACACCGCGTTTTTCGACAAACGCTCGAAGTTCGTGCACTACCTCCCGGAGCTCGTGATCGTGAACAACATTGAATTCGATCATGCCGACATTTTCGACAATCTCGATCAGATCAAACTTTCCTTCCGGCGGCTGCTGAACATCGTGCCGTCAAATGGAATGGTGCTCCTCAATGGCGACGACCCGGCCTGCGTCGAAGTCGGGAAAACCTGTCCGGCGCCGATTCTTGAGGTCGGATTTTCGCCCAATGCGGCGAACCGCATCACTGCCGCGCGCTACGATGGCCATGGTGCTTGTTTTACAATTTTCAACACTGAGTTTTCGATGCAGCTCACGGGGGAATTCAACGTCCGCAACGCAGCCATGGCCGTTTCGGCGGCCCGTTTCTACGGCATCCCGCTCGAGGCGATCCAGCGTGCGGTGCAAAGCTTCGAGGGCGTAAAGCGGCGGCAGGAAGTGCGCGGCGTCGTGCATGGCATCACGATCGTGGATGATTTCGGGCATCATCCGACGGCTATTCGCGAAACGCTTTCCGGTCTGCGTCACAAGCATCCGCAGGCGCGTCTCTGGGCGATCTTCGAGCCGCGCTCGAATACCACCCGGCGGGCGGTTTTTCAAAATGTGCTGCCGGACGCCTTTGCCGCCGCAGATGGCGTCATCCTCGCGCAAGTCGCGAAGCTGGAGCAAATCGCCGAACACGAGCGGCTCGATCCCGAAAAGGTCGTGGCGGCGATCCGCGCCACCGGAAAACCGGCGTTTTACGAACCGCGCGTGGAAGAAATCATCGCGCGGGTAAAACCGCTCGCGAGCGACGGCGACGTCATCGTGATCTTCAGCAACGGCGGTTTCGACGGGATCCACGCGAAGTTGCTCGCGCAGCTTTGAAACTCACTAATCACCGCTCGCACGACTACCGTTTCCTGGTGCAGCGCTGGCGCGCGGTCGCGAAGAGTTGCGGCCTGTTGATGCGGCCGTATTCCGAAGTCGGCGGCCATCCCACCTATTTCGTGCGGAGCAGGCAGCTGCCGTCCGCCGGAGCGGTTTACATCTCCGCCGGCATCCATGGCGACGAGCCGGCCGGGACGGAGGCCGCGATCGCGTGGGCGGAGAAAAATAGAGCCGTGCTGAGAGAAATTACGTTGATGATTTTCCCATGCATGAATCCCTGGGGTCTCCTGAACAACAGCCGCAACGACGACGCCCGCCGCGAACTCAACCGAATGTTTCAACATGACGAAATTCCGTCGCTGCGCGCGCTGAAAGAGTTGATCAAGCCGATGCGTTTCTCCGTGGCGTTGATGCTGCACGAGGATTACGACGGGCAGGGCGTTTACATTTACGAGGTGCAGCGCATTCTGCCATTCTGGGCGGATGATTTGCTTCGCTCGGCGAGCAGGATCATTCCGGTGGAAGGCCGCGTGCGGGTGGATGGCCGGGCTTTTCGCAATGGGGTTTTCCGCCGCAAAATACGCCCAAAGATGTTTGAAAAAATGGGGCTTCCTGAGGCGCCGTATCTGCACCTCCATCACGCCGACCGCACCTTCACGATCGAGACGCCGTCAGAGTTTGCACTCGACCAGCGCGTGCGTGCGCACGTGGCGATCATTGAGGAATGTGTGCGTCGTGTAACAAAACTTGCGCAATCACCCACGCGCCCAAAAGCAGCAACATCGCAAAGAGCGCGTAAAACTTGAGCAAGTCGTTCTTCGGAATTCCCGCAGACTGCGAGCGCGAGAGTTCGATCGCCGTTCGCCCGCGCGCGGCTTTCTCTCGCAAAGCCAGCACTTCCGTCAGCGCCTCCGGTTGATTCATCGGCGCAATGGCGTGATCGGCGAGGCAGCTCCCGATCAACCGGAACGGTTTGCTCTTGTTCGCATCCAGCGCATTCATCCGTTTGCTCGAAAGTTTCGTTCGGCGCGTGCAGTCCTGGATTTGCCCGGCCAATGCCCGGTCCGCGTGCGAAAACTCGCGTCGCGCGTGGCGCTCCTCCGCAAGACAGCGTGCGACTTCGGATCGCGCGGCCGCACGCTCGTCAGTGAGTTCGGCCACTTCATTCATGGCACGCAGCCGATCCCGCTCGAGTTGCTCGCACTCGCCTTCGACTCGCGCCCGCTCGGCCGACACCAGACCCGCTACGCGGTGAACGTCCGCATCCTCTGGTTCGCCGGGCTCGAACCCGGAAGGCTGATTTGCCAGCGCGCTTCGGAGTTGGTGCAAATCTTTCAAAGCTGACTCAAACCGTCGCAATGCTTCACGCCGTTCGGCGAGGCGTCCTTCGCATTCCGCCAGATGATGCTCATGAGGTTCGCGCTCTTTTCGCATCGCCGTCAAAGCAGCGTCAAACTCGTGGCGCGCAGCCTCCCGCCTTGCTTTCAGCTCATCGTGCTTCCCGGAAATCTCCGCCGAAAGATTGAGCAGATCCGCTTGTTCCTTCTCAAATTGCTGAATTTTTTCGATCTCCGCCTGCATCTCCGTGCCGAAAAAATGCGCCTGCTGCCAGCCCAGCCAGCCCAACTGCAGCTCCGCCCTTCGCAGTTTTTTGTCCGTAAAAAACAACTTTGCCCGGAGCTGCAAACGCCGCCCTTTGCGTGCGATTTCCTGAAAGCCGGGGGCGAGAAACTTCACGTGCTCGCGCGACCGGAACGCCTGCCGATCCCTAGTCTTCCACTTTACTCAAGCGCGCCAGCACACTGAAGTCTTCCAGTGTTGTCGTATCGCCGCTCACCGTTTTGCCGGAGGCAATTTCCTTGAGCAGTCGCCGCATGATTTTCCCGCTCCTGGTTTTCGGCAGCGACTCTGCAAAACGGATTTCGTCCGGCTTTGCGATCGGGCCGATGACGTTGCCGACGTGTTTGCGCAACGCCTCGCGCAATTTCACGTCCGCGGTCACGCCGGTGCAGACCGTGACAAACGCCACCACGCCCTGACCCTTGATTTCATCGGGCTTCCCGACCACCGCGGCTTCGGCGACGGCGGGATGTGAAACGAGTGCGCTCTCGACTTCGCTCGTTCCGAGCCGATGGCCCGCGACGTTCAACACGTCGTCGATGCGGCCGGTGATCCAGAAATATCCATCCTTGTCGCGGCGCGCGCCGTCACCGGCGAGATAGGTGCCTTTGAGTTCGCCCCAATACGCTTTTTTGTAGCGTGCCTTGTCGCCGTAGATCGTGCGCAACATCGACGGCCACGGTTTTCGCACCACGAGTTTGCCGCCCTGGTTCGCGCCGAGTTCGTTGCCTTCATCATCCACCACCGCTGCATCGATTCCGAAGAACGGCAGCGTCGCCGAGCCCGGCTTGGTGGGTGTCGCGCCGGGCAAAGGCGTGATCATGATCGCGCCGGTCTCCGTCTGCCACCACGTGTCAACGATCGGGCAGCGGTCGCCGCCAATGTTCTTTTGATACCACATCCACGCTTCCGGATTGATCGGTTCGCCCACGCTGCCCAGCAATCGCAGCGAGGAGAGATCGTGCTTTTTCACCCATTCATCGCCGGCCTTGATGAAAGCGCGAATTGCCGTCGGCGCCGTGTAGAGAATCGTGATGCGATACTCCTCAACGATGCGCCACCAGCGGCTCCAATCCGGGGAGTTCGGCGCGCCTTCATACATGAAAGTCGTCGCGCCATTCGCCAGCGGGCCGTAAACGACATACGAGTGCCCGGTGATCCAGCCGACGTCGGCCGTGCACCAATAAAGGTCGTCCTCGTGGAGATCGAAGACGTATTTCGTCGTGCAATAAGCGCCGAGCAGATAGCCGCCGGTCGTGTGGAGAATGCCCTTTGGTTTCCCTGTCGAGCCGCTCGTATAAAGGATGAAAAGCGGATGCTCGCTGTCGAGCGGTTCGGGCGCGCACCGCGCATTGACGTATTCCATTTCGCGGTGCCACCAGACATCGCGACCTTCCTCGATGTGGACATCGTTCCCTGCGCGGCGGAAAACGATCACGCGCTTCACCTGTGTTACAGTCTTTAACGCTTCGTCGACGTTCTGCTTCAGCGGCACGATCGTTCCACGCCGGTATCCGCCGTCAGCGGTGATGATCGCCGTCGCCCCGCTGTCGGAGATCCGGTCCTTGATGCTCTCGGAGCTGAATCCGCCGAACACCACCGAATGCACCGCGCCGATCCGGGCGCAGGCGAGCATCGCGACTGCGGCCTCGGGAATCATCGGCATGTAGATGATCACGCGATCTCCTTTTTTGATTTTGTTGCGCTTCAGGACGTTGGCGAACTTGCAAACTTCGTAGTGCAACTGCTGATAGGTGAGCGTGCGCCGCTCGCCCGGTTCGCCCTCCCAAATGATCGCAGCCTTGTTGCGCCGCGCGGACTGCAGATGACGATCGATGCAGTTTTCCGAGACATTCAATTTGCCCCCCACAAACCACTTCGCGAACGGCTCCTTCCACTCCAGCACGCTCGTCCACTTCTTCTGCCACAAAAGCTCCGATGCCTCACGAGCCCAGAAGCGATCAGGCTTCGCAATCGACTCGCGATATTTGGTTCGGTAGTCTTCGAGGCTCTTGATGTGCGCGTTTTTTGAAAAACTCTTCGCCGGTTTGAAGACGCGGTTTTCGATCAGATACGAGTCGATGTTCTGGCTCATGGGGTGGATCGCGACGCTAACAACGCCATGACCGAACCTCAAACCAAAGTTGCACCGGTTCTTCGCACCGCGCGGTCTCGCCGCCCACCTTTTGCCAGCTCCGTGAAAACCAACATGAAATTTCGCTCGCTCCTCTCGCTCCTTTTCCTTTTCGCCTGCCACGCACTGGCTGAGCTGACCCCCGGCGAACTCGCGCACATCGGAAACACAATCTGGCAAAACGAATGCGCCGGCACTGTGGAAGGCCTTACCTCCTGGAATGCGGGAGAGGATTTTGCCTCGCTCGGAATCGGTCATTTCATCTGGTATCCGGCTGGTCGTCGCGGGCCGTTCGACGAGAGCTTTCCCAAACTGATGGCATTCATGGAATCGCACGGCACGAAGCCGCCCCCGTGGACCCTGAGCGCCTGTCCTTGGAATTCGCGGGCGGAATTTCAACGAGACCTGCATGGCGATCGCATGAACGTGTTGCGCAAGTTTTTGGCAGGCTCGATCGCGACGCAGACGGCGTTTCTGGTGCAGCGGATGGAGCAGGCTTTGCCGAAAATGCTGATCCAGGCGCCCGCCGCCCAACGTGAGAAAATTCGGACAAATTTTGAGCGGCTCACTGGCAGTTCTCGCGGCACGTTTGCGCTGATTGACTACGTGAATTTCAAAGGGGAAGGGACGCTGGCCAGCGAGCGATACCAGGGCGAAGGCTGGGGACTCATGCAAGTGCTTGGGGGCATGAGCGGCGACGGTGATCCGGTCCGCGATTTTGCCGAGAGTGCCGGGCGTGTGCTCATGCGCCGGGTGCAGAATGCGCCGCAGGAGCGCCACGAAGAGCGATGGCTTCCCGGCTGGAAAAATCGCGTGAGCAGCTACGCGAAGTAGGGCGGGAGGTTGTTGCCGCCGATGGAAAGGCAGTAATCTGCGGCCATGGCAACACCCCTACTCTCCAGTCTCGGTTTCTTATTTTTGACTTTGCTGGCTCGCGCCGAAATCCAGCCGCCCGTGCCGCTCTGGGTCGAGGGAGCTCCGGGCGCGCTCGGAAGCGCACCCGAAGATATCCCGACCCTCACTCCGTATTTCCCCGCGGCGGAGAATGCGAGCGGCGCTGCCATGGTCATCTGCCCGGGTGGCAGCTACGGACATCTCGCAGATCACGAGGGCATTGGATATGCGCGATGGCTGGCCGAGAATGGAGTGGCTGGTTTTGTTTTAAAATATCGTCTCGGCCCGCGGTATCATCATCCGGCGATGCTCGATGACGCCGAGCGGGCGATACGACTCGTGCGCGCCAGGGCGGCCGAGTGGAAAATCGATCCGAAGCGCGTGGGAATCATCGGCTCCTCGGCGGGCGGCCATCTCGCCGCGACCCTACTGACGCATTCCGACGCCGGTTCGCCTGAGGCCAAAGATCCGATCGATCGCGAAAGCAGCCGCCCCGATCTCGGCGTTCTTTGCTATGCAGTGATCACGATGGGCGACGAAACCCACGGCGGTTCTCGGAAAAATTTACTCGGCGAAAACCCGGCTCCCGAGCTGGTGGCAGAACTCTCGAATGAGAAGCATGTGACGCCGCAAACTCCGCCGTGCTTTATTTTCCACACGTGGGAAGACAAAGCGGTGAAGGTCGAAAACGCGCTGATGTTCGCTGACGCGTTGCGCGCGAATAGCGTGCCGTTTGATCTGCACATTTATGAAAAGGGCGCACACGGCATGGGTCTCGGCAATCGCGACAACGACACGGCAAAGTTTCACCCGTGGACTCGCGACTGCGTTTACTGGCTGCGCGCGCAGGGTTTTGTGAAATAATCGACGGATCATGAAAGCCCCCCTCATCGTCCTCGGTGCGCTCCTGAGTCTCTCCGCCCTTGGCGCGGAAACTTCGGGAGCTGATTGGCCACCCGTCACGCGCGACCAGCGCCCCTGGACGCGCATGTGGTGGCTCGGTAGCGCGGTGGATAAGCCGAATCTCACGCAAAACCTCGAGGCGCTGCGTGCGGCGGGATTTGGCGGCATCGAGATCACGCCCATTTACGGCGTCGTCGGAAATGAAGCCAACGACATCGAATATCTCAGCCCCAAATGGATCGAGATGCTCGGCCACACCACCAGTGAGGCGGCGCGACTCGACATGGGCGTGGACATGGCGACCACGACGGGATGGCCGTTTGGCGGGCCGAATGTCAGCACGGAAGACGCCGATGCGACCGTCCAGTTCAAGGACGGCAAAATCTTTTCGAAGCCATCGGGATTCAAAGTCAAACGCGCAGCTCCGGGCGGCGAAGGAAACACCGTCAACCCGTATTCGCCGCAGGCGCTCAGCCGTTATCTCGAGCGCTTCGACAAGGCGTTCGCGGCGGCTCCGGCCCTCATGCTTCCGCGTGCGCAATTCAACGATTCATTCGAGTGGCCGGGAAATTGGGGGAACGAAGTGCCCGGCGAATTCAAGGCAAGGCGCGGTTACGATCTGAACGATCATGCCGCGGAACTTTTTGGCACCGGCGATCCGGAGACTGTCGCGCGGGTGAAAAGTGATTACCGCGAAACGCTTTCAGACCTCTATTTAAAATGGACCGACACCTGGGTGAAGTGGTCGCACCAACACGGCGAACTGGCGCGCAACCAGGCGCACGGGGCGCCGGGAAATCTGCTCGATCTTTACGCGGTGGCGGACATTCCGGAAACCGAGGAATTCGGCGCGTCGGTTTTCCAAATCCCCGGCTTGAGCCGCGACCCCTCCGACATCAGCGATACCGTTCCCGATCCGCTCGCATATCGCTTCGCCTCGTCGGCGGCGCACCTGGCGGGGCGGCGTCTCGCCTCTTCGGAATCGTGCACGTGGCTGCGCGAGCATTTCAAAGCATCGCTCGCGCAGATGAAACCGGAAATCGACCAGCTCTTCCTCGCCGGCATCAACCACATTTTCTTCCACGGCACCGCCTATTCTCCGCAAAGCGCTGAATGGCCGGGCTGGAATTTCTACGCGGCGGTCGAGTTGAATCCGCGCAATTCCATCTGGCGCGATGTGTCCGAATTCACGCGCTACATCGCGCGGTGCCAATCCTTTCTCCAGCAAGGCCGGCCGGACAACGATGTGCTGCTCTACTGGCCGGTTTACGACCTCTGGCATCGGCCCGAAGGGATGCAGGTGCAGTTCACGATGCACAACATGAAATGGATCCGCGATTCCTCCTTCGGGAAGCTTGCCACTGCACTTTCAGAACGTGGATACACCCTTGATTACGTCTCCGATCAGCTTTTGCAAAACGTCCGCGCCGATGCAAAAGGGCTGCACTCCGGCGAGGCAGATTATCGCGTGATCGTGGTTCCAAGCTGCGACCACATGCCCGTCGAAACACTGCGAAAGCTCATCAGCCTCGCTTCCGACGGCGCCACCATCATCCTTGCCGATCTGCCGAAAGACGTTCCTGGCTTGGGCAAGCTCGATGAGCGCCGCGCGGCTCTCAAGAGTCTGGTGTCAGCGATGAAGTTTGAAGGATCGGCCTCCGCGCAAATCCGGGAAGCCAGGGTGAAAAGCGGTCGCGTCCTGCTCGCTTCCGACGTTGAAGCCGCCCTGCTGGCAACGAAGATTCCGCGGGAGTCGCTGACCGATTCCAGCCTTCAATTCATCCGGCGCAAAAGCGCGAATGGGGCGGACTATTTCATCGCGAACCTCGGCGCCAAGCCCGTGGACACATGGTGCGCTCTCTCGGCGCCACTACGGTCGGCGGTTATTTTTGATCCTCTCTCCGGCGCCTCGGGAGCAGCCGCGACGCGAGGTGACGGTCGTGAAATTCATCTGCAACTTGAACCCGGGGAAACGCGGATTGTGCGCACGTCCCAGCAGGAAACGGCCGGCCCGGCCTGGGTTTATTTGCAAGCCAAAGGCGTGCCTCAAGAGGTGCGTGGCGAATGGAAAGTTGATTTCATCGAAGGCGGCCCGGTCCTCCCGAAACCATTCTCAGCCGCCAAACTTGATTCGTGGACCACGCTCGGCGACGACGAAGCGAAACGTTTCGCAGGCACTGCGCGCTACTCGATCCGCTTTGCGCGCCCGGCCGAAAACGCCGACGACTATCTGCTCGATCTCGGCGTCGTCAGAGAATCCGCGCGGGTGAAAATCAACGGTCGTGATGCCGGCGCGTTTTGGAGCATTCCATTCCGCGGCCGTGTCGGGCAGTTTCTGCAGCCGGGCGAAAATCTGCTCGAAATCGAGGTGACAAATCTTTCGGCCAATCGCATTCGCGATCTTGATCAACGCGGAGTGAAATGGAAAATTTTTCGCAACGCGAACGTCAACGGCATTCACGGAAAACCGTTCGACGCCTCGGGCTGGGAACTCACTCCTTCCGGCCTGCTCGGTCCGGTGACCCTAATTCCGATGTCAAAAGCCGAGGTTCAGGCCGGTCCGGGCTCGTAGTTTAGATTCGGCGAGAGCCATTTCTCGATGAAGACCACGGACTCGCTTTTGCGAACGGCGTAGTCTTCGACTTGATCCCGTTCGATTTTTCCGACGCCGAAATATTTTGCGGAGGGATGGGAAAAATAGAGTCCGCTCACCGCCGCTCCGGGATGCATGGCGCAGCTTTCGGTGAGCATGACGCCCGCCGTTTTTTCCGCGCCGAGAAGATCGAAAAGCGTGCGCTTCTCGGTGTGGTCGGGGCAGGCCGGATAACCCGCCGCCGGGCGAATGCCGCGATACTGCTCCCGGATCAATTCTTCGGTCGTGAGTTTTTCGCCGTCGCCGTAGCCCCATGCGACGCGGGCCTGCTTGTGCAGATACTCCGCGAAGGCCTCGGCCAGCCGATCCGCGAGCGCCTTCGTCATGATCGCGTTGTAGTCGTCGAGGTCGTGCTTGAAGACTGCGGCGAGCTCATCGCCGCCATGAATGCCGACGGCAAAACCGCCGAGAAAATCCGGTAGGTGCGTTTCCTTCGGCGCGACGAAATCGGCGAGCGCGTGATTGCGTTGATCCGCCGGCTTTTGCATTTGTTGGCGCAGCGTGTGAAAAACAGCGAGTGGGACACCGCGATTGTCGTCCGTAAAAAGCTCGATGTCGTCCCCGTTTGATTGCGCGGGCCAAAACGCAAATACGCCGCGCGCTTGCAGCAGTTTTTTATCGACGATGCGCTGCAACAGTTTTTGCGCATCGTCGAAAAGCTCTCGCGCATGTGGGCCGACACTCGGGTCATCAAAGATCGCGGGGTAACGTCCGCGCAATTCCCAAGTGTGGAAAAACGGCGACCAGTCGATGAATGGAACGAGCTCGCTCAACTCCGGCTGAACCGCTCGGATGCCGATGAAATCAGGCTTCGGCGGCTCGTAGCTGCTCCAGTCGATCTCCGTGCGATTGGCGCGGGCCCGCTCGATCGTCACCATTTTTTTCTCGCGGGAACGGGACGCATGTTCCTCGCGCAGCCGCTGATAATCGGCGCGCATTTTTGCATCGAAATCGAGTTTTAATTCGTCGCTCAAAAGCGAGTTCACCACTCCGACCGCGCGCGACGCATCGAGCACATGCACTACCGGTTGTTTATAATGTTGCGCTATTTTTACGGCAGTGTGCGCGCGGCTCGTCGTCGCGCCGCCGATCAGCAACGGCAGCGAAAATCCCTGCCGCTCCATCTCCTGCGCGACGTGCACCATTTCATCCAGCGAAGGCGTGATCAGCCCGGAGAGGCCGATAATATCAGCCTTCTCGGCCCGCGCGGCTTCCAGAATTTTCTCCGACGAGACCATCACGCCGAGATCGACGACCGCGTAGTTGTTACATTGCAGCACGACGCCGACGATGTTTTTGCCGATGTCATGCACGTCGCCTTTCACCGTCGCCATCACGATTTTTCCCTGCGCTTTGGAGTCGGCGGTTTTCTCAGCTTCCATGAACGGCATCAAATACGCGACCGATTTTTTCATCACGCGTGCCGACTTCACGACTTGCGGCAGGAACATTTTTCCCGCGCCGAAAAGATCGCCCACGATGCTCATCCCGGCCATCAGCGGACCCTCAATGACGTGCAGCGGCTTCGCATATTTTTGCCGGGCTTCCTCGGTGTCGGCATCGATGAAATCCACGATGCCTTTCACCAGCGCGTGCGAGAGCCTTTCCTCGACTGACTCGGCGCGCCACGCCTCGGCATTCACCGCGACCTTGCCGCGCGCTTTCACCGTTTCGGCAAAATCGACCAGCCGCTCGGTCGCATCCGAACGCCTGTTTAACAAAACGTCTTCGACCAACTCGAGCAGGTCCTTCGGAATCTCTTCGTAAACGGCGAGCTGACCCGCATTGACGATGCCCATGTCGAGTCCGGCCCGGATCGAGTGATACAAAAACGCTGCGTGCATCGCCTCGCGCACCGTGTTGTTGCCGCGGAAGGAAAACGAGATGTTCGAGACGCCGCCACTCACGCGCGCGCTCGGCAGGCTTTCTTTGATCCACTTCGTCGCGCGGATGAAATCAACGGCGTAGTTGTTGTGCTCCTCGAGGCCGGTCGCGACGGTCAGGATATTCGGATCGAAAATGATGTCGCTCGCGTCGAAACCGCACTCCTCAGTCAGGATGCGATAAGCCCGCGCGCAGATTTCGACGCGGCGTTCGAAGTTGTCCGCCTGCCCTTTTTCATCGAACGCCATCACGATCGTCGCCGCGCCATAACGCCGCACCAGCCGCGCCTGGCGCGTGAATTCCTCCTCGCCGTTTTTGAGCGAAATGGAATTGACGACGCATTTGCCCTGCACGCATTTCAGCCCGGCCTCGATCACGCTCCATTTCGAGGAGTCGATCATGATCGGCACCCGCGAGATGTCCGGCTCGCTGGCGATGAGGTTCAGAAAACGCGTCATCGCCGCCTCGGAATCGATCATTCCCTCGTCCATGTTGACGTCGAGAATGTTGGCGCCGCCGAGCACCTGCTGACGCGCGACCGCCAGCGCGCTGTCGAAATCGCCGGCGAGGATGAGCTTTGAAAATTTTGGCGAACCGGTGATGTTCGTGCGCTCGCCGATCACCACGAAACCCATCTCCGGCGTGATGTTCAGCGGTTCCAGGCCGGAGAGACGCAAAGGACGAATCGCGCTCACGCCACCACCTCCATCAAGTGTCGCGGCGCGCAATCGCGCACTGCGTCGGCAATCGCTTTGATGTGCGCCGGCGTCGTTCCGCAGCAGCCGCCCACAATGTTCAGCCAACCGTTTGCCGCCCAATCGCGCAGCTGAGGCGCGAGCGTTTCGGGAGTTTCGGGAAAGCCGGTTTCCGACAACGGATCGGGCAAGCCCGCATTTGGGTAGCAACTCACATAACATGGCGCGAGATGCGCGAGTTCCTCGATGTAAGGGCGCATTTCTTTGGGCCCGAGCGCGCAGTTCAATCCGATGCTCAATGGCTCCGCGTGCAGCATTGAGATGAGAAACGCCTCAACGGTCTGACCCGTCAGGGTGCGTCCGGACAAATCCGTGATTGTCCCCGAAATCATTACCGGAAGATTCGTGCTGCGTTCCTCCTGCACTTCCGCGATCGCGAAGAGCGCCGCTTTCGCGTTCAGCGTGTCAAAAATTGTTTCCACGAGCAGCACGTCCACGCCACCTTCCAGCAGCGCTTCGACCTGATCGCGATAAGCATTTTTCACCTGGTCAAACGTGACCTCACGCTTTGCCGGGTCGTTCACGTCGCGCGATATCGTCAGCGTCTTGCTCATCGGCCCGATCGCGCCGGCAACGAACTTGTTTGGAAACTTTGCCGCCGCTTTCTTTGCCACTTTGACAGCGGTCAGATTAAAATCGCGGACGAGCGCTTCCATTCCGTAATCGGCCAGAGAGATGGCGTTCGCGTTGAATGTATTCGTTTCGATGATGTCGGCGCCCGCCTCGAGATATTGCGTGTGGATCTCCTCGATCACCTCCGGCTTCGTGATGCAAAGGAGGTCGTTATTGCCCTTCACATCGCTCGGCCAGTCTGCGAACTCCGCGCCGCGGTAGTCCGCCTCCGCCAGTTTATAACGTTGCACCATCGTCCCCATCGCACCGTCGAGAATGACGATCCGCTGGCGGAGGAGCTGTTCGAGTGGATGCGGTGTCAACATGGCTGGGACAATCGGTCAATAAACCCGCGGGTGACCTCTTCATCAAGTGACAAATTATCGTATCATGATACGTAGATGTGTTCAGCTTTACCGCATGTTCGTTTGATCGAAACAAGTTGCCACGAGAAAGACGAAACTCACAAACGCGTTGCTGTGAAAAAAGGCGCGGTTGATCGCGTCCACGTTGGCGAGCCGCGCCACCCAATGCTCGTAGGCCAAAGCGGGCATCATCAACGCAACGCCGACAAAGTATCCGGTCCCCAGATCTGCCACCCAGCCGAACGCGGCGAGGGCAAGCCACATGATGCCGTGCAGTGTTTGCGCCAGGGCAAGCGCGCCGCCTGCTCCGAGTCGCACGACCATCGAATGCAAACCCGCAGCCTTGTCGAATTGCTCGTCCTGGGTCGCGTAGATCAAATCGAAACCCGCCACCCAGCAAACCACGGCGAATCCGAGCACGAGCGGCGGCAGCTCCAGATGGCCCCGCACCGCGAGCCACGCCCCGACCGGCGAGACGGCCAGCGCCAGACCGAGAAAGAAATGCGAGAGCGCCGTAAAACGTTTCGTGAGCGAGTAAAAAAAAACGATTGCGAGCGCGACCGGTGAGAGAGCGAAACAGATTCGGTTGATCCAAAAAGCGCTCGCGATAAACCCGGCCGAACTCGCCAGCAGGAGCGCGATCGCCATTTTCCGCGACACGAGTTTGTGCCGGCCTGCCGTGCGTGGATTGCGCTGGTCGATTTCCCAGTCCGCCAGCCGGTTGAACGACATCGCCGCGGTGCGCGCGAAAACCATTGCGCCAAGGATCAGTAAAAAAAGGGAGGCGGGTGGCCATCCACGCGCCGCCACGAACATCGCTCCGAGCGCGAATGGCAGCGCAAAAATTGTGTGTGAAAAGCGAACGAATGCGAGAACGCGCGCGATCACTGCGACCTGGGCCAATTCGTCGGCTTCTGGTCGGTGGAGGGTGTCTCGCCGAATATATCAGCGAGCCGATCATCCACCCGGATATCGATCAGCCGCCATGCGTCGCCGCCGTTGTAAAAATAGAATCTCCATCGCAGCGGGTAGTCTTTTCCGAGAGAGATATACGTGGCGCGCAGGAGATGACCGCTGACGTTTTTCAGCTCGACCATTTCATGCCCGAGCAGGTCGCCAAACAACTGCGTCGCCTGTTGCGTCTTGGATTTTAACGTCGCAATGTCCTCTGCGCGCTCGGCGATTTTGGTTCCCTTGGTGAGCTGATCATAGGCCGCGTCGATCTGGTGCTTCTCGATCGCGATAAAAAAACTATCGATCTGCTGCCGCACCGAAATCGCCATCTTCGCCGGAGTTTCTGCGACCGCGGCCTCGCTGCCAGTTTGCGCCTTCGCCATCCCGCTGGTCGCGAGGATCAAAATCACGAGAAGACTGCGTGTCATGCGAGGAGTTGTTGAACGCGGGATTTGGCGGCGGTGACGATCGGCAGACCGTGGGCAAATGTCATGAGTTCGAAATCGAACTGCAACAGTTTTTGCAGCGA
Source organism: Chthoniobacter sp. (assembly GCA_034667645.1). GTDB lineage: Bacteria > Verrucomicrobiota > Verrucomicrobiia > Chthoniobacterales > Chthoniobacteraceae > JAJPJG01. The sequence goes on from JAXDQV010000385.1 coordinate 23,596, forward strand.
CTGCGACGCGACTCTGGCGTCGGCGCAATACTTCGAGGGGAGAGGCGCGAGGCCGTGGGAACCGGCGTTGATGAGCGCATCGCCGAGGAAAAGCGCGCCACGTCCGCGTGCGGAATACAGCGCGATCTCACCCGGGCCAAAACCGGGAAGGCTGACGGCGGCCAGCTCTCCAAATACCGCGGCGCCGTCCTCCAAAACTTGATCCACTTCCAATTCCAACCCGGAAACTCCATCCGCGTGCGCCAGAATCGGCACGCTGAATTTTTCGCGAAATTCCTGCGCTGCGCGAGCGTGATTGCCATTGGTCACCATGACCGCGAGAGGGGGAGCAGCCGTTTCCAAAACCGACATGGATTCCGCGTCCAACCGAATGGGATCGATGAAGACGAGCCCGGCGTCCAGTTTGAGAGCGCAGGAGCAAAGTTCCGTCTTCACCGCTGGATCGTAGGCCTGCCAGAACCAGAGGTCCTTGCGGATTTGTTGCAGTTCTTCGGCCGCTTTCATGGCGAAGTCGCCCGGCTCTGCGCACGCTCGTAATGCTGTGTGCGCCAGCCCCACGCGATGAAAGCAGCGCCGATCAGGATAAGAAAAAACGAGAGAAACTGGCCTCGCGTGAACGGCCCGGTCAGCGGCGCGTCCGGCACGCGGAAGATTTCCCCGATGATCCGGACGATCGCGTAAAGAACGAAAAATGCCCCGGTGATCACGCCGCGCGGAAGCCGCAATCTCGTGCGCAAAAACCAGAGCGCTGCGAAAAGGAAAACGCCTTCCAGCAGCGCCTCATAGATTTGCGAGGGATGCCGCGGCGAAAGCAGCGGCCGCAGCAAATCCACAACGCGCGGATCGTGCTGCGCGGCATCAACGACCGCGCCGACGGAATCGATGGTGCGGTCAATTTTCTGTGCTGCGTCCACAGCGAGTTCCGCTAGCGCAGGATCATCGTAAAGCTCCTTCGGAAACTGCACGCCCCAGGGAAGCGTCGTGACGTGGCCGTAAAGCTCGCCGTTGATGAAATTTGCGATGCGGCCAAAGAACAAACCGATCGGCGCGACGACGCACAGATTGTCGCCGATGCTCGTCCACGACAGCTTGTGCCGGCGCGCGTAAAACAACGTGAAGAGGATGAGGCCGATCATTCCGCCGTGACTCGCCATTCCTCCCTCCCAGACACGAAAGAACATCAGCGGATCGTGCACGAATTTTGAGAAATCGTAGAAAAGCATGTGGCCGAGCCGCCCGCCGACCATCACGCCGAGCACCGCGCCCCATGTGATAAAATCTCCGACATTGCGCGCGGGCATCTCCGAGTAACCGTGTTCCGAGAGCCAGCGGTAAAGCCAGAAGCCGGCTGCGAAGGCGAGCACGTAGGCGAATCCATACCAGCGCAAGCCGAAGCCCGGCCGGATTTCCCAGATGAACGGGCTCAGCGTGTGAACGTAAAAGGCAAGCATTGTCTGGCGAAGATGAACACGGATGAATCGCTGATGAGAACGATTTTCTGAGCCGTCTTCGCTCTTCAGTCCTGCATCTTCAGCACACTGCGCAAAAACGGCGCGGTCTGGCTCCGGGCGCTGTTTGCGACTTCCTCGGGTGTGCCGGCAGCCACGATCGTGCCGCCATTCGGCCCCGCTTCCGGGCCGACATCCACGACGTAATCCGCGTCTGCAATCAGGCTGATATTGTGTTCGATCACGATCACCGTGTTGCCGTCATCCACGAGCCGGTGCAGCACTTTCAACAGCTCCTCCACGTCCGCCATGTGCAGCCCGATGGTTGGCTCCTCCAGCAAATAAAGCGTCGATTTCGGCTCGCGCTGCTTCCGAATTCGCGAAGTGTCGCTGCGCCCGACGCCACGCGTGAGTTCGCTCACGAGTTTCAGCCGCTGTGCCTCGCCGCCGCTCAAGGTCGGGCTCGGCTGCCCGAGCTTTAAGTAGCCGAGTCCTGTCTCGCACAGCAGCCGCAGCGGACGATGGATCTTCGGGTTCGACTTAAAAAAATCCGCCGCCTCTTCGAAGGTGAGGTCGAGCACGTCGCCGACGCTCTTGTCGTTGTATAAAACCTCGAGCGTCTGCGCGTTGTAACGCTTGCCGTGGCAGTCGCCGCAAGGGATGTAGCTCGTCGGGAGGAAACTCATTTCGACTTTGATCACGCCTTGTCCCATGCAGGTTTCGCAGCGCCCCCCTTCGTTGTTGAACGAGAAGCGCGAGGCGGTGTAGCCGCGCATCCGCGCTACCGGCAGGGTGGCGAATTGCTTCCGGATCTCGTCGAAAAAACCGATGTAAGTTGCGGGCGTAGAGCGCGAAGTTTTGCCGATCGGCGACTGATCCACCTCGTAGACCGCTTCGAGGAACTCGACGCCGTGAATCGCCTCGAAATCGCGCGCTTCGGTTTTCGTCCGCGACAACTTTTGTTTCACCGCCGGCAACAACGCGCTGCGCATCAGCGTGCTCTTCCCGGAACCCGAAATTCCGGTAATGACGGTGAATCGGCCGATCGGGAATCTCGCATCCACGGCCTGCAGATTGTTTGCGCAGGCGCCTTCCAGCTCGAGCCACTGTTTCACCTCGGCGAGCGAGCGGCGCGATCCGCGGGTCGGGTGAGAGAGCGGCTCGCGCATGCAGCGCCCGGTCGCCGAGCGCTCGATCTTCTGGATTTCCGCCAGCGTGCCGATCCCGATGACCTCGCCGCCGCGCGAGCCTGCGCGCGGGCCGAGATCGATGATCGTGTCGGCACGCCGCATGGTGTCTTCGTCGTGCTCCACAATGACCAGCGAGTTCCCTTTTCGTTTCAGCGCTTCGAGCGTGTCGAGCAGCGCGATGTTATCCCGCGGATGCAGCCCGATCGTCGGCTCATCCAGGACATAGAGCACGCCGCGCAAGTTTGAGCCAAGCTGCGCCGCGAGCCGAATGCGTTGCGATTCGCCGCCGCTCAACGTCTTCGCGGAGCGATTCAGCGCGAGATAATCGAGGCCGACTTTCGCCATGAAATTCAACCGCTGTGTGATCTCGGGAACGATGTCGCGTGCGATGATGTCCTGGGAATTTTCAAAACGCAGCGCGGTCAAAGAATCGGCGGCCGCGCGCACGGAGCGTGAGGTGAAATCGCCAATGGTGATGCCCTGCAGCCGGACGTTGCGCGCAATGGGATTTAGCCGCGCGCCCTTGCAGAAAGGGCATTGCACGGCTTCACCTTCGTCGAGCCATTCGTGCTGACGCTCTTCGTTCAGCTCAGTTTCGAGCGCGGATTCCGATTCGTTTTCCACCGCATCCCACACTTCGCCAAAGCCGTGGCAGCCGGTGCACCAGCCGTGCGCGGAGTTGAAGGAAAAAGTTCGGGGATCGAGCTCTTCAAACGATTCCCCGCAACCAGGGCAATTCATCGTGCGGCTCAGAATCGTGGAGCGATTTTTCTCGTCGAGCAAGCGGGCGGTGCCTTTGCCGATTTCCAGAGCCCGGCTGACGAGGGCGGGAACTTCGGCAACCTCGGAAGTTTCGCCAATGAGCACGTCGATCGAATGTTCGCGGAACCGCTCCAGTTTTTTAAAGCCGTCCGCCGGCATGAATGTGCCATCGACGAAAAGCGTCTCGAAACCCCGCTTCAATGCCTGTTTCGCCACATCGGTGTGGAAGCCTTTTCGCGCCTTGATCAGCGGCGCGAGAATTCTCACTTTGCCCGCGCGCGCGAGCGTTTCCGCTTGCTCCACGATCGCGGCGAGACTCCGGCCTTCGACCGGCACTTTGCATTTCGGACACCATTGCGTGCCGAGTTTTGCAAAGAGGAGGCGGAGAAAATGGTAAACTTCCGTGACCGTGGCCACGGTCGATTTTCCGCCGCCGCGCGTGACGCGCTGCTCGATCGCGACGGTCGGCGGGAGCCCTGTGATCAAGTCCACATCAGGCTTCTCGAGCTGCTCGACGAACTGGCGCGCGTAGGGCGACATGCTGTCGAGGAAACGTCGCTGGCCTTCGGCGAAGAGAATATCAAACGCGAGCGTTGATTTTCCCGAGCCGCTGAGGCCGGTCACCACGACCATTTGATCGCGGGGAATCGCAAGCGACACGTCTTTCAGATTATGCTCGCGGGCGCCGCGAATCTGGATCGAGTGGTTGCCATTCGCTCCATTGCCAAACCACGGGGCCGTTTCTGCGATCCGCGTTCGATTTTCTTCGCGCGCTTTTTCAGCCAAGGCGGAGGCGCGATATTCCTCGCCGTTCAGAACGCTTCTTAAATAACGTCCGGTGTGCGATTCCTCCACGCGCGCCACGTCCTCCGGCGTGCCGGTCGCGACCACGAGCCCGCCTTCATCCCCGGCCTCGGGCCCGAGATCGATCACGTGATCCGCACATTTGATCACTTCCAGATTGTGCTCGATCACGATGAGCGTGTTCCCCTGCTCCACCAGCCGGTTGAACACCTGGATCAACAGCGCGATGTCGTCGAAATGCAGACCGGTCGTCGGCTCATCGAAAATCAAAAACCCGTTCCGCGTTTTTTCCGTCAAGTGGCTCACCAGCTTGAGCCGCTGCGATTCGCCGCCGGACAAAACATTGAGCGGCTGACCGAGCCGGAGGTAGCCGAGACCGACCTCCTCCAGCACCGACAGCGGACCTGCAATGCGTTTCTCGGTCGGCTCCTTAAAAAAGCGGATCGCCTCGCTGACGGTCATCTCGAGGACGTCGTGAATCGATTTTCCCCGCACCTGGATTTTTAAAATATGCGGTTGATAGCGTTTGCCGTCGCAGTCGGGGCAACGCACGAAGACGTCGCTCAGAAACTGCATCTCGATTTTCTCGAAGCCATTCCCGCCGCAGCGCTCGCACCGGCCTTTTCCCGCGTTGAAGGAGAACGTGCCGGCCGTGAATGCTTGCGCAGACGACTCGGGCGTTGAGGCGAACAGTTCGCGAATGAAATCGAACACCCCGAGATAAACCGCCGGACTGGATCGCGGGGTTCGCGACAGCGTGGCTTGATCGACCATCACCACGCTTTCAATGCGGTGGGCGCCGGTGATTTTTTTGCAAACGCCGGCCGACTCTTCGCCGCCGTCGCCGCCCTTTTGCGCGAGCAGGTTCTGATAGAGCACGTCATGAATCAGCGTGCTTTTTCCCGAACCCGAAACACCGGTCACGCAGGTGAAAATGCCGAGTGGAAAATCGACATCGATGTCCCGCAGATTGTGCTCCGAAGCGCCTTGCAGCTTGATCCATGCTTTGGCCGAACGCCGCTTCTTCGGCACCGGAATGGATTTGCGGCCGCTGAGATAGTCCGCGGTGAGCGTCTTCGTTTTCTCCAGCTCCGGAAGAGTGCCGCTGAACACCAGCTCGCCGCCCGCCTCGCCGCGGCCCGGCCCGAGCTCGATCAAATTATCGGCCGCGCGGATGATTG
>JAXDQV010000386.1:0-24831 GCA_034667645.1 Chthoniobacter sp.
GAGCGTGATCGCGAATGAGTTCACCGAAGCGACGACCGACATGTATCTCTCGGCGCTCTTTGAAGTCGGCTTGGTTCTGTTCGCCGTGACGATCACGGTGAATCTGCTCGCGCAGCTTTTTGTAAAAACCTTCGGGGGCGGAGTCTCCGTCCGGGCGCATTGAGATGACCGGCACCTTTTCCAAATGGCGCAAAGTCAAAAGCGGCCTCGTCTCGGCGCTTTGCTTCCTCTGCGCCGCGCTGGTGATTTCGCCGCTCGGGCTCGTGTTTTTCCACCTGCTCCGGGAAGGCGCGAGCTCGGTGAACTGGAATTTTTTTACGAGTTTGCCCAAGCCCGTCGGTGAGCCCGGCGGCGGCATGGCCAACGCGATCGCCGGCACCTTCGAACTGCTGGGCCTCGCCGCCTGCATCGGCGTGCCGACCGGCGTGCTCGGCGGCGTTTATCTCTCGGAATATGGAAATGCGCGCACGAACTGGCTGCTGCGTTTTATCTGCGATATTCTCAACGGCGTGCCGTCAATCATCTGGGGCATCGTCGTTTATGGGTTGATCGTCTTGCAGACAAAAACGTTTTCCGCTTACGCGGGCGGCGTTGCGCTGGGGTTCATCATGATTCCGCTGATCATCCGCACCACCGAGGAAGTGCTCCTGCTCGTGCCGAATGGCTATCGCGAAGCCGCGCTCGCGCTGGGAATTGCGCGCTGGAAGATGACGGTGCACGTCGTTTTAAAAACTGCGCTCAAGGGCATTGTCACCGCGGTGCTTCTCGCGCTCGCGCGGGTCGCTGGCGAAACGGCTCCGCTCCTTTTCACCGCGTTCGGAAACCGGTTTTGGAATCACAGTTTGCGCGATCCAGTCGCCGCGCTGCCGCTGCAGATTTTCACCTACGCCATTTCGCCGTATGACGACTGGCACCGGCAGGCGTGGGCCGGCGCACTCGTGCTGGTCTCGATGATTTTCGTCGTCAATGTCGCCGTGCGAATGCTCACGCGCTCCCGCTCAGTCATGGCAAAATGAACCCCGCTCTACTCCCGATGGAACCTCTCGCTCCAGATCGAAAATCCGCTGTTACCCTGGCGGCCAGCAAGCTCCCGAGGAGCTCGGCCGAGCTGGAGTGCGCCTTTGACGTCAACGATTTGTCCGTCTGGTATGGCGCGAAACAGACAATCTTTGACACCGAAATCCAGCTGCCGGCCAAAAGCGTTAGCGCGATTATTGGGCCGAGCGGCTGCGGCAAATCAACATTCCTGCGCTGCCTCAACCGCATGCACGAGCTCATTCCGAATGCGCGCATGACCGGCTCGATCAAACTTTTCGGCGACGACCTTTACGCGCCGACCGTGGACCCCTGCCTGGTGCGCCGACGCGTCGGGATGGTTTTTCAAAAATCGAATCCATTCCCGACGATGTCCATCGGCGAAAATGTCATCGTTGGGCTGCGGCTCAATGGCGTCCGCAATCGCTCTTTTCTCGATGAGCGGATGGAAAAGGCGCTACGCATGGCAGCGCTTTGGGATGAGGTGAAAAACGACCTGAACCGGCCCGGAATTAGCCTTTCCGGCGGGCAGCAGCAGCGGCTTTGTATCGCGCGCGCGATCGCCGTCGAGCCCGAGATCATCCTGATGGACGAGCCGTGCTCCGCGCTCGATCCGATCGCGACGGCGAAAATTGAAGAGCTGATCTACGAACTGAAAAAGGATTACACGATCGTGATCGTGACGCACAACATGCAGCAGGCTGGCCGCTGCTCGGATTTCACCGCGTTTTTCTATCTGGGCCGTTTGATCGAGTTTGGAAAAACGGAGAAGATTTTTACCAATCCCAACGAGAAGCGAACCGAAGATTACATTACGGGGAGGTTCGGTTGATCCTCGGTTTGTTAAACACATGAATATTTTTGAAACCCATCTTTCCCGCATCCGCGAGAATCTGCTGATGATGTCGAGCCTCGCCGATCGTAACCTCACCCTCGCGATGAAGGCGCTCGTGGATCGCGACGACGAGCTTGCCAACACCGTGGAATCCGAGGACTCGCAAATCGATCAGCTCGAGATCGCCGTGGATGAAATGGTGATCACCTACATGGCCACGCACGCGCCGGTGGCGACCGATTGCCGCTTCATGCTCGCCGCCTCGAAAATCTCCTCGAACCTCGAACGCATCGGCGACCAGGCGACGACGATCGCACGGCGCACGCGCGATCTGAACAAGGAGCCGCTGCTCAAGCCGCTGATCGATATTCCGCTGATGGCCGAGACGGGCCGCGAGATGCTCCGCGACTCGATCACGGCCTTTGTCGAGACGCAGCCCGACCTCGCGCCAGACATCATTGCGCGCGATCGGACCGTGGATGACATCAACCGCCAGCTCATCCGCGAACTCACGACGTTCATGACGGAAAATCCTAAAACGATCTCGCGCTGCCTGAATCTGATCGTCGTCGCGAAGGCGCTCGAGCGCGTGGCCGATCACGCAGCGAACATCGCCGAGGACGTTTTTTATCTCTACCGCGGCCGCGACATCCGTCACGTCGCGTCCACGGCCGCGCTCTAACGCGATCTGACCTGTTCATCCCGAAATTCCGGTTTAAAACCCGGTCGTGGATTTGGACTCGTTGCACCTCAAGGAAAAGCGGCCGATTTTCTTCGCGCTGGCGCTGGCGGCATTGAGCATCGCCTTGTATCTGCCGATGCTGCGCGCAGATTTCGTCTGGGACGCGCGGTCGCAGATTCTGACGGACACGTTCATCCATCAGGCGCGGCATTTTTGGGATATCGTGTCGTTGCGAGTGCTCGCTGAGGATGTGCTCGATAACAACCGGCCCGCGAATCTACTCTCGCTGATGATCGATGCGGTGATTTGGGGTAAAAGCCCGGCCGGCTACCATTTCACCAACCTTCTTTTGCACGCCGGTGTCGTTGCGATGCTTTTTCGATTCTGTGCGCGGTTGTTGATCGAAAGCGGCGCGAGCGCGAAAATCGCCGGCATCTGTGCGGCTTTTGGCGCGCTTCTCTTTGCCGTGCATCCGTTAAATTGCGAGCCGGTGTCCGAAGTCAGTTACCGCGAGGATCTGCTCGCCGCCGCCTTCATTCTCGCCGGAATGCTCTGCGCATGGCGTTTCGCGGAAACTGCGGGCGGCAGGCGCGTGGCGTTAGCCGTGGGAAGCGTCCTGTGCTTTTTTACAGCGGTCGCGGCAAAAGAAATCGGCGTCGCAGGACCCGCCGTGCTCGCGCTGTATTGGAGCCTGTTCCGGCGCAACGAGCGGCGCTGGCTTTGGATTATCATCCCGGCATTGGTCGCCGTCGGCGTGTTCACGGCTGCGCGCTTTTTGCTCGAACCGAAAGGGTCCGTGATCTTCACCGGCACGCCGCATTACCCCGGGGGCACATTGCTCGATGCGATGCTCATTCAGCCGCGCATTTGGGCGTTCTACTTTCGGCAAATCCTTCTGCCCCAGGACCTCTGCGCCGACTACGGGCCGTATTCCGTCCGCCACTTCAGCCTCGGCGTCAGCCTCGTCACATGCCTGGCACTTGGGCTCGCGCAAATCATCGGAGCGTTGCGCGATCGCGTTTTTGCGCTCGGCGCGGCGCTTTTTTGGTTGGCGTTGCTGCCGGTTTCAAATCTCATCCCGATCTACCGCCCGATGGCCGACCGCTTTCTTTACCTCCCGATGATCGCCCTCGTGCTGATGCTGTGCGCTTTACTCGCGCGCGTGCGCTGGACGCGCAGACTGGCGGTCGTGTCTGCGATTTTCGCCTTGGGAATCGAAACGGCGTTCGGAGCAATCACGTTTCAGCGCGAGTCCGTGTGGGCCAACAGCCTTGCGCTCTGGAGCGACACCGCGCAGAAAAATCCCACTTCCTATTCCGGGGCCGAGAATCTCGGGTTTGCGCTTCTGACCGCCGGACAGCCCACGGAGGCCATTGCGTCGTTCACCCGCGCTCGGCGGCTATTGCCAAAAGAGGCTGATCCGCTCGCCGGAATGGCGCTCGCTGCCGAGGCGCTCGGCCGGGTGGCAGATGCGGATGCGTGCTTCAAACAAGCGGTTGAGCGCGACGCGCGCTATGCGCATCCCGAGCAACTGGTCCGCGCGCTGACGTGGGAAAAGGCCGATGCCGAGGCGCTGCGCCGGATCGCGGAACGGAACTGACATGCTGCATTTTTTTGCCCCGCGCCACATCCAGGAAGCGCATCACGTTTTGAAAGGCTCGCGCAAGCTCCTGCACTACAAGCGCGACCAACTCAGCGAAGCGACCGTCGCCGATCTCGAGGGCTTGATGGGAAAGCTGGATGCCGCGATCAAAGCACGAGACCGGAGGACCATCGAGGAGACGACGCGGCAACTGGACACGCAGTGGAGCGGCCATCTGCCGCCCGCGAGCGAGGCCGGCTGGAGGGAAAACTGCGAGGTGTTTCTCGTCGCCATCATCATCGCGATCGGCGTGCGCACCTATTTTTTGCAGCCGTTCACGATCCCGACCGGCTCGATGCAACCGACGCTCAATGGCATCATCGGCTACCCGACCCAGGAGCCACCCCCGAACCCGCTACGGCGCGTGGTGGACTTCGTCGTCTTCGGACGCAATTACGTCAACGTCGTCGCCAAGGGCAATGACCAGATCATCGGGCTGACCGAGCAGAAGTTCCTCTATTTCTTCACCGTCACCGACATCCACGGCGAGCACGGGACGTATCGCGCCTGGGCTCCGCGCAACACCCTGCTGCGGGATTTCAACGTCGATCTCACGCGCGAATATTCCGCCGGCGACGTGATTGCGCGAGGCTACGTGGATGCGGGAGATCACGTGTTCGTGGACAAAGTTTCCTACAATTTCCGCAGGCCGCATCGAGGCGAGGTCTTCGTTTTCAAAACGACGAACATCCGGGAAATCGAGCGGCAACTGCGGCTCAGCAATGTGGAAGGATCGCAGTTTTACATCAAACGGCTCGCCGCCCTCCCTGGCGACGAGCTGCGGATTGATCCGCCCAAATACTACATCAACGGCGAGCTCGCGCGCGGCTTCGGTTTCGAGCGGGTGATGAGCGGCACGAAGGACGCGCCGCACGACGGCTACCACGGCTACGGGAGCGGCCCGCCCATGGGATTTCTCAGCGAACCGGACCGGCCCTTCCGCCTGCCCGAACACAGCTATTTCGCGCTCGGTGATAATTCCTACAACTCCTCCGACAGCCGCTACTGGGGCTGGGTGCCCGAGCCGAACATCATGGGCCGGGGCCTCTTCGTTTACTGGCCGTTCGCCCCGCATTGGGGCTTCATCAAATAAGGCCGTTGGTGTTTCTGCTCGATCTCCGGCGGCTCGGGCGCGATGAAACAAGGCGGCCACGGACTACACGATGATTGATTCGTTCCCCGATCTCGTCGCACTCGGCATCGCCCCGGCCACGCGAATGTGGTTCGTGCTCGGCGGTGCGGTGCTCTGCTATGCGCTGCTGATGTGGACCAACCCGGTGCGCACCAGCCTTCGCGACGGCCTTCGCTGCGTGCGCCGCTATCCGAAGATCTGGGGCATCCTCACGCTCTTCAGTTTTTGCTACGCATTTTTTCAAGTGGCGCTGCGGGTCTTCTATTATTTCGTCCTGCCGGAAGCGGAGCGGCCCGACCTGACGTGGGCGTTCACTTGGGCGCTGCCAAAAATGTCAGCTCGTCTCGGCGAAGCGCACACGCTTGGCGATTGGTGGAGCGCCATTCACGCGGCGCCAAGCTTTTTGCTCATCCAGGAAAGCGCGCTCACCGCGGCGGAAGCGGTCGCCGGAGTGTTTAACAACGTGATCACCACGTTCCCCTTTTCCGCCGCGGCCGCGGCGCTGCTGCTGACGAATTGGGAAAGGCATCACACCACGCTCCGCCGCGCCTTGCTGAAACGCTTCGGCGCTTTCGGCTGGTTCCTCCACCTCGCGCTGCTCCTGTGCGCCATCGCCGCAATTCTCAAACCCGTTCTCTTTGGCCCGAGCCTACCGGTGCTCAACCGCGTCGCGCCCGGATTGCTCCTCCTGCAATGGTCGGCGCTGATCGACTGGCTCTCGTTTTTGTTCGAGTATCTTTTCGGCGTCTGCATCCAGATTTATCTCATGCTGATGGTTTATGCCTGGGTGCGGGGCCTCACTTTCACTCCGCAGCATTTGCTCGACGTGGCGATCCGGCGCTTTTCGTTCGTCGTGAAATGGGCGGTCCTCGTGATGATCGTGGGCGCGTTGCTCATCGATCTGCCGCGGATTCGGGCGCTGACTTTTCACTTCGATGAAATCGATCGCGTGATGCGCACGTTTGGCTACATCGACACCGTCGCCCGCCCACTGCTTGCGCTCTTCCTGATGCTTTTTGCCACCATCCAGATCACGCTCACGCTCCACAGCGAGTCGCTGCCCAAGGCGATGCGCGACCACCTCCGGTTTTTGCGCCGCCACGGATGGCAGCTCACGTGGTTTTTGCTCATCGCGGGTCTGCATTTTTTTGTTGTCAGTTGTTTAAACAACACCTTGCTCGCCGGTTTCGGCGTGGATTCTGCAGCGGCGCTGGCGTGGAGCCTGTTCTTTCCGCTGCTGGGCGCCTTTGTCGCCGCCTGGATGCTCGCGAGCTGGGTCTGCCTGTTCAAGCGCTGCGAGACCAGTCACGCGCCGGCGCAGGTGCAGTTCAAGTTTTGATGGCTCCTTTCCTGCGCGCCGAAAACGCGAGCTGCGCGCGGGATGGTTTGTCGGAAGTGAGGAATGTCTCCGCCGCGTTCGTCCCGGGTGGCATCAGTTTTTTATGCGGGGCGAAAGGCAGCGGCAAAAACCTGCTGCTCCGTCTCCTCGGCCTTCTGGAAACAGCGGATGCCGGCGACATTTTTTTCCACGAAACGAGCGCCGGTTTGCTGACCGAGGAAGCGCGGCGCGATCTTCGCAGCAGGCAGTGCGGGTTCGTCTTTGCCGAACCGTTTTTGCTCGAGCAATTCTCCGTGGCCGAAAATGTCGCCATGCCGTTGTTCAAGGTTTCTGGCGCTGCCTTGGAGGACGCGCGCGCGCAGGTTTCCCATCTCCTCGACTTGCTCGGCCTCGCACGCGGCGCGAATGCGCCGGCGGATTCCCTGCCGCTGATCGATCAGTGGAAGGTCTCACTCGCCCGCGCGCTCGCGCACCATCCGCAACTCGTGACGATCGAAAATGCGGACGAGCTGCTGGCGGACGCCGCCCTGGGCGAGGCAATGCATGCGCTGACCGTCGTTAGTAAATCGCTGCCGGTCACCATCGTTGCGACCCTGGAGAAATGCGAGGGCGCGCCTGCCGACGCGCGGATTCTCGAACTGCAGGCCGGAGAAATCATCCGCGACACGCAGCAGCATCCGTCGGTTTTTTAAGGCACCCGGTCCCCGCCCTCATCGTGTTCGTTGCTGCTCGACCGTCGGAACAAGCGATCGAAAAAGTTCGGAGATGCAGCCGCCGCGTTGGGATCAACCGATAAGGCTTGTGAACGTCGGTCAAATCGATCGACCCGAATTAAAAGAAACAAACCGCAATGAAAAAAACCTATCGTAACTTCAGCCTCGCGCTCGTCGCGGGCGCCTTGGTGTCAGCTCCGGCCGCCTTCGGTCAGATGGCGACCACCACGAGCGAAACCACCACCACGCAAAGCAGCGGAATGATCAGCGAATTTTCGCCTGACACCGTGGTCATCAAATCGGAGACGAGCTCCGCGCCCATGCGCTACTCGTATTCCAAATCGACGACGGTCGTGGATGACGCCGGCAGCCCGGTGGATATCTCAGTCATCAAAACTGGCGTCCCAGTTCAGGTGATCTACGCGAAAGAAGGCGATGGAATGGTCGCTCGCAAGATTATCGTCAAGAAACGCACGACGACGAGCGGTGGCGCTGCCGTCTCGACGGGTGCCGCGGTTTCAACCGGCGGCGGCGTAGTGGAGAAGCACGACTCCACGACGACGACCACGGAAACTAAATAACAATTCAACAACTTGGTTGGGAGGCGCAGCCGGGAAGCCGGCTGCGCTTTTTTTATGCATCGGCCCCCGGCCAATCAGCCTCCAGTCGGGATCGCGCTGCGTTAGCTGAACGTGAGGTTTTTCACCCGCGCCGCCGCGGCCGCGTTTAACACATCCATCACCCGCTCGTGCTTCGTGTCCGGCGCGGGGCGGATGATCACCGGGTCCTTGTCACCAAACTGCTCGATTGCATTTTTCAACCAGTCGCGAAGACCGGTCAGGTTTTTATCCGTCGGAGTGCCGTAAGCCTGATTATTCATCGTCACCTGTCCGTCCGCGGAGATGTCGATGATGATCGGCGTCGGCGGCGGTCCGCCGGCTTTCGCGGCGCTGCCGCTCGGCAGGTTGATGCCGAGTTCTTTTTCCACGATCTGCATGCCCGCGCTGGCCATGAAAAAAAGCATCAGCACGAAAACCACGTCGACCATCGGCGCGATCTGAAATCCGACTTCACCGTCGTCTGAACCTACTGATCCGGCCATAATTTTTTGGAGGTTTTAAGTGGGAAACCGGACGCGCTCATTTCGCGGCCGCTTCCTTGTCGACGACGGAAAACGTGACATTCGCCACGCCGGCTTCGCCGATGGATTTCATGAGATTTCGCAGAAACTCGTAGCGCACATTGCGGTCTGCACGAATCAGCACGCGCGCAATCGGGTTCGCGTGGATCGCTTTTTGCAAAACGGGAACAATCGCGGCCGCATCCGGATACTGCGTGTCGTTCACCTCGATGGCGCCAATATTGTTCAGCGCGACCCAAGTCACGTTGATGATGACCTGCCCCGGATTGCTCTTCGAGGCGCTCTTCGCGTCGTTCGCGACTGGAAGCTGAATCTCGCGATTGGACTGAAGCACTTCCGTCGAGCTGATCGACATGAAGAAAACGAGCAGCACGAGCAGAATGTCGATCATCGGCGCGATCTGAAACTCGGGATCCTCCTCCGGAGGATTCTGGCGTTCCTTTTGCCGCTTTTGTGTCTGCGTGAGCTTGTGCATGGCAGCAATGAAAAGCTAAGGCGAAGCGGCGAATCCGCAGCTGGCGATTTGCGCTTCCCAGAGTTTCATTTGAAAACGAGCGCGTTTTATTGCGCCCAATCCAGCGTCGCTCCGCAGTGGGGGCAGGGGCTCTGTCCCGGGGTGACTGCTCCGTTGCAGACCGGGCAATTTGTCGTGAGCGACATCGACACCCGGCGCGATTGACCTGCGGCGGCGACCGGCGCTCCGGCTCCCGCCTCGAAATTCTCGCCGATCCGAACCCCGCCCAGCTCCTCATACGGAATGTCCTCGATGAGCCGGTTGATGCGGTCGTCGGCATGCACGATCACCATTTGCGAGCGATTGCGGAAAACGTAATAGGCGATGAATGCGGGAATCGCGATGAAGAGGCCGCTCGCCGTCGCCATCAAAACTTCGCCAATGCTCGTGGCGAGACCGCGTGGATCGGAGATGCCGCTCGCGCCAAGGGTCGCGAACGCCCCCATCATGCCGATGACCGTTCCGAGCAGCCCGATCATGGGAGAAACCACCCCGATGACGGACAAGTAGCTGTTGCGCGTGCGGATCATCGTCGCCTCGCGCAGTCCGGCTTCGGCGATCGCGTCCTCGACTGCTTCGTGGCCCCGGCCCAACCGTTCGAGCCCCGTTCTCAAGACGTTCGCGAGATAGTTGTTGTTGGCGGCGCAGGTTTCCCACGCGCCCTGGTAATTCCCGGCGCTGATTTCGTTCGCCAGCGCATCCACGAGAGCGCTCGGCGCCACTTTTTCTTTGCGCAGCGAGATGATGTTTTGGATCACAAACGTCACCATCGTCATCGAGGTGATCAGGATCGCCGCCCAAATCATGATGATCAGCGGCCCGCCATGCAGGATCACTTTGATAATGGAGTCGCCGCCTCCGGCTGCGGCGGGTGCGGCTTCCTGGGCGAAAGCACCGGCGGCGCTGGAAAGCAGAATGACGAGGGCGAGGGAACGAGTGGGCAGTTTCATGAATTAAATCTACGGGACAGCGACGCCGTGCTCCTTGCGCATGGCGTCCGCGCGCTCCTGCGCAGCGTTGACGGCGAGGCGATCGGCGGGAAACAGGGTAACGGTGCGCAAATAATCCTCAAGCGCGCCGGTGAAATCTCCAGACGCCTCCTTGACCTGGCCGGAAACGTAAAACGCCTGGCTATAGGCGGCTGCAAGATTTTTGGGCACGCTCTTTTCCTGGAGCGCCTTCGCGACAATCGGCGCGATTTTTTGCTTCGCCCCGGCGAGATCCTTTTTCGAGACGGCGATGCGGGCGAGGCCAATCTCGGCCTGCACGGACCCGCCGCCGGGATTGAGTTTTTGCGATTCGGAATAAGCTGCTTCGGCTTCCGGCAGCTTGTTCAGCGCCACGTAAATGTCCCCGAGCATCCCGCTCGCCTGCTGCGCCCAATCCGCCGGCAGGCCTTTGTATTTGTCCACGACGCTCTTGATGTTGCTGAGCGCTTTTTGGAAATCGTGGGCTTCATAGGCCGTCATGCCCGCTGCGAATTCCGGCGGCGGCGCCATCTTCACGCTCGCGATATTTGCCAGCGGAATGCTCATCGATCCAGCCGCCATTTGGATTTTCACACCCGCTGGACTGACGCTCAAAATCTTCGCTTCCTGCGTTTTGCCGTCCCGTGTGGTGATCGTTTCCTGCGCAGGCGCAGTGCCGCTCATCACGACCATGGCCATCGGGACAAAAAGAAGTTGATGGAGGGGAAACCAACGTCTTAGGTTCATCGGCGCGACGCGAAAGCTAGTGAACCCTCGGATCGAACGCAACTTCTAACCTCCGCTCGCGTCCGCATCCGCCATGGTCAATCTCATCCGCAAGCATCAGCAGACGTTGATGGTGTTCGTCACCATTTTCATCATCATCACGTTCGTCTGGTTCTGGAATGGCTCGCAAACCGGCCGTCTCGATCGCTCCGGTTCGGACAATATCGGCACGATTTACGGCCGCCATATCTCGGAGACCGAAGTGCAGCGCGAAGCGCGAAAATTTTACGTCGCGCTCGAACTCGGACTCATCGACCTCGTGCAGGATCTCGCCGGTTACGATCGCACCCGCGCGGTGGATAATTTCGTCTGGAATCTCATGGTGATGCGCCGGGAGGCGGACGAGCTCCAGATTGTGCCGAGCGACGAGGAGATCAAAGCCGCCCTCAGTTCGCTGCGTCCGTTGCAAACCGAGGGGCAGTTTGATCCGAACAAACTCAATGAACTCGTGCAGCGATCCCTTGCGCCGCGCGGCTTCACGGAGACGGTGATTGACGATTTGATCCGCGACGATCTCCGGCTGAAGAAACTCAAAGCGCTGATCGGTTCCAGTATCGCGGTCGCGCCCGCGGAGATCCGCTCCAGCTACGAACAGGAGCACCAGCTTTTGCAGGCGGCGGTGATCCGGTTCAACGCCGCCGACTTCGAGGCCGGGGTGCAAATCAGCGACGACGACGCGAAAAAGACGTTTGATTCCCGCAAGGATCAATACAAGTCCGAGGAAAAGCGGAAGGTGAAGTTCGCGAGTTTCACCTTGAACGAGGAGGAGAAAAAACTCACCGGCGCCGAGCGCAATGCCGCGCTGAAAAAACTGGCGGAGCGCGCCACCGATTTCACCCAGGGCATGCTGGAAAATGGCGCGAAGTTCGACGAAGTCGCGGGGAAGCTGGGAGCAAAGGTCGAGACGACGGGCGAGTTCAGCGCGAGCGAACCCGACCCGCGGCTGGCCGGCGTGCCATCGCTGACTGCGGCGGCTTTCCAGCTCGGCGAAGATGATCCGAACAGTGATGTCGTGCAGGGCGAAAACGGTTTCTATGTTTTGCACCTCGAGGACGTCCTTCCGCGCCGTCAGCTTGCCTTTGAAGAAGCGAAACCGAAGATCATCCAGCAGCTCAAGGAGCAGCGCGGGAAAGAAGTGCTCGGCCTGAAGGCGGGCGAGGTCCGGACAAAAATTCAGGCGGACCTCCAAGCCGGCAAATCCTTCACCGAAGCCGCTTCCGCCGCGGGACAAAAGGTGGAGACGATCCCGCCGTTCTCGCTGAGCGATCCGCCGAAAAACGAAGTCGCGGATCAGGAGCTCATCCTGGAAAAAGCCGTCGAGCTCGGGGAGAAACAGCTCAGCGACGTGGTCGCTTCCGACGCGGGCAGCCTGATGGTTTATCTTGAAAAGCGGGAGCCGGTGAGCGACGCGGATTTCGCCAAGGACAGCGCGACGCTCGAACCACTTTTCACGCGGCAAAAAATCGAAACGGCTTTTCGCGAGTGGCTCCGGACGCGGCGCGACGCGGCCAAACTCCAGCTTGCGCAGCGCTAAACAGACTTGCACATGAGCGAGTCGGTCGAGGAGATCTTCGATGAGGCGAACGGCGAGCTGGCAGTCGGCGAACTGGAAACCGCGGTTGAAAAATATCGCCGCTGCGTTGAGCTGGACCCGGAGTTTTTCGACGGCTGGCATGCGCTCGGCATGGCGTTGATGAAGCTCGGCCGTCACAGCGAGGCGATCGACGCCGGAAAACGAGCGGTGGAGCTGCGGCCAAACGACCAAATCGGATGGACAAGCCTCTCGTTGTTTTACAACCGAAACGGCCAGATCGCCGAGGCGGAATCCGCCGGCACCAAGGCGAAGATTCTTTCCTGGGGCGGCAAAATCAAAATTGCATGAAATTCTTCGCATTTATTTTTCTGGCTGCGGCCGCAACTCTTCGCGCGCAAACTCCTGCGCCGAGTCCGACCGCGTCACTCGATCCGACACGGCAACCGCTCTGGCGCTGCGAGCTTCCTGGCGGCACTTACGAGGTCGCGCTGCGCGCCGTGATTTCCGTGAGCAGCCATGAATACCTCGTGGACGGCGCGGCGCGCGTGACCGAGGTAAACCTCGACACGACCGGCAGCATGACGGTGCGTTTTTACTTCATCGAGCCGATCACTCCGCAGTCGCCGATCGGGCTCGGACAATCCGCCATTGATCGCGCGCAGGAACTCGCGAAAGAGGTCGCCGGACGCACGGGGCAGGACGCGATTTGGGAAAAGGTCGTGAAGAATTATCCGACGACGACCCACGCGCGCACAATCGAGTATCGGCTGGAAAGCGCGGACCAGTTGCGGAAGGTTTTCGAGAGTGCGGAGAGCGCTTTTCGGCTCGGAAAAAACACGACGCTGAAGCTGAAGTAAATCAGTGCAGCAAAAGATCGAGCACGCCTTTGGTCGTGTCGCGCACGCTGCCTTCCACGTCGTTGATTACCTCGTCCGCCGCGGCGGCGACGAGACGCGGGGTCAGGTCTTCGGTCGGATGATCGGCCGATCCGGTCAGCCGCATCGGCGTCCATAAGTAACCGCCGCGCGCCACGGTGAAAACGCGCGCCCGCGACCCCGGAATCCATTGCAGACTGGCGGGCGTGACACCGACCTGAAACGTGCCGTCAATCGCGCCGTTCGCGATCGAGCATTGCCCCTCGACCCGCATCAGTCCCTCCGATTCGAGCACGATGTTGCGCGCCTCGATTCTTTCGATGCTGCGCGAAACATCCGCGGTCGCTTTGCTCAACGCCATTTGCCGGAAGCGTTGCGTCCGCGTGAACGTCGAGATTTGATCGAGCATCGGTAGCGCGGTCAGTTGCCCATCCGCAAGCCGCAACGGGCCATCCACCGTGACACCGTCCGTCGCATCCGACCCGAGCGGCGCGCGCACTTTCACATCGCCGAAAAGTTTCCCGCTTAGCCGCGCCCGCCAATCTGCCGGCAGCATTGGGTTCACATCGATCCCCGCCAGTTCGACGCGCATGTCTGCGAGGCTGCCGAAGGCGATTTCACCACTCGTCTTGATGCTCCCGGTGCCCTGGCGAAAAAGGCTGTCGAGGATGAACAGCGAGCCCGGCTGGTAGCGCAGCCGTGCGGTTTCCAAACGCAGTTCCGGCCATCCGCTTTGCACGAGCTTGCCGCCTTGGGCGTCGATCAACCACGCATCGCCGTCCGGAGTGAGGCGAAGTCCCGCGCCATTCACCCCGCCCGCGTGATCGGTTCCAACGCCCCACGTCCATTGCGATTCGCGCACGCTCGCCCCGCGCAAATCGACTTTCCAACCGTCGCTCCGAGCCGGCACTGCGCCTCCACGATTCTCGCGAAGCTCCGGTTCCGCGCGGTGTTCGGCGAAAGTGATGTCGAGCCGCTGCAGTTCGAGCTGATCGATCTGCCACGAGCGGTGGAGAAGGCCGCGCCAGTTGAAATCCGCACGAATCTGCTCGGCCCGCAGTTCTGTGAAAAAGGCTTCGGTCCCGCGCGCCGCGAAGCCGTCCGAGTAAATCGAAGGCCCGGAAAAATGGAACGGCATGAAAGTCCCGTCCGCTTTCAAAGTCTGCGCCACAGCTGCGCCGATTTTTTTTCGAAAGCCTTCGCTGTTGAGATAAATGCCAAACAAGACCCGCGTGACGAGGACCGCGGCGAGCGCCGAGGCGAAAAGGCTGAGCGCAATCCACGCGGCGATTCGGGGCGGTCGGTTCATCGTGCTTTGCAAGCGTAGTGCAACGCCGCCACAATCCAACCCCATGCTCGAGTTGCAGAACGTTTCGCTCGCGACCCCGCGCGCGGCGGACTCGTGGCTTCTGCATCACGTCTCGGCGCGTTTTCCGCGCGGCCATCTGTGCGCGGTCGTCGGCCCGTCCGGGTGCGGAAAAAGCACGCTGTTGAAAATCATCGCCGGCGTCCGCGAGCCCGACGACGGAACCGTGCTCTGGGAGGGGCGCGACCTCGCGGAACAGGATCTCGATCCGCATGAAATCGGCTACGTCCCGCAGTTCAGCATCGCCTTTGAACTGCTGACGGTGGCGGAAAGCATCGACACGGCGCTGCGCTTGCGCGTCGGCGGGTTAAGCGACGAGCAGCGGCTCGCGCGAGCGGCAGAAATCATCGCGGACGTCGGCCTCACGGAAATCGCGGACCGGCGCGTGCGTGTTCTTTCCGGCGGACAAAAGCGGCGGCTGGCCTTGGCGCTCGAGATCGTCACGTCGCCCACGCTTTTGCTCTGTGACGAAGTGACGAGCGGGCTCGATCCGAAAGCGGAGGACGAAATCGTGCGGCTGCTGCGGAAGCTCGCGACAGCAGGCCGAAGCGCAGCCGAGGAGAATCGCCGCCAGCCGCGAACGGTGCTCTCCGTCACGCACAGTTTGCGGCATCTCATGTTGCACGACAGCGTGGCGGTCCTCAGCGAAGGGCGACTCGTCTTCCACGGACCACCGCAGTTGTTGAAACATTATTTCCATCTCGCGACGCCGGAGGATTTGTTCCCGCGGCTGAGCAAGCGCTCGGCCGATGACTGGCATGCCTCATGGAAAAAACATCGCGCCGCGTATCACGCCGCCTTGCACGACGATGAGCAGGAGGTCGCGCGGGCGGAAGACGATCCGATTGAAGCGGCCGGGATCAAAACGGGGCCGCGCATCGAGCAAAAAATCGGCGCTCCAGTCGTGTTCGATCGGCCGCGGTTTTCCTCGCAGTTCGCGACACTGCTGTTGCGCCGCTGGCGCATCTTTCTGAGGGATCATGGTCATCTCGCGCTGCAGCTCGCACTGCTTTTCGGCTTTCCGTGCCTCGTCGTGATTTTTGCGTGGGACGGCCTGCCGCAGATTCAGAATCTCACCGGCTCCGGAAGCGCGTTGCAGCAGCTTTTGGAAAGCGCCTCCTTTGCGCTGCGCTCCTCGCGCATTGCGAGCCTCGTTTCCGGCCTCGTGATGTTTCAAGTGATCCTGCTCACGCTCGTGGCGTCCAACAACTCCGCGCGCGAGATCGCCGGAGAACGCGCAATTTTCGAGAAAGAAAAATTCGCCGGTTTGCGTCCCGCCAGCTACCTCGCGAGCAAGGCCTGTTTCCTCGCCGTGCTCGTGCTCGCGCAGTCCCTCTGGATGGCCGTTTTTGTGAACACGATCTGCCGTTTTCCCGGCGATCTGCTCACGCAATCCGCCGTGCTGGTGCTCGTGAATGGCGCGATGACCGCGGTCTGCCTCGGCATTTCGTCCATCGTGAAAACCGCTGAACATGCCTCGTTGCTCAGCGTTTATCTCGTCGGCTTTCAACTCCCGCTTTCTGGCGCGGTGCTGGCGCTCCCGCATTTCATCGGCTGGCTGACGCGGCCGTTCATCGCGGCTTATTGGGGTTGGTCCGGCTATTTGCAAACCATGCGCGACACGCGGTTTTACGACGTGGTGCAGAGTGTTTCGCAGACGGAGTTGAGCGTGCTGCAGCTCTCCTGCTGGGTGCTCGGCTCGCACATTCTCGGCGGCCTGCTGATCACCTATCTCGGCTGCAAGCGCAGCCATTGGGAGTAGCGCTGCATTTGGTTGCAAATCGGGTTCGCGGTTTTAACTTGAGAACGCGAATGCCCCGCCGCGCCAGCTCCACCGTCCAGCCGTCCTGGATCATTGGTTGCGTTGTGCTGCTCGGGGCCGCCATTGTCGGCGGGCGGCTGCTTTACCAAAACGTCAGCGACCCCTATCGCACGCTGACTCCGCTCGATGTCACGGCGTATGTGGAAAACGCCAACAGCCTCCGCGGCAACGTCTATAAAATCAGCGTCACCGTGGGCACCCAGCTCGCGTGGTCACCGACGGCGGGGCGTTTGTATTCCGTGGAGGTCGAGGGAAAACCGGAGGTGCTGGCGGTGCTGATCCCCGCGCAATTCAATCATCTCAACATTCAAAAAGGTCAGCGTTATTTCTTTAAGATCGAGATCGGCGACAAAGGGATTCTGCGCGCGTCCGACGTGCGCAAGGTATGAAACGCTTCGTTAAACACCTGCTGATCGCGGCACTGTTCGCGAATCCGGCCGCGCGTGCGCAGGTTCCCGATCCGCCGGCTCCGGCGCAACCGGCTCCCGCGAAACCCGCGGCTTCGCCGTCCGGCGGCGAGTCGAAGTTCCTCGGCAAGGACGTTCCGGTTTTCAATCCCGGCACCGAACTCGCGACGTGGGACGGCCACAGCTGGAACATCAACAACAACCGGCTGTTTGAGGCGCGCTTTGAAAAATATCTCAACGCGCCAGAGGAGACGACGCAGCAGGACAAACAGTATCAGGCGATCCTGCGCACGATTCTCGACAAGCTGGCGCCGGAGCAGCTCTCCATGCGGAGCATCGACGAGGCGTTCCGGCTCCTGCCTCGCGCGTCCGGTTTTGAAATCGACGCCCGGCTTTGCGACGGACTCGCGGATGCGATTTACAGTGCCTGGCGGGCGCAGGATGCGAGCGCGCGTCTGGCCCAGGCCACCGTCGCCCTCGAGCAGGAACGCAAACAAAACGAATGGAACGCAAAAGTGGCTGCCGACTCCGGAAAGCTGGAAGGCGCGCCCTCCGGCAAGAACAAGGAAGCCGGCGCGCAATGGGCCAAGGAGCAACAGCTCCGGCGCGATGTGACGATGCAGCCTTACGCGACACGACTGGCGGAAATTCTGGCCACGATCAAAACCAACCAGGTCAAAAAGGAATTGTCCGAGTTGCAGACGAAAATCGAGTTTCAGGCGCTGCTCGTGCAGTTGTTTTTGCAACGGCGTTTTCAACACGTGATCATCGGCACGCGCTTTTACCGCGCGGTTTTCCGCGGCGACACGAAGCTGGAGGTCGGCAAGGACACGAAGGACATTTTTGCGAAAAGCACCGGCCTTCCTCCCACGGTCGGGACGATGGACGCGCTCGCGAATGAGGCGATCCGCGATGTGCGCGAGGGCGTGCAGGCGTTCGAGTTTTTGCTCAAAAAAAATGAGCTCGAGAGCGCCTCGAAGCGGCTCGCCGAGGCCTTCAGCATCGGCGAATACATGCCGGAAATCCGCACGCTTCCGCGCACCGATAAAAGACAGGCGCTCGAGTTTTCGCAGAAGAGTTACCAGCTCGTCTCCGCGATCGAGGTGAAGGATTACGGCCTCGCGGAGAAGCTGGTGAAAGAGCTGACAACCATTGCCAAGGATTTCGACACGTCGAAGCCGCTCGCCGCCGTCGAGACGGCGCGGACGGTGAGCGCGATGCATCTGGCGAAAGCGCGCAACGCAGCGGTCAGCGGCGACAAGGCCACGCTGGAAGCGGAATTGAAAGAAGCGACGGAGATGTGGCCGCGCAACCCTGCGCTGGCCGAAGTCTCGGGTCTTATTTTTTCGCAGGCCGACGTGCAGGGAAAGGCCCTCAACGATCTCGATCAGCTCATCTCGCAGCACAACTACCGGCAGATTTACGACGACAAGCTGCGCTTCATCGCCGCCTCCGCGATGTATCCGGACCGGCAGGAGCAGCTCAAAAAAGTGCTCGATCAAATGCAGATCATCGAGACCGCCATCATCCAGGCCGGCGAGATTGAGAAGCGCGGCGACTACGCGGGCGCGTGGGAGACGCTGGAGAAAGTCTTCAAGCAATATCCCGACGACTCGAAGCTCAACCAGCTCCGCGCGACCCTGACCACCGAGGCCGCGGACTTTGTGCGCACTTTGCGGACGGCCGAGCAGCTCGAGCACGCCGACCAGGTCGGGTCCAGCCTCGCCTGCTTTTTGAAAGCGCAAAAAATCTATCCCGGCAGCGAATTCGCGCAGGATGGCGTCAATCGGCTCGTGAAAAAAGTGCTGCCGGAATCGTAGCGCGCTTGTGACGCGGTGGAGTTCCCGCTAATGCCTCGCGGCATGAAACGCATCACCATGCTGGGAATCGTTCTCTGCTCCACTTCATCGCTTTTTGCGGCGGACCGTCCGGCGATCTCCGCACGCCAGGCGCTCGAGATCGCAGAAAACGATCTCACCTCGCGCAATCTCACGCCAAAGCTCTACGTGGTTTCGCTTTCGCTGGAACGGCCTTCGATGTTTGGCGGCGCCACCTATTGGATGGCGAAGTGGTCGGAAGCGATCCCCGCCAGCAAACCGGAGAACCGTGAGATCGGGCTCAAGGTCAAGATGGACGGAACGCCGGTGCGCCTCGTCAAAGAACCGCACTAGCTGTTCGAGGCGCGCACGTCCTCGACCACCTCGCCTACGTGCTCCTCGATCTTTTGGATTTTCGGATGCACCTCTTTGATCAAGTCGTGCTCCGCTTTTGAAAGCTTCTCGATCCGCTGGGTCACGGCATGCAGTTCCGCCAGCATCGCGTCCTGATGTTGCGAGATGCGATGCATCCACCAAAAACAAACGCCCCAGCAGAGGAGGCCGACAGCGTTGAGCACGAGATTGAAATTGAGCATGGGGCGAGGGGCTTCCTCATTGCCTTAATCGGAATGCCTGCACAATTTGTTTGCACCGATGCCCAAGCCGTTTTTCATCACGACCGCGATCGATTACACGAACGCCGCGCCGCACATCGGCCATGCCTACGAGAAGATTCTGGCCGATGTCATCGCGCGTTATCATCGGCTCAAAGGCGATGAGGTTTTCTACCTGACCGGCGTCGATCAGCACGGGCAAAAGGTGCAGCAATCGGCGGAAAAACAAGGCGTCGCGCCGCAAGAATTCGTCGATGGGATTACCGCGAAATTCACCGCGCTGTGGGAGAAGCTCGACGTGAAATACAGCGCGTGGGCGGCGACGACCGACCCGCTTCACAAGGAATGCGTGCGCGCCAATCTGCAGAAGCTCTGGGACGACAAGGACCCCGCGACGGGCGGGAGCCGGTGGATTTACAAGAAGACGCAGCGCGGCTTTTACAGCGTGCGGCAGGAGCAGTTCCTCACGGACAAGGAGCGCGGGCCCGACGGGCAGTTCGGTGCCGAGTGGGGCGTCGTCGAGGAGCGCGACGAGGAGAACTTCTACTTCCGCCTCACGCAGGATCCCGCGACCGGCCTGCCCGGCTGCGACCCGAAGCAGTGGCTGCTCAGTTTCATCAAAAAGCGCAGCGATGAAGGACACCCCTTCGTCGTCCCCGATTTCCGCGTCTCCGAGTTGGAGAACGCAGTCGCGAAACTCGAGGGCGACCTCTGCATCTCGCGCCCCGCGTCGCGACTGAAGTGGGGCATTCCCTTTCCCGAAAGCTTCGGCGCGGGCTTTGTGACTTACGTTTGGTTCGACGCGCTGGTGAACTACATCAGCTTCGTCCCCGGCCACGACCCAAACTACAGCCAGCGCACCGGCGAACAGGAGAAAACTTCCGGCACCCTGTCTTTTGCCGACTGGTGGCCGCCGCTCCACGTCATCGGCAAAGACATCCTCATCCCCGCCCACGGCGTCTATTGGCCGATCATGCTCAAAGCGCTTGGCTTCTCGGATGAGGAAATGCCGACCCTGCTCGTTCACGGCTGGTGGAATATCTCCGGCACAAAGATCAGCAAGAGCCTCGGCAACGTCATCGACCCCATCGCCCTCGCCGACAAATACGGCGCGGAAGCGCTGCGGCATTATCTAATGTGTGACATCGCGACGGGGAAAGACGCGGACTTTAGCGAAGAGCGGTTTATTCAACGATTCAACACCGAGTTGGCCAATAATGTCGGCAATCTACTGAATCGAGCCTTGAGTATGACGGCTAAATACCGGGGAGGAAAAACGCATCGGCTCGGGATTGGCGAGGTGAAGTTTGATCAAAGCGATTTCATGTCTCTGGGGAGCACTTTCAGCCAGCTGGATGAATCTCAAGGATATGCGCCGAGGATGTATATCGACGCCATGAATGCTTGCAGAGTCCACGATGCTTTGGAGAGCATTGGTCATATCGCATCTGATGCGAATGGTTTGATTGAGGCCAAAGCTCCATGGAAGCTGGCCAAAGACGAGAGCGAGGACGGACGAACGAAGCTCGATGCAGTTCTCTATTCTCTGGCCGAGTCCCTCCGCATCATCGCCATCCTGATCTCGCCGGTTTTACCAAAGGCGGCGCACGGGATTTTTGACCAGCTGCAGTGGAAGATGGAGAAGCAGGGCAAAGGATCGCGCTTCCGGCTAGCCGATGCGGTCTGGGGCGGGCTGCCGGATGGGCATGTGGTCGGGAAACCGGTGCCGCTTTTTCCGCGCATCGAAGTCACGCCCGCCTGATTCTGATGCAGCCGCTCGTCCGCGGATTCAGTTTTCGATGATGGCTGACCTGTGCACCGGATGAACGCGTCGCTGTGGAAAAGAACCCGCTATCGCATCGAGTGGCTGCTTTGCGAAGCGCTCGCGCATTTCGTCCCCCTCTGGCCGCGATGGTTGTGCACGGCGGCGGCGCATTTGCTCGGCAGCGTTGGGTTTCGTTTCGATCAGCGCGGCCGAATCGTGGCGGTGGCAAATCTGGAAGCCGCCTTTGGCACTCGCTACACGCCCAAACAGCGCGAGCAAATCGCCCGGGACTCTTATCGAAACTTCGCGCGGACGATGATCGATCTGTTTTGGTCACCACGGCTGAGCGCGCAGAACTTCAGCAAACAAATCGCCCTGGAAGGCGTTGAGGTTTTGCAAAAACTGAAAGAGGAGGCACGCGGGGCGGTGCTGATGTGCGTGCATCAAGGGAACTTCGAATGGACGAGCCTTGCCTGCGGTTTCCATGGTTTTCCCACGATGATCGTGGCGGAGGATTTTAAAAACCCGCTGCTCGCGCCGATCTTCCGCCGGCTGCGCCAGACGAGCGCTCATCAGATTATCGAACAGGATCGGTCGATGATCCGGTTGTTAAAACATGTGAAACGCGGCGGGTTCGCGGGGATGCTCATCGATCTCAATGTGCGGCCGGAGCAGGCGGCGGTGATCATCGAGACCTTCGGTCTGCAAACGTGCGTGACAATGCTCCACGCCGTGCTCGCTCAGCGCGGCCACGCGGCATTGGTGCCGCTCGACAGCCGGCCGTTTCCCGACGGCAGCTGCCGCGCAATTTTGCATCCGCCGATCGAGGTGCCGGAGGGCGCGACGCTGGCGGAGATTTCCCAGATTTGCTGGAATTATTTCGAGCCGTGGGTGCGCGAGTCCCCAGAATCGTGGATGTGGGCCTACAAGCACTGGCGCTACAAACCGCGCGAGGCGCAGCGAGAGTATCCGTTTTACGCCAATGAATCCTCGAAGTTTGAAAAACTCCTCCGCACGCAAATGGCAACGTAGGCCGCCTCATCATTTGACAAAGCCGGCACGATACGCTTTGTCACGGTTGCACTTATGAAAAACTTTTTTGCGTTATCAATTCTCTCCGCAGGAGCGCTCTGGCTGAGCGGCTGCGCCAACGGTCCGGTCGCCGGCCCCTACCACGTCACCGCCTACAAGCCGCACAATCCTAACGCCGTCCGCGTGAAGGTTTCCACCTCGACGCAGCATATCTACGTGATGGAAGGCGACCGTTGCCTGATGGCGGTGCAAGGCTGCGTCGGCGAGCATGGCACGACCCCGGCGGGGCATCACACCGTGATTGCGAAGATCCGGAGCAAACGCTCGGGCAGTTTCGGGTTCACGAGCAGCGGAGCGCCAGCGGATATTCACAAAGGGCAGTCGGTCGCAGTCGGTTATCCGATGGGATTCTGGGTTGAGTTTGAGCCCGCCTACGGTTTTCACGAAGGCTTCGTCTGGTCGGAGCCCCGGACCCACGGTTGCATCCGCCTGCACAAGGAAGCTGCCGCGCGTTTGTTTGCGCTGACGAAAATCGGGACACCGGTGGACATCGCGACCACGCAACCGGAAGACGCGACGGTCGGAAAAAGCGTGCGCCGGCTCGACCAGCGCAACGATCCTGATCCGCCAACCGGCAAACTGATGTCGCAAAACTATTTTCAGGATCCTCCGGGACCGCTGCTGATCGAGCAGTAAGCAATCTTTCCTCTCATTGGGGAGAAACCCATGTCTGCCGAAACGATTCCCTCCGCCTCGCCGGCCAAGCGCGTGAACCTCCGGACGCCGGATGTCATGACGGCCGTGCAGGCGCAGGTGGAATCGCACTATCGGAGCGAGGTGGTCGAAAAGTTGCGCGCGAGCGGCGGCACGCTTTCCCGCGATGGCGTGACGGTAAAACTCGCGAAGCAATTCGGCTTTTGTTACGGGGTGGAGCGGGCGATCGATCTCGCCTACGCGGCGGCGAAGGTTTTCACCGATCGCCGCCTCTTCATCCTCGGCGAAATCATCCACAATCCCGAGGTCAACGAACAGATTCGCGCGCTCGGCATTCGCAATTTGATCGGCCAAACCAAGGAAGCCGAGGTCAACGATCTCACGCCCGATGACGTGGTGATCGTCCCGGCTTTCGGCACGGACGTGACGACGCTCGGCCGCATCAAACAACTCGGCTGCCAGATCGTGGACACGACGTGCGGCGACGTGATGAGCGTGTGGAAGCGCGTGCGGCAAAATGCGAGCGACGACGTGACCTCGATCATTCACGGCAAAGCCGAGCACGAGGAAACCAAGGCGACGGCGAGCCGTGCGATCGTCAGCGGCAAAGGTCACTACCTCGTGGTGCTCACGCTCGCGGACACGGACTACGTTTGCGATTACATCCGGCGCGGAGGGGACAAACAGGCGTTCCTCGAAAAATTTCGAGGCGCTTTCAGTCCCGGATTCGATCCCGATGTGCATCTCCGCCGCATCGGCGTGGCGAACCAGACAACGATGATGCGCGGCGAAACCGAGGAAGTGCAGCGCCGCATCGAGGCCGCCATTCGGGATCGCGACGGCGAACAGGGTGTTAAACAAAGTTTTCGCTTTTTCGACACCATTTGCGGCGCCACGCAGGAGCGGCAGGACGCGCTCACGCAAATGCTCGACGATCCAATGGATCTGCTGCTTGTCGTCGGCGGTTACAATTCCTCAAACACTTCGCACCTCGCCGAGATGGGCGAACACCGGCTGCCGACGTTTTTTGTGCGCAACGCCAGCCGCCTGCAATCGCGCGAAAAAATCACGCATTACGATCTGCATCAGCAGCGCGAAATCGAAACGGTGAACTGGCTGCCGGAACGTCCGCTGACCATCGGGATCACCGCCGGCGCGAGCTGTCCGAACAATCTGATCGAAGACACGATCCTGCGCCTTTTCGAGTTGCACGGAATCGAGCTGGCGGCGTTGCTGAGCTGATCAGCGGTTGGTCGCGGCGAGGGCTGCGAAAAATCGCTCCAGTTCGCCGGCCGTAGCCGAAAACGACAGACGCGCTGCCGCGATCGTCCGCGCGGATTCGATCTCGTGTTTCATGCACGATTCATCCAGCAGAAGCCGTTTTGCGATTTCGAATGTCTCGGAAAAATCGCGCCCTAATCCACACAGACCCGGGAACGCAACTCGCTCAATGGCACTGTCGCCGCCCACGCACGGCACGCCGCACAGTAGCGCGTCGCCCGCGACCTGGCCCGGCACTGCGCTGCGGTCGAGCTGCAAGATCAACCGGTGCGGGGCAACGACGCGGAGGTAGGCAGGATAGGCCATCGGCGCCTCGATGATGTTTGCGTCAGGGATTCCAAACTCGGCCAGCCGTTTCCGGCCGGCCCGGCCATCGCAATTGGAAACCGTGATCGGCTCGTCCAGTGTCTTCGCGAGCAGCAATGCTGCGGCGTGATTCCGGGACGGAACGTCGAATTCGCGCGTGCCGATGAACAATCCGCGCCGTTCCGGGACCGGAACCGAAAAATCCCAGCGCCGGTCGTCCACGGGATACGGCGTCGGGATGAATTCCACATTGCGGGAGCCCGCCGCGCGATAGAGCTCGACCAGATCCGGGGTGCTCGAAAGTGCGCCCTGTGCCGCGGCGCAGATTTTTTGGAAAAGCTCCGCGTTTCCTTTCCGGCCGAGCAGCGCCGCGAATTGATGCAACCCGCTTTCCTTGACCGAAACCGCGACGACTTTTCCGGCGACCAGCAGATTGTTTAACTCCGTCAAACACCGCTTTAAATCGCGTTTCAGCAACAGCAGGATATATGGCTGCGAATCCGGGATCGCC
>JAXDQV010000387.1:0-8911 GCA_034667645.1 Chthoniobacter sp.
GCGCATCTACGTCGCCTGCTCGCAGAATTCCAATGTCTCGCAATCCTAGGAGAATCCCATCCCCTGAGAATCGATACACCCCGTGATTCGCCAGTGTCGCCACCCCAAGAGATCGCAAACCGACCGCTAAAACATCCAAAGCCCAATAACGCCCGATTTTTGAGTTTGGAATGGATTCAAGTATACCAATTAACGTGTGGGAACTCGCCTTCTCTGCACGATATTCTTGGCTTGGAGCAAACTTCGTCAAATACTCTCGAAATCGCCCATTCCGATCCCACAAAACGCGAGATTCAAGTTTCAGATGTTGGATAAAAAGGCGCTTCTGCGCTCCTGCACGCTCAAGACGACGCCACGAGAAGGCGACTGGGGACCATCCCTTGCGACGAAGACGAAGCGTCTCAGAGCGTCGAATCGACTTATTGTCGCTGAGAATGAGGATGTCGCGATCACTCATTGAGTCGCGATCTCCGCGAGCACATGAGCCAAATAGGGCAATCGCATCCAACTCGGAGGACGTCTTCATCTGAATAGTTTTTTCACGATGACACTGGTCAGTGTTCCAAGCCAAATCAGTCCTAGTAATGCTTCACCTGCCGCAACAAGCATTCCTCCAGACGACGCCGGAGTTACATCCCCGTATCCAAGCGTCGTAAGAGTCACTACGCTGTAGTAAATAGTTCTGCTTACAGGGTCCGCTGCCGCTACCTTCTCATTCATCACCAAATCCGAAACGCCAGTTTCCCAAAACCAACAATTGAACTCTAGGACGCCAACAAACAAAGCCAAAGAGGTGAATCCAAATCTGGTCAAGCTGTGCCCATAGCCCATGAAGAACTCGTAAGCCCAGTTATGGACTACAGCGCCAAACACTTCATGTCGGCGTCTAGCCCCCCGCGCCACTTCGGAGAGTAGTTCAAACCGGAGCCAACGCCGAAACTCCCAATCCGCGATTTGAAAGAAATATGGTTGGTGCGTGTTAAGAGAGTTCGACCGCAACTGTTGGAAAACCCAAACACCGATGTTTGCATGGCGAGTTGGATCAAAGACGCCGATGAGCAACGCCGGATCAATGTATGTATCGACAAGCCGAGCTTTATGAAGGTTACAGCCACGAAAGATGCTGCGATGAATCTCGCATCGGTTGAATTCGCTTCCGACAAACAAGCAGTCTTCGAATGTGCAGTCCCGAAACTCAACGTCCCGAAACAACGTGCTGCGAAAGCTGACGTTATTGAACGTCCTATTCCGAATTACATTGCGTGGTCGCCGTGGCTGAAAGGTGTCAGCCCTGTAGATAGCATTTTCTATTCGGTCATGATTCTGAAGCAGCGTAAGAAGATCTTCCTCCGACGCGATATCGCTTGCTGCTTCGACTTCATTGAGTTGGAAGAAGTTTTGCAGCATTCGCGTGATTCGGGATCTTGCTCACGCCTTTGCGTAAACCTCCGCGCCTTTTTCCACGAACTCGGCGGACTTTTCAGCTAGACCTTTTTGCAAAGCTTCCTCTTCCGCGACGCCTTGTTCGGCGGCGTATTTGCGGACGTCTTCGGTGATTTTGATGACTTTGCCCAGCCGGGCAAAGTCACCCTGCGGGCTGGCGTTCAGCCAGTCGGTCTCACTTTTTCCTCCAAAAGTTCGGCTCATCGAGCAGAAGCGCGGGCGGCACTTGGAAGCGGCAGGCTGGCGATGACTTTAGACATCGCGCTGTCCTTTTGGTTGTGCGCCGCTTGAGCCTTTGAGAATGGTTCGCCGGTATTTCGCAGGGCGAACATTTTCGCGAGTTCGTAAAGCTTCAACCCGGCAGACTGCCCGGATTTGCTCCCGCCGCTCAATTGATAACCACGCAAAACTGGATGTCCGGCAGTGCTGATCCCATAGGTCTGCGGTTCTACGATTCGCACGGTGTCAGCGTAGGTGAACTGAATCACCCGCCGGCTCTTGATGGCCGATATGATCGTCTCCTCCATCTCATCGAGCATCGATCTTCCCTTTGATTCTTTCGGCGGCAGCTCCCTGATAAATGACCACGACACTTCGGCTGTCTGGCCATTGTCGTAATGGACGAAGAAGCCGCTTCGGGTTTCTGGTTCGACCTCGACGGAGATGGGCAGGGCCTTGGGGGTGATGGAGTTGGCTTTGCGGATGGTGTCATGCGGTTCCAGAAAGGAGAGACCGTCTTCGAACTCCACCTCGAATGCGTCTTCCCACTGATGGAAGCTGACGTTGCGCAACCGGGACCATTTCGCAGTCCCGAACAGAACCTTCAGTGGATTGAGCATTTTCATAGGCGTCCTTCGTCTTGCAGGCTGTTGAGAATCTCTAGCACTTTGCGAGGCGGTCTCCAAGCGTCGAGCGGTTCATGGCCCGGAACGGCGACTCGTCCGAGCAGCCGGTTCTTGCCGTCGAAAACGTGGACGTGACGCGGATCGTGGTCGCCCTTCCACCACACGAACAAATAGCCGCCGCGCCTGACTTTTCCCATCGGTCATGCCTTGGAGTAGAGTTCAGCTCCCGCCTCGCCGAACTCGCGGGATTTTTGTTCCATTCCTGCTTCCAGAGCCTGTTCGTCGGAAATTCCTTGTTCCGCAGCATATTTTCTCACGTCCTCCGTTATTTTCATGGAACAAAAATGAGGGCCGCACATGGAGCAGAAGTGGGCGCTCTTGGCGCCTTCCTGCGGGAGGGTTTCGTCGTGGTATTCGCGGGCGGTCTCGGGGTCGAGACTTAGGTTGAATTGATCTTCCCAGCGGAACTCGAAGCGGGCTTTGCTCAAGGCGTTGTCGCGGTATTGTGCGCCGGGATGACCTTTGGCCAGGTCGGCAGCATGGGCGGCTAGTTTATATGTAATGACTCCGGTCTTAACGTCGTCCTTATTGGGCAGGCCTAGGTGTTCCTTGGGCGTGACGTAGCAGAGCATGGCGCAGCCGAACCAGCCGATCATCGCCGCGCCGATGCCGCTGGTGATGTGGTCGTAGCCGGGCGCGATGTCGGTGGTGAGCGGGCCGAGGGTGTAGAAGGGCGCTTCGTGGCACCACTCGATCTGCTTTTCCATGTTCTCTTTAATCATGTGCATCGGGACGTGGCCGGGGCCTTCGTTCATGACTTGCACGCCTTTGTCCCATGCGCGGGTGGTGAGTTCGCCTTGCACCTTTAGTTCGGCGAATTGCGCTTCGTCATTGGCGTCGGCGATGGAGCCGGGTCTTAGTCCGTCGCCGATGCTAAAGCTGACGTCGTAGGCGGCCATGATGTCGCAGATGTCGTCCCAATGGGTGTAGAGGAAGCTTTCCTGGTGATGACTCAGGCACCACTTGGCCATGATGCTTCCGCCGCGGCTGACGATGCCGGTCATGCGCCGGGCAGTCATGGGGACGAACCTAAGCAGGACGCCGGCGTGGATGGTGAAGTAGTCCACGCCTTGCTCGGCTTGCTCGATGAGGGTGTCGCGGAAAATTTCCCACGTTAGGTCTTCGGCGCGGCCATTTACTTTTTCCAAGGCTTGATAGATCGGGACGGTGCCGATCGGGACGGGTGAGTTGCGGATGATCCACTCGCGCGTGGCGTGGATGTTTTTGCCGGTGGAAAGGTCCATCACAGTGTCGGCGCCCCACTTGGTGGCCCAGCGCATTTTTTCGACTTCCTCCTCGATGCTCGACGCGATGGCGCTGTTGCCGATGTTGGCGTTGATTTTGACGAGGAAGTTGCGGCCGATGATCATCGGCTCGAGCTCGGGATGGTTGATGTTCGCTGGGATGATGGCGCGGCCCCGGGCGACTTCGCTGCGGACGAACTCGGGGGTGATTTCGTTTGGGATGGCTGCGCCGAAGGATTCGCCGGGGTGTTGCTGATTGAGCACGCTGCGGTCGCCGTTCTTGTTTTCGACTGCTTCAAACGCGGCTTTGCGTCCCATGTTTTCGCGGATGGCGATGAACTCCATCTCGGGCGTGATGATGCCTTGCCGGGCATACCAGAGCTGCGAAACCGGGTGTCCCGCCGACGCGCGGAGCGGCTTGTTCTTCACGCCATCGAAATGCTCGAGGCGAT
Organism: Chthoniobacter sp.; assembly: GCA_034667645.1. Taxonomy (GTDB): domain Bacteria; phylum Verrucomicrobiota; class Verrucomicrobiia; order Chthoniobacterales; family Chthoniobacteraceae; genus JAJPJG01. The sequence continues at coordinate 4,045 of JAXDQV010000387.1, forward strand.
TTCGGCGCTCTGCTTGCGACGCGAATTCTTCGTGGCCGCGCGTGAGATAGCCGTTGTCCTCCGGTTTGATCTCGCGGCCATCGTATTCGGCGACGTCGTTGCGATTCAAAATCCACTCACGCCGCAGCGCGGGGATGCCGTTTTTTACATCGCCAGCAAATGCCGGATCGCTCCACGGCCCGCCGCAATCATAGACGCGCACTGGCTCGTTCACTTCGATTTTCCCTTCGAAGCTTTTCGTGGGTGAAAGTGTAATCTCTCGCATCGGCACGCGCACCCCGGGCTGTTCGCCGTTGACGTGGACCTTGCGGCTGTTTGGCAGCGCGTCGCTGCTTTGCGGTTCGATGGATTCTTTCGATGCGATCATGATCTGGTCCTCGGGTTGAAAAAAAACCACGCGAGTGCGTGGCTGATCCTTGCTCCCTTCGGCGGCATGACCCGCATCAGGTTCAAGGGGTTCCGGACAACTTTGCCCGGTCTCAGCCAATCGGCGCCCCCGCAGTTGGCTTTGACGATAAGACGCCCGTGGCCTCAGTCAATCCGCAACTGGATCCTGTTCCGGCTCGAACTTGAGCGACGCGGAGTTGATGCAATAGCGGAGGTGGGTCGGCGCGGGCCCATCCTCGAAGACGTGGCCGAGATGCCCGCCGCATTTGTGGCAGAGCGCTTCTTCGCGCACCATGCTGTGGCTGTGATCGGCCTGCACGTTCACGTTTCCCGGCCCGACTGGCTTGAAAAAACTCGGCCAGCCCGTGCCGGAATCGAACTTCGCATCCGAGTGGAACAGCGGGGCGCCGCAGCCGGCGCATTTGTAAACGCCCTGCTCGTGATGATCCCAATATTCCCCCGTGAAGGCGCGCTCGGTGCCCTTTTCACGAAGGACGCGGAATTGCTCCGGGGTCAATTGCGGGTTCGAGGTGGAGTCCGGGTTTTTCTCTTCGATGCTCATATTCGGGTCGTGTCTGGGATTTAACTTAGCGCAATTTCGCCACGGCATTTTCGATCTGATCGAGGGTGATGCTTTCGGAAATGAAGGCCGAGCCGATGCGCGATGTGAGGACGAAGCGCACGCGGCCGGCCGCGAATTTCTTGTCGGTGCGCAGGGCCGCCATCACGCTCTCACTCTCGATCCCCGCGGGCAGGCGCGTGGGTAAATGGAACTGCGCAAGACGTGCGAGGATCCGTTGGTTTTCTTCGCCGGACAATCCCGCGAACTGCACGGACAAACCCGCAGCGGCAGCGATTCCGAGTGCGACGGCTTCGCCGTGAAACATTTGTCCATAGCCCGCCGCCTTCTCGATCGCATGACCAATCGTGTGGCCGAAGTTCAGCAGCGCGCGCTCGCCTTTGGTCTCGTGCTCGTCCGCCGAGACGATCGCCGCTTTGATCTCCACATTGCGGGTGATCAGCGGTTCTAAACCGGCGCGGTCAAAGTTTTCCAAAGCATCGAACATGGAGGCGTCGCGAATAATGGCGTGCTTGATCACTTCCGCGAATCCTTCGTGAAACTCCCTCTCGGGCAGTGTCGCGAGGGTCTCCACGTCGGCGATTACCGCTGCGGGCTGATGGAACGCGCCAATCAGGTTTTTTCCCGCGGCGGCGTTCACCCCGGTTTTTCCGCCGACGGCACTGTCCACCTGGCCCACGATCGTGGTGGGCACCTGGAGGTAGGGGATGCCGCGAAAATAAATCGCGGCGACGAAGCCCGCGAGATCCCCGATGACCCCGCCGCCCAGCGCGACCACGAACGAACTGCGATCCAGTCCGCTGGCGATCATTTGGTCGCAGACGGCCTCTGCCTGCGCCAACGACTTTGACTCCTCGCCCGCCGGAACCGTGATCAGCTCCGGCCGAAATTCCTCCAGCGAAGCCAGGGCGCGTTGCGCGTAGAGTTTTCCGACGTTGCGGTCAGTGATGAGTGCACAGCGTCCGGCCAAACCGACTTCCCGCGCATGTTCACCGATCGAAGCGAGCAACCCGTTTCCGATATGGACCGGATACGACTGCGGCCCGAGCCGCACGTCCACTCTCGATGGCATCCCTACGGGGCCGTGGGATTCCAACGGTTGAGACCGTCCGGCGCAGTCTGGGAATCCGTAAAATCATTCCACGGAACCGTGGCTGCGTGGAAATCCGCGAAAAGCGAATTGATCTGCCGGCGATTGTTGTGGGTCCCGCGAGCAGGCGTTTTGCTGTTCGTCGGAGTCACCTTGACATTCGTGTTGGACTGGCCGCTGAAAATCACGTCGTTGCTGCCCGGATCCACCGCAGGCGCCATGAGGATCAGTTGCGACGGATGGGTGTAAACCGCGGTGCTCGCATCGGTGCCACTGAAAATGAGACTATTGACTCCGTAGCTGACATTTGCATTGGTCCCGGCGGACGCATTCACGAAGGGACGTTTGTCAAAGGGCGAGAGAAACACCTTCCAGTCGCCAATGTAATTGCCACCGCCCGTTCCGGCGGGCGCGAGTTTCAATGGCCAGGTTCCAGTTGTCGTATTTTTTTGGTTAAACATGTCGTCGCCGTTGTCATTGAGGTAGGCCTGCACTCCCACGCCGAGTTGTTTGAGATTGTTTAAGTCCTGCAGTGCCCGCCCTTTCTCCGAGGCTTTTTGAAAAACCGGCAGGGCGATGCCGGCGAGAATGGCAATGATGGAGATGACGACGAGAAGCTCAATGAGAGTGAAGGCGGATTTCTTCATGGGAGGTGAATTCAAAAAGCTACAGGACGCCCCCGGCAAAATCACGTTTTCTTTTCCTCGTGGACGTCGTTTCAGTTTAACAAGCGATACCAATTGTCCCGCCGGCGCGGTTCGTAGCCGGAATCGCGAATGAGAGATTCGATCTGCTCCGCGCAGAGGCGAAACGATGTCCCCGCGCTGCTGACGACGTTTTCCTCCATCATCACGCTCCCGAAATCATTCGCGCCATACTTCAGCGCGATCTGCCCGATCTTCGGCCCCTGCGTGACCCAAGAACTCTGCACGTTGGCGAAATTATCGAGGAAAATGCGCGCCAGCGCCTGCATCCGCAGATACTCGGCGGAGCCCGGCGGAGTTGCTTTCAATACAGTGTTCTCCGGCTGAAACGTCCAGCAGATGAACGCGGTGAATCCGCCGCTTGCATCCTGCTGGTCGCGCAAACGCTGCAAATGCTCGAGCCGCTCATCGAGCGTCTCCACGTGGCCAAACATCATGGTCGCGCTCGAGTTCAACCCGAGCTCGTGCGCAATCTGCATCACCTCAAGCCACCGATCGCTGTTGCACTTGAGCGGGGAGATGCGCTGCCGCACGCGATCGACCAGGATTTCGCCGCCGCCGCCTGGCAGCGAACCGAGCCCGGCCTCGATGAACTTTGAAATCACCTCCCGCAACGGCATGTTAAACACCTGCTGGAAGTGGTGAAACTCCGGCGGACTGAATCCGTGGATGTTGATGTGCGGGTATTTCGCCCGGATGTGCGCGAGCATTTCGAGGTAGAAGTCGAGGCCGAGCTGCGGATGGTGTCCGCCTTGCAACAGGACCTGCACTCCGCCGATCGCGCTCAGTTCGTCCAGCTTCGCGTCGATTTCAGCCAGCGAGAGCACGTAATGATCGGCGTCCTTTTCCGTCCGGTAAAACGCGCAGAACTTGCAGTAAACGTTGCAGACGTTCGTGTAGTTTACGTTGCGATCCACGATGTAAGTCGCGATCTCCGCACCGCGTCCATCGTAGGCATCGCGCTTCGCGAAATTCCGCCGCGCATCGGCGAGCGCGCCGAGCTCGTTGAGCGGCGCCCGGTAGAGTTCCCGCGCGTCCTCGGCGCTGATGCGCTCGCCCGCGAGCACTTTGTCGGCGACGGTGCGATCAAGAAGCGGAGCGACCATGGGCGGAATTACCTACATTCGCTTGCCGTGACTGTCCAGCGGGCAGCGGATGCCGAACGGGAATCCTATTTCCTGTTTGCCGAATCCAAATCGAAGCCGAGTCCCTGCCATTGTTTAAAAGTCTGGCCCGCCCCTTTGTAACCTCTGATCAGCCAGTTGCCGTTGCCCAATCTGTAGGCATTCGACGAGAACGAGAGGGCATCACTTTCCTGCAAGTTGTTAAACAGTGTCAGATCACTCCCTGCCGGCACCAGAAACGTGTTGTCTCGAAAGGTCAGGGAAAGCGAGCCGCTGCGGCTCCAGGGCGAAAAACGCGACCCCGGCGAGGTCGGGTTTGCACGGAGGTCGAGGATGCAACCTTCCACAAGGACGTGGCCCGCAATCCCCGCAGCCCCATGGGATTGATAGTCGAATGATGAGCTCATGTAGGTGTCGCGCAAAATCCCACCGCGCGTGATTTCGCACCACTTGCTGATCCGGCAATTCCGCACGGCCACGTTCGGGCTCCATAATGTGACCTCGCTGAGGCGCGAATTCTCAATCTCCAATCCGCCGTCTTTAACCGTCCCTTGATCATCAAAAGGACCGCACTTCCATCGGCAGTTCGAAATCTGCAGCGATTTGTAGGCGCCGGGCGGACCATGGGTGATGAACACCGGATAGTCTGACCGCGCTTCGCCCAGCGCAGAGCCGATCCGCCCCGCATTGTGAATAGTCCTGCAATTCTTGTAGATGTGAACGTTTCCCTTTCCGGCCGCCATGTAGGAAACGAAGGCGCTCTGGCCGCCATAGCCGACATAGGGCGATGCTTGCTGACAGGTGACATTTTCCGCGATCAAGGTTGAATTTGTGCTGTCCGCGGTGAAGCCCATCAGGTGTTTGGAGCCGAAGTCGAAGGAGGAATTCGACACTCGACAGGTGCCGCTGACGCTGCCGCCCGATTGCTGAAAACAATAGCCAACGAACGGATCGTTGTCGGAGGCGCGGGCGAGGCAGGTCT
>JAXDQV010000388.1:0-17599 GCA_034667645.1 Chthoniobacter sp.
ACTTACAAGCAGCTCCTCGAAGACATCCAACGCGAGCCGTCGGTGCGCTCGGTGTTCACGGAGATCATCTTTGAAAGTCACATCGCCGAGATCGACGGGAAGCTGGCGATGCTCCTCTACATCGACGGCGCGAGCGACACCGATATTGTCCAGACGGTGCAGGAGCGGCTGATCCCGAGCCTGCTGCGGAATCACGGTGAGAACTCGATCGAGGAAGTGCAAACGATGCGACTGCTCGCTCCGGTGCGGGTGATGCGAAATTACCTGCCATTCGTGAATATGGAGCATGGCTACATTCGCAAGGATTGGCCCGACGAGGCGATTTACGTGAGTCAATAGCCCGGCGTTGCGCGTCACTTAAAAATCAAGCGCCTTCTCGTAGCCGGCCGCCATGCCGGAGTAAACCGAGACGATCTGCCAGGCGATGTAGAGAGCGACGCAGAAGTAGGCGATTTTTGGAATCCAATCGCTCAGCGTCTCCACTCTGCTGAGCGCCTCGCGTTCGAACTCTTCGGCGAGCCGCGACAGCTCCAGATCAAGTTCCCCCGTTTCCTCCCCCACACGAAATGCGCGTGCCATCGCCGCGGGAAAGGCGCGCGAGTTTTGCAGCAGCGGCCCGACCTTCGAACCGCCACGGACTTCCGGCAGAGCCTTGCGCACGGCTTGCATCACGAGCGCGCTCCGGCTCGCCTGGCCGGCACTGGTGAGCACGTCGAACACGTTGACGCCCGCTCCGAGCTGCGCGTCGTAGGTCGCGCAAAAGCGGGCGAGGGCGAAGGAGCGGCGCACTTTGCCGAAGAGCGGCACCGCGCGCAATGCCGAGTCGATCGCGACGCTCGTTTCGCCGGCTCGCGACAGCTTTTCGCCGATGATCCATGCGAGCAGCACCGCCGCGTAAATGAGCAGCAGGAAGCCGATCGTCTGCCGTGCGTATTCCATCACGCTTCCACCCATTGCCAGCTTCGGCGCGGCTAAAACGAACACGCCAAAGTGCAGCAGGAACGTTGGGTAAAGCGCACGCTTCGCGACGGTCGCGCGCGCCTGCTCCAGCGCGCCGAAATAACTCGAAAGCTGCGCGCACGCGTGGTCAATGCGGCCGGCGCGCTCCGACGCCTCGAGCATGCTGATTTCCATCTGGCTCACCGCGCCGCTTCGGGCGAAAGCCTCCGCCACGGTGTCGCCGCGCAGTGCCGCGCCATGCAGGCCGCGCAGGAATTTCCCAAGTTGTCCTCGCGTATTCTCCTGCATGATTTCGAGCGCATCCGGAAAGGCGCGTCCCGCGCGAAAAAGCCGCTCGAGTTCCCGGTAAAAATCTCGCTTCTCGCGCAGGCGCAGCTTCACGCTCGAAAAGTTCCGATTCACTCGGGTGAGTGCAAGGTTTAAACCCGCCGCGTGACCGACGACGAAAAATGGATGGAGCGCGCCTTGCGCGAAGCGCGGCTTGGACTGGGCCACACGAGTCCAAATCCCGCTGTCGGCGCGATCCTCGTCGCAGGCGGGAAACTCTTAGCCCGCGGTTTCCATCGTGCCGCCGGTCAGCCGCATGCGGAAGTGGAAGCGCTGCATGCATTGAAAGAGAAAGCGCAGGCGCGGGGAGCGACGCTCTATGTCACGCTCGAACCGTGTTCCACGCAGGCCCGCACGCCGCCTTGCGTGGAGGCAATCATTCAGGCTGGAATCTCGCGCGTCGTGATAGGAACCATAGATCCAAATCCGGCGCACGCCGGACGCGGGGTCGAGATTCTGCGTCGGGCCAAAATCGAAACCGAAACGGGCGTGCTCGAATTGCCCTGCCGTGAGTTAAACCGGGCGTTCAACAAGTGGATCCTCACCAAGCTTCCACTCGTGATCGCGAAAACGGGAATGTCGCTCGACGGCCGCATCACGCGTCCGGCGGCAGAAGGCCGCTGGATCACCAGCGAAGCCACGCGCGCCGATTCGCACCAGCTGCGCGCGGAAGTCGATGCGATCCTGATCGGCGGTGAAACACTGCGCACCGACGATCCGCAACTCACTGTGCGCGGCATCCCCGGCGCGAAGCAGCCGTGGCGCGTCATCGTTTCGCGCAGCGGAAAACTTCCTCCGACGGCGCGCGTTTTTACCGACCGATTCCGGGACCGGACAATCGTTTACAAAAATAAAGCGCTGCGTGCGGTGCTGCGCGATCTGGGGCGAGGGGAAATCACCAGCGTGCTCATCGAAGGCGGCATGCGCGTGCTCGGCGAAGCCTTCGACAAACGCCTCGTCGATCGCGTGCAGTTTTACGTGGCGCCGCTGCTTCTCGGCGGACCAAAAGCGAGCGTCGGAGGTCGCGGCGCGGGCGCAACGATCGAGTCCGCACGCATCGCCAACCCGCAGTATGAAAGGATCGGGGACGATCTGCGGATGACTGGCGACGTGGTTTACGAGTGAATTCCGCACCGCCGTTTGAATGGTCGTGATGCGAATGTTACCAACCTCCATGCGAAAACTGCTGGCGCTCATCGCGATGTTCCTCTGCATCGCATCGGCGCGGGCCCAGCTTTACCAAGGGAAAACGCTGGTCGAACCCGAGCTGCTCGCAAACGTCGACGCGGTGATACCGGGACAAAAATTTACGGTGGGGCTACTCCTCAAAATGCAGCCTGGCTGGCACACCTATTGGCAGTATTCCGGTGACTCGGGCATGCCGACCCGGATCGACTGGAAACTCCCGCTGGGATTCCGCGCAGGTGAAATCCAATGGCCGCTTCCGGAGAAAATCGTCGAGCCCGGGGATGTCGTCACTTATGCGTATCAGAACGAAGTTTTGCTGCTCGTGGACATCACACCGCCGGCAAATTTTCGCGAAAAAACGATTACGATCAAAGCTCACGCGCACTGGCTCGTGTGCGAGAAACTCTGCGTTCCCGGCGAAGCGGAACTCGTCCTGGATCTTCCCGTCGCGCCCTCAAACAAGCCGTTGCACGAGGAGTTCTTTGCGAAGTATCGGGCGGAGTTGCCAAAGGATGGTGCGCTGCCGTTCGAACCGAAATGGTCGCGGAAAAAAGAAATTCTGACGGTCGAGCTCGGCGGATTGCCGCCGGGTGCTGCGCCGGAATTTTTTCCGCTGCCAGATTCATCCATCAGTGTGGGACATCCGCAAACCACGGGTTCAAAGATCAGCGTTTCGGTCGGGGAGATACCTTCCATCGCTTCGCTAAATGGCGTTGTCGCAATCGCGAACCCCGACGGAACGCGGACCGGCTGGATGCTGGGAACACGTGGTTCGGTCGCGTCGCCGCCCAGCACCTCGCTGGCGGTCTGGCTCCTTTTCGGTTTCATCGGCGGACTGATCCTGAACGTGATGCCATGCGTGCTGCCGGTGATCGCACTGAAAATTTTCGGCTTCATCAAACAAGCCGGAGAATCGCCGGTAAAGATTTTCCGGCTGGGGCTCGCTTTCGTCGCGGGAATTTTTGCGTGGTTTCTCGCGCTGGCGGCGCTCGTCGCGGGCTTCAAGGCCGCGGGTCATGATCTAAATTGGGCGTTCCAGTTTCAGCATCCGGCGTTTCTCGCGGCGATGATCGCGATCATTTTCGTCTTTGCGCTCAATCTGCTCGGCGTTTTTGAAATCATGCTGCCGGGACGCATGCAAACGCATCTCGGCGCCCTCTCAGCGCGCGAGGGGTATGGCGGCACGTTTTTGCACGGCGTGTTTGCGACCCTGATGGCCACGCCTTGCACGGCGCCGTTCCTCGGACCGGCGCTTGGGTTTGCTTTCGCGCAACGTGCGCCGGTGATTTTCGCGATGTTCGGCGCGATCGCCGCCGGCATGAGCGCGCCCTATTTGCTGCTCGCTGCCCGGCCTGCATGGTTGCGGTTTTTACCGAAGCCCGGCGTTTGGATGGTGCGGGTGAAACAGGCGATGGGCGTGCTGCTGCTCGGCACCGTGATCTGGCTCGGATGGGTCTTCTGGCAGCAACAAAGTGTCAAACAGGTGCCCTTCGCGCCGGTGCTCGCGGCGGCTTTGGAAAAAGGCCAGCCGGTCTTTGTCGATTTCACCGCGGACTGGTGCGTGAACTGCAAAGTCAACGAGCGACTCGTGCTCAACACCGATGCGGTGCAGCGCGGCTTTCGCGAAAACGAGGTGCTCTTTTTGAAGGCCGACTGGACGAACGGCGATCCCGACATCACGAAGTTGCTGAAGCAGTTTGGCCGCGCCGGGGTGCCGCTTTACGTGCTGTATCCGGCGCGCGGGGAGCCGATCGTTTTACCTGAAGTCATCACCACCAATCTCGTGCTCGACGCCTTGAAACGCGCTCGCAACGAACCATCGCGCGAGTAGTTTAAAAAGAAATCCTATGAAAACACTGCTTGCACTCCTCGCCCTCGCGATTCCTGCGTTTGGCGCGCCGAAGATCGGCGAACCGGCTCCTGGCTTCACCCTGACCGATATCGCCGGAAAGCCGCACTCGCTTTCCGACTACAAAGGCAAATATGTCGTGCTCGAATGGCACAACCCGGATTGCCCGTTTGTGCGCAAGCATTACGACACCGGCAGCATGCAGAAAACGCAAAGCGAGATGCGCGCGAAAGGCGCAGTCTGGCTCGCCATCAATTCCAGCGCGCCCGGAAAAGAAGGAAATTATGCGCCCGAGAAATTGACGCAGTTGCTCGCGACCAAACATTCCGAGCCGACCGCGTATCTGCTCGATGGCGACGGCAAAGTGGGACGCGCCTATGAGGCAAAAACAACGCCGCACATGTTCGTCATCAATCCGGAAGGCAAACTGATCTACGCCGGCGGCATTGATAACAAGCCGACTCCCGACAAGGCCGATCTCGAAGGCGCGACCAATTACGTGAAGGTGGCGCTGGAGGAATCAATGGCGGGCAAACCCGTTTCGACACCGACGAGCCGGCCGTATGGCTGCGGCGTCAAATACTAGACGAGCGTCAGCGCAACGGATCCCGCCACGGCGATGACGCCGCCGATGATGGAACGCAGACTTGGGCGATCGCCATCAATCAGCCACACGAGCGGAATTGCGACGACCGGCGTCGTGGCGACGATCGGTAAAACGACGGCCGTCGGTGCGACCGCGAGCGCCCATTGATAACAGCCGACGCCAAGTGTCGGTCCCGCAAGCGCATTTAATCCGATCCAAGGCGCGGCTGCAGCAAAGTTGCCCTTGGCGCGCGGCGGGGCGATCCGACGGCTCGCCAAAAAAAACAATGCGGTCACGCCGATCCCGCCGAGCACGCGTTGATAGGCCGCGGTGCCGCCGTCGATCATCAAGCCTTCTGCGTGCGCGAGAAACGTGGCTTTGCGCGAAATAACCGCGCCGAGCGCCTGGCCGAGCGCGGCGAGCACCCCGAAGAGTGCGCCGAGAAAAAAAGCGGGGCGATGCACGTCGAGGTGCCGCTGCGGCGCGAGCGCAATCGCCACCCCGATCAAAATAATGGCGCCGCACGCGAGCTGCGCGGCGCGCACCGTCACGCCAAGCCAGGTCCATTCGATGAGTGCTCCGAATGGCGCGGCAAGACATTGCGCGAGCAGGATCGTGAGCCGCGGTCCGATGCGCGTGAGCGCGAGAAACAAAGCGATGTCTCCGACACCGAACCCGATGACTCCGCTGAGCAAAAACCAGCCGAGCGATTTTCCCGCCAACCCCTGGCCGAACACATGCGCCCAGATTCCCAGCAGGAGCAACGCGATGATCATGCGACCGAGATTTGCGGCGCTGCCGCCGATCAGCCGCGCAGAACGTGCCGCAAAAACGACGGAAAATGCGAAGCAGATCGTGGTTAAAAACGAGGCGAACATTATCCACGCATGACGGCGGCGAACCGCGAATTATCGGCATGAATTCATCCGATACAATTTCCATTCTCAACGACCTGATCGAAACCGTGAAAGACGGCCAGGAAGGTTTTCGGCTCGCCTCTGAAGACAGCGGCGACGCGGAACTGAAGACGCTGTTCAACGAGTTTTCCCTCCAGCGCGCGAAGTTTGCCGGCGAGTTGCAGCAGGAGGTGACCCGGCTCGGCGAGGCGGATCCGGAAAAGAAAAGCAGTGTGGCCGGCGCGCTGCATCGCGGCTGGATCAACCTGCGTGCCGCTCTTTCCAGCAAGGACGCGCATTCCGTTTTGAGTGAGTGCGAGCGGGGCGAAGACTATGCAGTGGACGCTTATAAAAAGGCGCTCGAGAGCGAGTTGCCGCAGAATGTGCGCGGCATCGTCGAGCGGCAGTCCCGGGAGGTGAAAGCCGTGCACGACCGCGTAAAGGCGCTCCGCGACGCCCGGGTGAAGTAGCGGATTTTTTCATCGGCTTCCTTCCGGCGCTTGCGCACGCTGGCGGCCGATGGAAGCGACGACGATCAATCACGTTGGATTTATTGGCGATTACATGCCGCGCCAGTGCGGCATCGCCACTTTCACCAGCGACCTGTGCGAGGCGCTCGCGACCGAGTATCCGCAGCTCACCACGTTCGTCGGCGCGGTCAACGATCGGCCGGAAGGCTACGCTTACAACGAGCGCGTGCGCTTTGAGATTAACGAGCGTGAGATCGACTCGTATCGCCGCGCTGCGGATTTTTTAAACATCAACAACGTCGAGGTCGTGAGCGTGCAGCACGAGTTCGGCATTTTCGGCGGACCGGCCGGCAGCCACCTCCTCGCATTGCTGCGCGAGCTGCACATGCCGGTGGTGACGACGCTGCACACCATTTTGAAAGAGCCAAGCGACGTGCAGCGGCGGGTGATGGATCAGCTCGCGCAGATCTCCGACCGACTCGTGGTGATGACGGAAAAAGGCGTAAACTTTCTGCGCGAGATTTACAAAGTGCCCGAGGAAAAGATCGACCTGATCGCGCATGGCATTCCGGATATTCCGTTCATCGATCCGAGTTTTTACAAAGATCAATTTGGCGTGGACGGCAAGACCGTGCTGCTGACATTCGGTCTGCTTTCGCCGAACAAAGGGATCGAATATGCGATCGAGGCGCTGCCGCGGATTTTGCAGCGGAATCCGAACGTCGTTTACATCGTGCTCGGCGCGACGCACCCCAACCTGGTCGCCCACGAAGGCGAGACTTACCGGCTTCAGCTCGAGCGGCTCGCCGAGGCGCGCGGCGTGAAGAAGAACGTAATTTTCTACAATCGCTTCGTGACGCTCGATGAACTCAAGGCGTTCATCGGCGCCACCGACCTTTACCTCACTCCGTATTTAAATGAGGCGCAAATCACCTCGGGCACGCTCGCCTACACCTTCGGCGCGGGAAAGGCGGTGATCTCGACGCCGTATTGGCATGCGCAGGAATTGCTGGCGAATGACCGCGGGATCATTGTGCCGTTCAAGAGTGCGAGCGCGATCGCCAACGCGGTGAACGATCTGCTCGCCAACGAATCACGCCGGACCGTGATGCGCAAAAACGCCTACATGCTTGGACGTGAGATGATCTGGCCGGAGGTCGCGCGCAAATACATGCGAAGTTTCGAGAAAGCGCGCGAAAGCAGGCCGCACTTGCCGCGGCGGGCCTTCGCGCAGCAGACGCTGGAGAATCGCGCGTATCAACTGCCGCCGCTGAAGCTCGATCATCTTTTCAAAATGAGCGACTCGACCGGCATGCTGCAGCACGCCGTTTACACGGTGCCAAATTACGCCGAAGGCTACTGCACGGACGATAACGCTCGAGCCTTCATCTTCACCGTTTTGCTGGAGGAGCTCGGCGGAAAAGCGGCGCAGGAAGTCGAGCATTACGCCACGCAGTATCTCGCGTTTCTTTCCTTCGCGTTCGATCACAGCACGAGGCGCTTCCGGAATTTCATGAGCTTTGACCGGCAATGGCTGGAAAAAAAAGGCTCGGAGGACAGCCACGCGCGCGCGTTGTGGGCGATCTCGACAGCGCTCGGGCGTTCGCAGAACGAAGGCCGCCGCAACCTCTGCGCCTATCTTTTCGGCAAAGGACTGAAGCCGGTGACGAAGTTCAGTTCGCCGCGGGCGTGGGCCTTTACGCTAATCGCGATTCACGAATATCTGCGCCGCTTTTCCGGAGATCGGGTGGTGAACAACACACGCACGAAGCTGACCGATGAACTGATGCGGTTGTTTAACGAAACGCAAACCCCCGACTGGTTGTGGTTCGAGGACGCGCTCAATTACGACAATGCCAAACTGCCGCACGCCCTTATTTTAAGCGGTTACTGGACGAATCAGCCGGAGGTGCTTGAAGTGGGATTGAAGACATTGCGTTGGCTCGCGGAGGTCCAGACGACCGAGTCCGGTGTTTACAGTCCTGTTGGTTCGGCCGGTTTTTACAAGCGGGGCGGTGACCGCGCGCGGTTCGACCAGCAGCCGCTCGAAGCGCACGCGATGCTCTCCGCTTCCCTCGAGGCATTTCGCGCGACCGGCGATCCGTTTTGGTCCAACGAGGCGCGACGCGCCTTCGAGTGGTTCCTCGGCCGCAACGATCTCGGCCTGCCGCTTTACGACTCCACCACCGGCGGCTGCCGCGATGCGCTGCACGCCGATCGCGTGAACCAAAACGAGGGCGCAGAATCGACGCTCGCGTTTTATTTGTCGCTCGCCGAGATGCAGCTCGCGCAGAACGTCATCGAAAGCCAAAACGAATCCGGGGTCGCGAGCGCTGTCAGATGATCTTTAAACGCCGGTCGGAAAGATTTACGCCGGATGCCTCGCGCGTATTGATTCGCCCGCTGAATTACAGCGTCAATCCTCAGCGCATTTCCAACATCATCGGGCGCGTAACGATGCTCTCCGATGCAGAAGTGGACCGGGTTCTGGCCGAGATGATGCAGGAGTTTCGCAGCCGCCACATCGACATCGAGTCGCTGCTGGAGCGGCACTTCGAGCAGGCAAAGCCGCACCTTTTCACCGACCAGCCGATCTCCCGGCCCCGCCGGCTGCTCATCGGCTCATATTTCACGAGCGAATACGCGCTCGAGTCCGCCGCGCTCTTCAATCCCTCGATCGTGCCGCATCCCGATCAAAGCGGCTTGCCGGAGGGCGCATTGCGTTTCGTGATGAGCCTGCGCGCGACGGGCGAGGGGCACATCTCGTCGATCGAGTTTCGCAGCGGAGTCATTGATGCGGCGGGCGACATCACCCTCGATCCGGTCAGCCGCCACGTGACCGCCTCGGAGGTCATCCCGAACCCGAGCTACGACAAAACCATCTTCAACACAAAGCTGCACGAGATGGGGATCGAGAACAGCTTCGCGAACAAGATCATGCAGCCGCTCGGCGAAACCTTCACGCTTTCCGAGCTCCACCTCGGCGTGGCCAGCGTGAAAAAATCAAAGTTGCGCAGCTTTTCGCGCGACGAGCAGCGCACGCTCGAATGCATCACGTGGCTCGCGGAATCGAACTACGAGATCGCCTTTCGTGAAAGCCAGCCGATGAGCGAGCGCATCATTTTTCCGGTCTCGGCCAATGAGAGCAACGGCATCGAGGACGCGCGCTTCGTGCGCTTCGTCGAGCCCGACGGCAAGATCTGCTACTACGCCACCTACACTGCCTACAACGGTCGCGTCGTGCTCTCGCAGTTCATCGAGACGCAGGATTTTCTGCGTTTCAAAATGATCACCCTCAACGGGAACGCCGTGCAGAACAAAGGCATGGCGCTCTTCCCGCGCCAGATCGGCGGGCGCTTCGCGATGATCTCGCGGCAGGACGGAGAGAATCTTTTCATCATGTTTTCCGAGCACCTGCACTTCTGGAACAATCCGGTGAAGCTGCTCAAGCCGTCGTTTCCGTGGGAATTTTTGCAGCTCGGAAATTGCGGATCACCCATTGAAACGGAAGCCGGCTGGGTGCTGCTCACGCACGGCGTCGGACCGATGCGCAAATACGGCATTGGCGCCATCCTGCTCGACCTCGAGGATCCAACGCGAGTGCTCGGGCGGTTGTCGGAGCCGCTGATTTCGCCGACGGAAAACGAGCGCGAGGGTTACGTGCCGAACGTCGTTTATACCTGCGGCGCGCTCCTGCATAAGCGCGAACTGATCATCCCCTACGCGATGTCCGACGTGGTCTCCGGCATCGGCACGGTATCCATCGACGAGCTGCTGGCGGAGCTCACCTCATAGTTTTCCCGCGCCTCGCGGATCAGCGCCGCGTAGGTCTCACTCGCGCGATCGCCGAGATGATCGGGAACGAGACGCTCGGTTCCGCGCGCATAGTCGAGCGCGAACAAGCCAAAGCGCGGCGTATACGAACCCCACTCGTAATTGTCGAAGAGCGACCAATGGAGATAACCAATCAGCGGGATGCCGTCGTTGAGGATCCTCGTCACTTCGTGCACGTGCAGGCGCAGAAACTCGCTGCGGGTGATGCGATCGCGCCGATGTGAATGCTGATTATCCCAGCGGCGGCGCAAAGCCATGCCGTTCTCTGCGATCAGCACGTCGCGGCCTCCGAAATCACGCGTGTAATATTCACAAAAAAAGTGCAGGCCGCGCGGCAGCACGCGCCAGTCCCACCACTTGCTCGTGACGGAATTCATGATCCAGGAGTGAAACGATTTGTTTTTGAACTCGTGATCCCAGAGCACGGGCACCCGGAAGGCATGAGCCGAAAACGGGTCGTAGTAATCGATGCCGAGATAGTCGAAGAGCCGTCGTCGCGGCGATGCGTAGATCGCGTCGAGGATGCGATCGAGTCTCGCGGGCACGAACCAGTTTTTTCCCAGCCAGTCGCTCACGCGCTTCAGCAACGTGCCGAAATAATACGGCACATCCTTTCGCAAGGTGATCCGCGCAGCATCGAAGTTGGCCCTGAATTCGCCGGCTTTCCGCGCGAGATACCCTCCCACTTCCTCTCGCGGCACCTCGCGCTCCGCGAGCGAAAGCAGGTCGAGCAGCACTTTATCCGACCAATATAAATCGCTGCAATAGTTGTTGAGCGTGACCCGCGGGGCTGCCCAGCCGCGCGTGGCGTAAAGGTCGTGGATCGCATTGTAGGCGTGGACATGCGCCGTCAGCAATGTGTTATACGCGGTGATAACAGACTCCACCCCGACCGGGCCGCCGGTCGGAAACATGTTCGCGATGTAGGTATTGATCACGAGCATGTTTGGCTCGTTGATCGTGATGAAAATGCGCAGCGGCTCGACTCGCCGCGCGACCAGCCGGGAGTTGACGTAGGTTACGGTCGTGGTGACGTATTTTACGAAAAGCCCCGCCGTCACCGGCTCGAGCCACGGGTCCGGACCGAGCCACGCGGGATGGACGAAGTGATGCAGCGTCACCACGGGTTCCAGTCCCGCGGAGCGGCATGCCATCAGCATCTCCGCGTAATGATCGAGCGCGAGATAATCAAACTCCGGTGGCAACTCGCGCTCGCCGGTGCGCGTCGGCTGCACGCGGCTCCACTCGATGCCCATCCGAAACGCGTTGAGGCCGAGCTGCCGGCAGCGGGCGAAATCCTCCTCGTAGCGGGTCCAGAATTCAGCGGCCGTGCCGCAGCGCGCGACGTCTCCTCTGGCCTCTGCCTCCGCCCAATTCGTGTGCGGTTCGCCCGCGCCATTATATCCACCCTCGCTTTGATACGCCGAGGTCGCGACGCCCCAGAGAAAATCGTCCTTCATGTTTGCGGGGCGAGTTCTCCGGCGGCGGCCTGGGCGATCGCCTCGCGCTTTTCGGCGTTTAAAGTGAGCGGCGGCAAATCATCGTTCAGCAGCGTCTCCACGATCGTCCGCGCGGCGTTCGGCCGGCCGACGCGCTCCGCGTTTCGGCGCATCTGATCGAGGCGCAGTGGTTCTGAAAGCAGGCGATCAATCTTGAATGGAATCGTCGTCAGTTCATTGCATCTGAGCGCAATTCCATCCTCGAGCAGGTGATCGCTGTTGCGCTCCTCCTGTCCGGGGATGGGAGAAATAATGATCATCGGCAGCGCCGACGCGAGCGCCTCGGACGTGGTCAGGCCACCCGGTTTGCCGATGAAAAGATCGGACATCTTCATCAGCTCGTGCATGCGATCAGAGTAGCCGAGGATTTTTAAACGCGGGTTTTCCCGGCCGACGAGCGTCTGCATCCTCGTTTGAAGCTCTTCGTTTTTTCCGCAGACGACCACGGTCTGCGTGTCGTGCTTCAGTTGCATCAAACGGCCGACCACAAACTCCGTCGGGCTCACGCCCAGCGCGCCCGCGGAGAGCAGCAACGTTGTTTTCGCCGGATCGAGTCCGTAGCGGATGCGCGTGGCGGCACGGTCGATCGGTTCCGCAAAAATCGGATCGACGGGAATCCCGGAGACCGTGATGCGCTCGGGAGGGAGACCGAGCGCTTCGAGGTGCGCGCGCGTTTCATCGATCGCCACGAAGTAGCGGTGGAAAATCCGAGACAGCCACATTGCATGCATATCGAGATCCGTCACCACGATCGAGAGATGCGCATCGAGCAGTCCTTTCGAAATGAGATGCGCGATGATGCCGGCGGGCATGAAATGAGTGCAGACCGTAATGTCCGGCCGAAAGTCGCGGATGAACTTTACCAGCGGCCGCGTATTGAGCCGGTCCATGCGCTGCACCAGGTCGTTTTTCCACGGTTCATCGCTGGTTTTGTAAACCCACCCGAGCAGCGACGGCGCCGAGCGGATGAGCTGCACGTAAAGCTTCGAGTAGAAGTCGCGGAAGAGTTTGTTGGTAAACTCGAGCGCGTCCCGATGCACCACCGCTTCCACGCGCGGATCTTGCGCAAAGGTTTTCGCGAGCGCCTCCGCGGCCTTCACGTGTCCCGTGCCGGCGCTGGTCGAAATAATCAGGACCCGTTTTTTCATTTACTCCCTTCAATCGTCCCATTCAGGGAACGCGGGATTATGGTGCAGCGCGGGTGCAACGAGAGGCGGGGCGTCGTGTGGCGAAAATCTTCGCAGCGCCTAGCTGGAATGCAGCGCGATCCGGTTTCCCTCGGAGTCCACGATGATGGCGCGTGAGCCGTAAGGCCCGATTTGGTGCTTTTCGGCGAGCACCTTGCCGCCGCCCGTTCGCGCCGCCTCCACTGCGGCATCGAGGCGGCCATCCGTCGACAGGTAGATCAATGGCCCGGTCAAGGATGGCTGATTATCCGTCATCGGAGTGAGGCAACCGGAGGCGTTCGACTCGGCGTGAGGGAGCAGCCCGAAATCACAGCCCGGCATCGATTCCTTGCGAACCGGGGCGCCGAGGACGGCGGAATAAAACGCGATCGCCCGGTCGAGATCGCTGACGGGAATGTCTGTCCAGCAGAGGGTGTTATTCATAAACGATGCTCAGTTTCCATCTGTGATTAAACGGCAGCGCCGATGCAGTAAATGCCGTTATGCGGTGAAGCTGAAGCACGCGATGCGGGAGAACGACAACCGCGGCGCTTTGATGAGGTGAGGAATGCGCTCTCCTTTTTTTCGTGCCGAAACGGTAGCCGCCGCTAGTTTCGCCGCATGCTCGACATTCGGCTGATTCGCGAAAATCCGGCGGCAGTGAAGGAGCGTTTGGCGACGCGCGGCGGCGGCGCGGAGACGATGATCGACGAGATTCTCGACTGCGATCGTCAGCGGCGGGGGCTGGAGACGCGACTGCAGCAACTCAATGCCGACCGGAAGCGCATCAGCAAAGAGATCGGCGCACGCAAAGGCCGCAGCGAGGCGACGGATGACCTCGAAGATCAGGTGCGCGGTTTTGGCGACGACGTCGCGCTTTTGAACCAGCAGGCGACCGAGGCCGACGCGAAACAGCGCGACTTGCTTTTGCAATTGCCGAATCTCCCCCACGCGCAGGCAATCGTCGGGCGCGATGCGGGCGATAATCCGGTGGTGAAAACGTGGGGCGAAAAACCGCAGTTCGCGCACCCGATTTTCGATCACGTGACCATCGCCGACAAAGTGTCATTGCTCGACCTCGAGCGGGCGACGCGGATGAGCGGGAGCGGATTCGTCTGCTTCACCGGGAAAGGGGCGAAGCTCGAGCGTGCGCTGATTAATTTCATGCTCGATCTGCATACTGAGCAGCACGGGTATCTGGAAATGTCGCCGCCGTTTTTGGTCCGGCGCGACGCGTTGATCGGCACGTCGCAATTGCCGAAATTTGAGGAGCAGCTTTACCGCGCCGAGCGGGACGAGATGTTCCTGGCTCCGACGGCCGAGGTGCCGGTGACGAACTTTCACCGGGAGGAAATCCTTTCGCTCGGGGAGTTGCCGAAAAAATACGTCGCCTACACTCCCTGTTTTCGCCGCGAGGCGGGCGCGGCGGGCGTCGGCTCGCGCGGACTGATTCGCGTGCATCAATTCGACAAAGTGGAGCTGGTGAAAATCACGACTCCGGAAAAATCCTACGACGAGCTGGAATCGCTCACCGCCGACGCGGAGAAGGTTTTACAACTGCTCGGCTTGCACTATCGCATCATCGAGCTTTGCACCGGCGACGTTGGATTCGGCGCGGCGAAAACCTACGACATCGAAGTCTGGGCGCCCGGTCAGAACGCGTATCTAGAAGTCTCGAGCTGCTCGAATTTCGAGGACTTCCAGGCGCGGCGGATGAACCTGCGTTTCAAGGGCGCGGATGGAAAAAATACCTTTTGCCACACGCTTAACGGATCCGGCACCGCGCTCCCACGGCTCTTCGTCGCGCTCTTGGAAACCGGCCAGCAGCACGACGGCTCGATCAGAATTCCAGCAGCGCTCCAGCCTTACTTTGGCGCGAAGCAAATCGACGCGGGACCGTGAAGAATTCCGCGCGCCCAGCCGTGCAAAGTGAATCGTCGAGGGATGCCCGCTCGGCGGCTTCGGCCATCGCGGGCTTGTTCGTGCTGGTCCTGGCGATGTTCGGAGACGTGCTGTTCGCCGGCGGCACGCGCATTCTCGGAAACGAAGGGACGGATTTATTTTTGCAATTTGTGTCATGGCGCGACTTCGGGTTTCGAGAGATGGCAAAGGGAAATTTTGCTCTCTGGAACCCGTACATTTTCGGCGGCGCTCCCTACTTCGGCGGATTGCAGGCGGCGCTGCTTTATCCACCGAACTGGATTTTCCTGTTTCTCCCGCTGACCGCAGCGATCAACTGGAGCATCGCGCTGCACGTCTTTGCGATCGGCGCGTTCATGTTTCTTTGGATGCGCCGGCGCGGTCTCAACGTCGCCTCCAGTTTCTTCGCGGGCGCGCTCTTGATGTTTTGCGGTCCGCATTTCCTGCACATTTACGCCGGGCACCTGACGAATCTTCCCGCGATGGTTTGGTCGCCGCTGATCTTTTGCTCGATTGACGCCGTGCTCCAGGGGCGACGACGCGGCTGGGCGCTGATCGGGATGGTTGCCGTCGCGATGCAGATTTTCTCGGGCCATCCGCAATACGTTTTCTACACCGCGATCGCGGCCGGCGTGTATTCAGGGCTGCGGCTCATTTGTCATTGGAAATGGCAGACCGCCGCATGGCTGCTCGCGATCTACCCGGGCGGCGCTGCAATCGCCGCGGTGCAGTTGCTGACCGGCATGCAGGCGGCGGGAGAGACGATTCGCAGCATGCCGCTTCCGTTTGAGTTCGCCTCGATGTTTGGGTTTCCGCCCGAGAATTTTTTGACGCTGCTCGCTCCCGACTTTTTCGGACAAATCACGAGTTATTGGGGGCGTTGTTACCTCTGGGAAATGTCGCTGTTCCTCGGCCTGACCGGCGTTCTGCTGGCAGCTTACGCGGTCACTTTTTGCGGAAAAAAGGTGACATGGATTCCCCTCGCGGTGCTCGGACTTGCGCTGCTTCTGGCGCTCGGCGTGCACACGCCGTTGTTCGCGCTGCTCTACGCGTTTGTGCCCGGGTTCGACAAATTCCGCAGCATCTCGAAGTTCATTTTTCCAGCTTCGCTTTTCCTCGTTTTGCTGGCCGCCACGGGCTGCGACCGGATGTTTAAACAAAAGCAGGTCGAATTATCGTTCGTGAAAGCCGTGTTCGTGCTCGCCGGCCTTCTCGCGGTAGCGGCTTTTTGGGCGCTGAACACGAGTTCGTGGCGCGGGGTGATGAACGCGGTCGCGTCGACCGGCGAATCGTATTTGCCTCGCGAAGCCTGGACCAACGCGGGCTTTGCCGTGCAAGCGCAGGGAACGGCCGCCGCGGCCCTTTTCTTTGCCGCCGGGACTTCTGCCTTACTCGGCGCGCTCCTTGCCCTCTCACGGAAAGAGCCGCGCGCTCTGCTCGGCGTGGTCGCCCTCGGCGTCCTCGAAGTCTTCGTTTTCGCGCACGGAACCCGGGCGACGTTTGACAGCGCGAGCGTGGTGCGTCCGGAGATCAAGCGGTTCCTGGCCGAACACCCCGGTGATTACCGCATCATCAATCCGTTGAATGCGGACAGCGCGATGTCGCTGGGCGCCTCTGACATGTGGGGCTTCGACCCCGGCGTGGTCCGGCGCTACGCGGAGTTCATCGCGTGGACGCAGCGGCTCGATCCCGATAAGGCGACGCAGTATGTGAGTTTCGCAAATCTCGATCCGCTCTACGCGATGCTCCGGCTCCGCTTCGCATTCGTCCCGCAGCAAAACGGCCTCAATGTCGTCGAGGCGAAAACTCCGCCGCTGCCCCGGCTGCAACTGATGGACGGCTATCGCGTGGTGAAAAATCGCGACGCCATTTTCAACACGATGCGTGCGCCGAGCTTCGATCCAACGCGCGAAATCATTCTCGAACAAGAACCGGAACCGAAGCCCGCCACCGCCGCCAATCAAGGATCCGTGCGGCTTGCGGCCTCAACGACGGATTCGCTGACGATCGAAGCCGACACTCCGCAGCCCGCGCTTTTGCTGATCACCGATGTTTACACGCCGGCGTGGCGGGCGGTCTCGCTGCCCGGAAGCACGCAGGCGTGTTATGAAGTGATGCCTGCGAATTACATGTTGCGCGCAGTCCCGCTCTCCGCCGGGCACCACGCGTTGCGGGTCGAGTATGCGCCGCGCGCTTTTCAAATCGGGAAGTGGATTTCCATCGTTGCGATTGCCCTCTGGCTGGCAGCTTGGGGCTGGCTGAAATGGCGAAAGCCGGATGGCGTTCGCAGTGTGCAGCTCTTATTCACCATGGGTGAAAACGCCGCTGAAGAAACACGCGGTTCACGCGGCCCCCGTCTTTTCTCGCTGTTACTCTGGGTGCATTGGCGCTCATTGCTGGCGCGGATCCGCGCGATCCGCGCGCAATCACGCCTGTTGATTTTTGTGCTCGTTGGTTCTGTCGTGGCCTATCTCGGCCTTGGCTACTGGGCCTTTTATTTCGGCCTCAATTACGTCCAGAAGTTTCCCGTCGTCGGAAGTTTGATCCTCCAGCGGCTGCTCTTTTTGATCTTCGGGTTCTTCTTCGTCATGCTCGTGTTTTCAAACGGCATCGTCGGTTACGCGAGTCTCTTTAAAAGCCGCGAAACAACGTGGCTGCTCACGCTGCCGGTGCCGCATCGCACCGTCTATCGTTGGAAATTTTTCGAATCCCTCGTCGTCTCGAGCTGGGCGTTGATGTTCCTGAGCGCGCCGATGATGGCCGCATACGGGCGCGTGCACAGTGTGCGACCGTTGTTTTACATCGAAGTCTTCGCGACTTACCTCCCCTTCATTGTTCTGCCGGCGCTCGCGGGCTCCTGGGGCATCGTTCTGCTCGTTCGGGTTCTTTCACGAAAATGGGTAA